>NZ_JBYOJP010000005.1:0-441870 GCF_057798975.1 Cupriavidus sp. 21MJTG02-4 | reverse complement strand
CTGTCGCCGTGAGCATGCCGATGCCCGGGATGGCGAGAATAGTCTTGCAGGCCTGATTCTTCCATCCCCAGGCTTCGATGCGCTGATCCAGACGTCCAATCTCCTGATCGAGCCGTTCGATACTTTCCAATTGATCACGCACGACCTCAAATAGCATCGGCGGCACGTTTTGCTCGATGTGAGCCATTTGCTGCACCATCTCGTGCAGGCCGGTACGCAGACCGCGCGGGAAGTAGACACCGAATTCGAACAGCGTGCCACGCAACTGATTGACCAGCATGGTGCGCATCTTCACGCGTAGACGGCGCATGGCGTGCAGGCTGAGGATGCACTGCTGCGGCTCGGTCTTGGGGGGCACCACTGGCATGCCTGGCTGCTGCGCGGCAGTCCAGATAGCTTTGGCATCGGCCGCATCGGTCTTGTTGGTCTGCACGAAAGGACGTACATAGCCGGCGTGCAGCAGCATCGGTTCGTGACCCAAGGCCCGCAGCTGGCGCGCCCACCAGTGTGCGCTGCCGCACGCTTCGAGTGCGATACGCCCGGGCTGACGCTTGGCGAGAAACTCCAGCAGTTTGACGCGATTGAATCGCCGGTTGAAACACTTTCCGTCAGGCTCGACCCAATAGAGCTGAAAGACGGTCTTTGCAATGTCCAGGCCGTAGGTTGTAGTATTCATCTCGGGTCCCTCCATCCTCGCGTGGTTGGTCACACTCCCACTCTGGCACATCGATGCCGTTTCGTGATGGAGGGCCCACCTTCCGCCGGTCACGCTTCGTTCGATGTGCCACGGACTTTGCCCGTGTCGTTCGAGGGGGAGCGGGGCGCGTTCATTCCATCTCTTTTGTCCAAGCGACAAAAGAGTAAGCAGAAAAACGCGTTTACTTGCCCTAACGGGCGAATATTGATCGTAGCGTGCGGAGAATTTCGTACGGGTATGAACTTCAGAGAATGCCCGGCTGCCTGCCGCGTGGAGCGCGTCCGCATGCAGGCTCTCCAACAATGATTGAACCAGCCCCGAAACTGTCCGTGGCCCGACACTGCTAGCGCTATCGCATCATCGCCTGCGGCTGCTACGCGGCTCAGTAGTCGGTTGGTCGGGGGCATCAACGGCGCAGATGCTGGCGCTTCCGTTTCTTCCGTTCCCATCCCCCGGTCTTCACCGTGCGCGCAGCGCCCCGCATGGAACGCATTTTGCTGCTGGCGGGCGGGGCGTCCTGCGCTGCGGGCGCGCCAATGGCTCAATCTCCATTGCAGGGACGACATCATGGACAAATCGAAAATACCCACCGGGCAACGTGCCGCCCTCGGCCTGCTGGCCGACGATCATCGTGACGTGAAGAAGCTGTTCAAGCAGTTCCAGGACGCCAAGGAAGATGCCGACAAACAATCCATTGCGGCGGAGACCTGCCGCCAGCTTACGGTCCATGCGCAGATCGAGGAAGAGATCTTCTACCCCGCATTGCGCGGCGTGAACGACAAGATGGACGACATGCTCGATGAGGCAAAGGTCGAGCACGGCGTCGCCAAGGACCTGATCGCGGAGATCGAGTCCGGCGAGCCGGAAATGCTCGAGGCACGATATACGGTGCTGTCCGAGTATGTCGGCCACCATGTCGAGGAAGAGGAGAACGAACTGTTCCCCGCCGTCATCCAGGCCAAGGTCGATCTCGCCGATGTCGCGCAGCAGCTCGAGGCCCGCAAAACGGAGTTGCTGGGCGAGCATGCCTGACGCGGGACCAGGCGCCCGACACAGGCGCTGCCGCACGCAACTCCCGTACCCCTTTTCTTCAACGGCGGCGCAAGAACTACCGCCAGCTTGAAAGTGGCCCGGCTGATTCCGGCCGATGAAGTCGGCCAGGCCAAAATGGGGCCAATACGATATGCGGTCACGTCATGCATGCCCGGCATGGTACGAACGTTGCTCGCAGAAGATCAGAGCCGTGTGGATCACGGTGGATCTCCTGGAGTCCGCACCATGCCTGAAGACAGAACAAGGTTGACCGACTACCGCTATGGTGGCCACAGCGCGGTGAGCGACGATCACGGCCACGCCGCGGCCGGCGACGTCAAGCCTGCCAGTCACGACAACGAGCCCGTGCAGCCCTATGTACCGTCGGGCCTCAACGAGCCGGCGGGCGTCGAGCGCTACGGCATGTATGGTGTCGCGCCGGCCAATGCGCCGGGGCCGACACCGGCCGGGCGCAGCGGATTGCCCGAACCGTTGCCCGGGCAGTTCGACGGAGACGGCGTGCGTACGGCAGTGCCGGCCAGCGAAGCGCGGCTGCGCGAACGGCTGGAAATCGAGCTGGCCGGGATCGTCGATCCCGGCATCGTCCAGGCCGAATTCCACGACGGGGTCTGGACATTGCGCGGCACGGTGCGCGACCTCGCCACAAAGCTGCGCGTCGAAGCGGTGGCCATTGAATGCCTGCCGGATTGCGTGTTATGCAGCGAATTGCGCGTGGCCACAGAGCCCGCGGCCGGACGCGCGTCATGAAACGGCCATGCGGAGCGCTGCCATGAGGCCGCATTTCGAGAAGTCACACCGTCTGTACCGCAAGACAGATCCGCATGGGCGCAGCCGCTTCTATCTTTCACTGCTGGTCTTGCTGTGCGTCGTGGGGTTCGTCTACCTGCTGTTTGTCCTGTCGCCACGGCTCGCATGGTAGAGGCGGCGCGGCTGGCTTCCCTCCATCACGGCAGCGCCAGTCTTCAATGCCCGGTCCGGTCGAGCCGCTCGCGCAGCCTGCGCGCGTCGAACGGTGCGTTGAGATGCCGACGCGTATCGTCATGGCCGCAGCGGCACCGCGGCGCACCTCGCGCTCATGTGGACATCGCGGTGTGCAGGATCTTCAGCAGCCGTTCGCTTTGCTGGATGCGCGACTGCTCGAGCTGGTAGGCGTCATGGTTGCCGTCGGCCTTTGCCTGCGTCGCGCGGATTCGCGCCAGCGCCAGCGCCTCCTTCTGCGTGCGCAGCGCCGTCCACATCGCCTGCTCGGCGGCCTTGTCCTCCGCAGTGGTCAAAGCCAGGCCGCTGAAGGCATGGCCGGTATGACACCGGAAGCGCAGCGGATGCCCGTCGCGCAGCTGCCACATCGCTCCGCCACAGTCGGGACACGTGATCGTCGCGCGCGAAGCAATGCTGTCCAGCGCCTCATAGGCGCCGATTGCGCTTTCGGAGGTAGCGGCCTCGGTTCGCAGTGCTCGCATGTCTTTCTCCCGCATGGGCTTGCGTTCGCCCTCGATGCCGGCGCTCAGCATGGCCAGGATCGCTTCACCGAGCTCCCCGGGGCCCGCCGTGGCGTCGGCGCCGGCTGCCTCCATGGCCGATTGCGGCATGGACGCCGCCTCGGACTGGTGTGGGTTCTGGATCAACGTGCGCCCGCCGAATGCCCGAACAAAGGCCAGCCCGGCGGCACCGTCGTCGAGATCGCCACTGAGAATCACGCCGAGCACGCGCGCGCCAAGCGCCACGGCCGCGGAGCGAAACAGCGGATCGATCGCGGGGCGGCTGAAGTTCTCCTTGGCACCGCGGGAAAGCTGGATCGTATCCTCCGTGATCATCATGTGGTGGTCAGGCGGTGCCACATAGATATGCCCGTGGTGCCAGGGATCGCCATGGCTTGGATACGATGCGGGCAACTTGCCCCAGCGGCTCAGCAGCGATGGCAGTTCCGACTTGTGCTTGCCCACGTGCAGCACGACGAAAATGGCGGCGTCGATTTTCGCGGGCAGGGCCGTCACCACGTTCCGCAGTACGGCGAACGCACCGCGCGAACCCCCGATCGTGACGACATTTTTGTTCATCTCAGCTCCAGTCATACCACCCTCCACGCATTCGCCATGCCATGGTGGCTGTCGGGGAGCCCGTCAACGTGCGGCGGCCCGTGCGCCATCTCGCCCGCTTTACTGGCTGGTCGCGTCTTCGTCGCCTTCGCCACCGTTGGCCTGGTTGGCCGTCTTGCGGGAGTCGACCGGTTTGCCGGGGTCCGGCAAGGGCATCGAGCCCGAGGTCTCGTCATCGACCAGGCCGTTGCCTTCACCGGAGACCTTCACCTCGACGGTGTCCGGGGCTTGCGGGGATTGCGGGGTGTGGTCCGACGGATGCTTTTCAGGTGCTTGTCTGGTGGAAATCATGAGTGGTGCTCGATATCGGTAAGGATGGGCGCCGTTTCGGGCGGCGTGCCGGTAGAAGTTGCCAGCGCGTAGTAGTGCGGAATGCGCTGCAGTGCCCATAAGGCTGCCGCCTCGCGGATCTCGGTGCGGTTGCCGCGAAAGCGCCTGGTCTCGGTGAATGCAAGGGGCAGCGCAGCGCGCGCCGGCAGGCGGATCAGCCACGCAAAGCACTGCGTGCCCGGCGGCGTGCCGTCCGGCGCCCCATCATCGGCCACGCCGGTATTGGCCACGGCGACGTTGGCCCGGCTGATCTTCAATACGCCCTGTGCCATGGCAAGCGACACTTCCTCGCTGGTCAGCCCGTGCCGTTCGATGAGCGTGTCGGTTACGCCGAGGATCTGCGTCTTGGCATCAGGCGAGTAGGCCACGATGGCACATTGCAACGTGCCGCCGCAGCCGGGCACATCGGCGATGTGCGAAGCGATAAGGCCGGCCGTGCATGACTCGGCCGTGGCCAGTCGCAGTCCGCGCCGCTGCAGGAAGCGGGCGGTTTCCTCGATCGGGTCCATGGCTGGCTCCGCAGGGTTGTGCGCAACACTCGCAGCAAGCTCCACGCCAGAATCGCATCCCGACTGCGTGCGCCGGGGACATCAGCCCCGTATATGGAGCGGATCATGGCCGAACGAGCTGCGGCTGCGGATCTGGCCATCCCTGCCATGGATGAACAGCTCGCTGCGACGCTCCCGGGCCATCTCGGTGGCGACCTCGATCGCATCTTCCTGCGTCGCGAACAGCTTCCGGCTGGCCGGGCTGCTGGCTTCCTCGACGGCCCAGCCTTGCTGCGCCGGCACGACATGCACGTCCATGGACTTCATTCCGGTACCTCCGGTTGTCCCGTTCACCTTGATTAATTCACCGGACGAGGCAGCGGGGCAATCGGCGCGCGTCTGACAAGGGCGTAGGCGATTGGCGGACAAGCGCATGGGGCCACGGAGGTCCGATGTGCGTATCGATGCGATCGCGGTCGGGGCACCTGTGCGGGCTATCGCGTTCCGTAGGGAAAGCCGTGCTGCGCGCCCAGCCGGTCCAGGCGCGCGCGCATGCGGGCCAGGTCGGCGGCGAGCTGGCGCGCCATGAACGGGAGCGGGCCTGGCAGCGGGTCGGCCTGGGCGGCGGTTGCTGACGAGGCCGGCGATGGCGCCTGCCCGGTCTCGAGCGCCTCGGCCATCGACAGCAGCGCGGGCTCGATGCCCGGGTCTTCGCCCTCGCGCAGGCCGGTTTCCTGTTCGATCGCGGCCATGAGTTCCAGCGCGCTGATGCAGACGCGCGCGGCGTGCTGGATCTCTTCGAACTCCGCGGCCGGCACGCCGGTCTCCTTGGCTACGGACGGAATCAGTCCGCGCAACGGGATCAGCCGCGTGCCGAGGTCGAGCATGGCCGTGCGCTGTTCCGCGGCATCGGTGAAGCCGCTCTGCATCCTGCGGTGGACCGCCGCGCTCGCACGCAGCAGCGCCGCCAGCCGGATGCGCCAGGCATAGGAGGCATAGGCCGGCAGCGCGAACGAAAACACCAGCGCGATCGCCGTGCCGATGAACACATCGACGGTGCGCCACAGCGCGTCATAGACATTCTGGTTGCCATGTCCGGCCGTGATCACCACTGTGATCGCCGCGAGCAGCGCGATATAACCGCCCTTGCCGATCGCGTGGTACGCGCAGTAGCCGCAGATTACGGCCATCAGCGCATAGGTGAGCAGCGGCAAGCCGACATACGATTGCTGCACGATCAGCGCCAGGCCTGCCAGCGCGCCGATCAGCGTGCCCAGGCCGCGCTCGGCAGCGCGGCGGCGGATATTGCCGTGGTGCTGCAGCCCGCCGATCACCACCAGCACGGTAATGGTGGCCCACTCGCCGTGCGGGATGTCGATGCCGGTGGTCAGCGCGATCGAAACCAGCAGCGCGAGCGCGACGCGAATTGCATGGAACTGCCTGGCCTGGCGGAAACGGCGGTTCGTAGCGAACAGCACATCGGTGGTCTTGCGCAGGAGATCGAGCATGGTCGCGTGGCGGCAGGGGGCGAATGCCCAGTGTACGTCACGCCGCGTGGCCGCAAGCCGCGCGTTGGCGTTGCCCGCGAGAGCTGGCGCGATGGCGCTTCGCTACCGCGGCGAGTGCGGGCTGCCAGGTCCTTAGGTCCTTAGGCCCTTAGGCCGTTATCCACGCCTGGTTGCGCCACGACACGATTTCACTGGGCGGCGCGGCACCGCCGGGCGCAACGCCCTTGCGGTAGGCGAGCGTGAACAGCACCAGCGAGGTCCGGCGCGACGAGTACCGGTCGCGCAGCGGCATGCCGGACCTTGCCGGCCAGCAGTGCGGCGGCAGCCGTCCGGCGCTTGCGTAGGCCAGGCCGCAATATCCCCAGCCGGCCGCAGACAACTGCCACAGCCAGCGGAATCCTTCGGTGGGCGGGCGCAAGCGTGCGCGCATGCAATGTCCTCCCCTGGATGGCGGGCGCGAATGTGCGGTACGGGCAGGTCGCTTCGCGCGGGCGACGCGGCCTGCCTCGCATCCGTCCTGCCAACATAGCATCTGGCCCTAGCCCAGGGGAAGCTTCCTGCCAGTGCGCGTTGCGCCGTGTGCGCTTTACGCCAGCGACGAATCGTCGTCGAAGAAGCCGCCGTCGTCGAGTCCGCCGGACAGCCCGCCATCGTCCAGGAAGCCGTTTGCCGAGGCCGTATTGCCATTGCCCGACAAGGCCGCGTCGTCGTTGCCGTAGTAGTTGTTGACGATGGTCTCCGACGGTGCCTGGCCCGAGCCCGACTGGCCGAGGAAGCCGCTGCCGCTGTTGTGGTGGAACAGGTTCTCGATGCCCTGGAACAGGAACGCGCCGCCAGCCACACCGGCCGCGGTAGTGGCGATGCTGCCCAGCGCGCTGCCGAAGCCGCCGCCGAGGAAGCCCGGGCGCGATGCCTGGACCGGCGCGGCTTGCGGCATCGTTTGTGGCATCGCTTGTGGCATTGCTTGTGGCACAGGCTGTTGCATGACTTGCGGCGCGGGTGCCATCTGCACAGGCGTGTTGCCCCATGCGTTCTGCGCGCTGATAAAGCCACCATTGCCTGCGTTGGCCTGCGCGGCGGCGAGCTGCCCTTGCAGCGATGCAACCTGCGCCTGCGCCGAGGCGAGCGCGTGGTCGAGCAGCATGGCGCGCTGGACCAGCAGGTAGGCCGCGTCAGGCTGCCGCGCCACGGCTTCGGCAATGAGTTGCTGGGCCTGCGGGTCCCTGGCGTTGGCGCGGGCCTGCACAAGCTGGGTCAGAAAGGTTTCGAGTGCCTGCAGTTCCTGGGGGGCCATGAGTTTCTCCTGTCCGGGCGATCCGGTGCTTGGGTACGCGAGCAGTCTATGGGCTGAGACTTAAGCGAAACTTAAACGGGTCGTCCGATCATCAGGCAACGCCCGCGATAACGCGCCACAGCATCAGCACGGCTGCCGCCATGCTTACCAGTGCGAACAGGCGCTGCAGCCGTGCCGGCGCCGCCGCAGCCACGAAACGCCTGCCTGCCAGCATCGCCGCCACCGCGCCAAGCGCGAAGGGCAGGGCCATGCCCCAGTCCACGCGGCCGCGCGGGGTGGCCGCCGCGATGGCCCCCGCCGACACCAGCGCAATCACCGCCAGCGACGTGGCCAGGACGCTGCGCGCGGGCAGGTCGGTATAGCGGCGCAGCGCCGGCACGATGACAAAGCCGCCGCCCACGCCGAGCAGCCCGCTCAGCAAGCCGGACAGCGCCCCGATGGCGGCCAGCGCGCGTGCGCACGGACGCGTCCAGAGCAACCGGCCACGCTGCGGCTGCAGCATGCACGGCGGTGGTTCCGCAGGCGCTGCCACCGTGCCAGCCTTGCGCAAGGTGCGCCAGGCATTCAGCCCGAGCACCAGCGCGAACGCCGCCATCAGCGGCGCATTGGGCAGCCACCCGGCCAGCGCCACGCCGAGCGGCGCCACGGCCATGCCGAGCACGCCGATCAGCGCCGCGGCGCGATAGCGCACGATGCCGTCGCGCAAGCCGAGTCCCGCACCGACCGCAGCCGACATTCCCACGGCAATCAGTCCCATGGGCGCGGCCTGCGCGACGCCGAGATGCAGGCCGAACACCAGCATCGGCACGGCCAGGATGCCGCCGCCGGCGCCCGTGGCGGCCAGGATGGCGCCGATCACGCCGCCGAGCGCGGCGGTCAGGAGAGTGGCTTCCATCGCGGGCTATCCGACCACTGCCGGCCGCACCAGCCACTCGCGGCCCTTGAGCATGCCCTCCCAGTACAGCGACGGCAGCACGTTGGCCTTGAGCATCCACGCCGCGCGCGAAGGGCGCGTGCCATCGATGAACCAGCTCGGGAACGTCGGCTTGACCTTGCCGCCATAGACGAACTCGGCCAGCACGATCTTGCCGCGCTCGACCGTGAGCGGGCACGAGCCATAGCCGTCGTAGTGCGCCAGGCCCTGCGCGTGGCCCAGGCTGGCCAGCACGTTGTGCGCGACGATCGGCGCCTGCTTGCGCGCGGCGGCGGCGGTCTTGGCGTTGCTGGTGTTGGTCACGTCGCCGAGCGCCCAAATGTTGGCAAACGCAGGGTGGCGCAGCGTGGCCGGGTCGACGCTGACCCAGCCGGCGGCATCCGCGAGCGGGCTGGCCTTGATAAAGCCGGGCGCGCTTTGCGGCGGCACGACGTGAATCATGTCGAAGTCTTCTTCGACATTCTGCGTGGTGCCGTCGGCCAGCGTGCGCACGAAGCGCGCGCGCCGGCGCGCACCGTCGATGGCGGTCAGCCGGTGTTGCAGGCGCAGGTCGATGCCGTATGCCTGCACATACGACATCAGCGCCGGCACGTAATCCGCCACGCCGAACAGCGCGGCGCCGGCGTTGAGGAAGCTGACACGCGTGGCGCCCAGCGTGCCCTGGCGGCGCCAGGCGTCGCAGGCCAGGTACATGGCCTTCTGCGGCGCGCCGGCGCACTTGATCGGCATCGGCGGCTGCGTGAACAGCGCCTTGCCGCCGCGCAGCGCGCCGACGAGCTGCCACGTGTAGGGGGCCAGGTCGAAGCGGTAGTTCGACGTCACGCCGTTGCGGCCCAGCGCCTGCACGAGGCCCTCGATGCCGTCCCAGTCGAGTTGCAGGCCGGGGCATACGATCAGCTGCTCATAGCGGACGATGCGGCCGTCGTCGAGCCGCACTTCGTTGCGCTCGGGGTCGAACGCCGCCACCGCGGCGCGGATCCAGCGCGCCTGCGGCGGAATGCAGTCCGCCATTGGGCGCACGGTGGCGGCGGCCTTGAAGACGCCGCCGCCCACCATGGTCCAGCCGGGCTGGTAGTAGTGGTGCTGCGCGGGGTCGATCAGTGCGATATCCAGCCCGGGCTCGCGCGCGAGCAGGCTGGCGGCCACGGCGATGCCGGCGGCACCGGCGCCGATGATGACCACGCGGTGCGTGCTGTCGATGACCTTGGCGGCCGGGGCGTGGCTGGCATGCTCGGCAGAGCGGGGATCTTGGGGGCGAGGATCCATGTTTGGGGGCGTTCCTTGAGGGTAAGTGCTGCCCGCCGCCGGCAGGCGGCGGAAGAGAGGCGGCCGGGCCGCACGGGCTTCAGACCGCGTTGAGCGGGATCTTCAGGTAGCGCAAGCCGTTGTCTTCCGGCTCCGGCAGGTGGCCGGCGCGCATGTTGACCTGCACGGACGGCAGCATCAGTGCGGGCATGCCGAGCGTGGCATCGCGCTGCGTGCGCATGGCGACGAAATCGTCTTCGGTCACGCCGTCGTGGACGTGCAGGTTGGCGCGGCGCTGCTCGGCCACGGTAGTGCGGAAGCACAGTTCGCGGCCGCCGGGCTGGTAGTCATGGCACAGGTAGAGCTCGGTCTGCGGCGGCAGCGACAGGATGCGCCGGATCGAGCGGTACAGCGTGCGTGCGTCGCCGCCCGGAAAGTCGCAGCGGGCGGTGCCGTAGTCGGGCATGAACAGCGTGTCCCCCACAAAGGCGGCTGGCCGGCTGCCGTCGCTGACGAGATAGGTGAGGCAAGCCGGCGTATGGCCCGGCGTGGACAGCACCTTGACCTCCAGCCCGCCGATGCGCAGGCGGTCGCTGTCGGCCAGCAGGCGATTGAACTGGCTGCCGTCGCGCGCAAACGCGGTGCCGGCGTTGAACATCGTGCCGAACACGTCCTGCACGGTGGTGATGTGATTGCCGATGGCGGTCATGCCGCCCAGCTGTGCCTGCAGATACGGCGCGGCGGAGAGATGGTCGGCGTGGACATGGGTTTCGAGAATCCACGCGACCGTGGCGCCGAGCGCCTGTACGCGCGCGATCAATGGGTCGGCGCTGGCGGTGCTGGTGCGGCCGGCGCTGGCGTCATAGTCGAGCACGCTGTCGATGACGGCACACTGGCGCGATGCCTCGTCCAGTACGAGATAGCTGACGGTGCTGGTGCGAGGGTCGAAGAAGCCTTCTACGGCAAGGCGGGGGGCGGAGGGGGTAGCTGCCAATTTTGTCTGCCAGTTGATGTTATGGGCCGTAGAGGATCAATTTCCGTGCCTGCTGCACCGCTTGTGGCGCGGTCAGGGCGGGTTCTCCAGGGAAATCAAAGGGAAAGAGAGGTCGAAGCCGTTTTGGAATGCCGCTTCCAGCGTGTCCCTATGGCATACTCCTCTGCCATCTGGCAGTAACTGGCAGTCCATGGCAGTGGTCTGCCCACAATGATGGCGCCCCCCAAAACTATCCCTTCCGAGACCGGCAACGCGCCGGTCCAGGCCGACGCGATGCGTCCGCTGATCGCCTTCCTCGAACATGAGGCGCAGCCGATGATCGTGCTCGATCCCGACTACAACATCGTCGCGGCCAATGCCGCCTACCAGCGGCAGTTCGCGCGCAACGGGACCCAGACCGTCGACAGGAAGTGCTACCAGGTCTCGCACCAGTACGACGTGCCCTGCGACCGCGCCGGCGAGCACTGCCCGATGCAGAAGGCGCGCGAGACCCTGGGCAGCGACCGCGTCCTGCACGTTCACCACACGCCGCGCGGCCCCGAGCATGTCGATGTCGAGCTGCGGCCCATCGTGGGCGCCGACGGCAGCATCGTCGCCTTTGTCGAACGGCTCGATACCGTCAGGAGCGCGTCCGCGCGCGTCAGCGAGGGCGGGTTGGTCGGACGCTCGCCCGCGTTCAACGCGGTGCTCGAACAATTGCATCGCGTGGCGCCGTCCGCGCTGCCCGTGCTGCTGCAAGGAGAGTCCGGCACCGGCAAGGAGATGTTCGCGCGCGCCCTGCATGACGCCAGCGACCGCGCCTCCGGCCCCTTCGTGGTGGTGGATTGCTCGGGCTTGTCCGAGACGTTGTTCGAGAGCGAGCTGTTCGGCTATGAAAAGGGCGCGTTCACCGGCGCGCAGTCGCGCAAGCCCGGGCTGGTCGAAACCGCGCAGCACGGCACGCTGTTCCTCGACGAGATCGGCGACGTGCCGCTGGCCATGCAGGTCAAGCTGCTGCGCCTGATCGAGTCGCGCACGTTCCGCCGCGTGGGCGGACTGGAAACGCACGCTGCCGACTTCCGCCTGGTGGCGGCCACGCACAAGCCGCTGCAGGAAATGGTGGTGCAGGGCACATTCCGGCAGGACCTGCTGTATCGCATCAACGCGTTTCCCATCCACCTGCCTGCCTTGCGCGAGCGGTGGCAGGACATCCCGCTGCTGGCGCAGGCGCTGCTGCGGCGCGCACTGCCGGTGGACCGTACCCTGCGCATCGACGACGACGCCGCGGCACGGCTGAGCGCGCACGCGTGGCCGGGCAATATCCGCGAGCTGCGCAATGTGCTCGAGCGCGCCATGCTGTTCGCCGATGACGGCGTGATCCGCGCCCGCGATTTGCCGCCTGAACTATTGCAGGGGCGGGCCACGCCGGTACGCGCGGGTTCGCCGGGCGAGATCGCATGGCAAGGCCACGGCCGCACGCGCTGGCCCGACGATGCGGCGCTGCGCACGCTGGCGCTGGAATTCCCGGGCACGCGCAAGGCCCTGGCGGCACACCTCGGGTGCAGCGAACGCACGCTGTACCGGCGGCTGCGGGCGCTGGGACTGGCCTGAACCGCTGGGGAACATGCCGGGGAACTGCTGTGGAAGATCACGCGGCCATGGTAATGTCGGCGGATCTTCCTGCGCGTACTGCGGCAACGAGGGCATGCATGCAACCTGGCATCGTCGAACCCGGCTATGGCTCCGATCCGGTGGGCCTCGTCAACGGCTATCTCTTCACTCCCGGCCAGCCGGCGCGTGAGATCGGCTCGACCGACGCGCTCGAATGGCTCGCGCGTGCGCGTGCGGCGGAGCAGGGCAGCCCCGGCGGCGATGCCTTCCTGTGGCTGCATTTCAACCTGTCGCACAGCGCCTGTGAGCGGTGGATGAAGGCCCGCCTGGAACTGCCTGAGGACTTCTTCGAGTCACTGCGCCAGGGTTCGCACTCCACGCGCATCGAGCGCCAGGATCCGGCGCTGCTGGCGGTGGTCAATGACGTGATCTACAACTTCGGGGTCTCGTCGAACGATATTTCGACCCTGTGGGCGTGTGCCGATCGTTGCCTGCTGGTCACGGCGCGAGCGAAGCCGCTGCGTTCGATTGACAAGCTGCGCGCCGCGGTGCGCCGTGGCGAGGGCTTTCGTTCGTCGCTGGACTTGCTGGTGCACCTGCTGCGCGACCAGGCCGACGTGCTGGTGCAGATCGTGCGAGAGACCGGCATCGGCGTGGACCGTATCGAAGACCAGTTGCTCGCGCAGCGCCTGCACGCCAATCGCTCCGACCTGGGCGCCATGCGGCGCGGGCTGGTGCGCCTGCAGCGCCTGCTGGCACCGGAGCCGGGCGCGATGTTCCGGCTGCTCAACCGCCCGCCGGCATGGATACGCGACGACGACCTGCAGGAGTTGCGCGAGGCGACCGAAGAGTTCTCGCTGGTGCTCAACGACCTGGCGGCGCTGGTAGAGCGCATCAAGCTGCTGCAGGAAGAGATTGCCGCCAAGCTCAACGAGCAGACCAACCGCACGCTGTTCACGCTGACGCTGGTCACCGTGCTGGCGCTGCCGATCAACATCGTGGCGGGCTTTTTCGGCATGAACGTCGGCGGTATTCCGCTGGCGGAGCACCCGCACGGCTTCTGGATACTGGTGGCCCTGGTGGCGACGTTCACGGTACTGGCCGGCCGCTGGGCCTTCCGCAAAGAGGGGCCGTAGCGCGGTCCTTCACAGGATTGCCATACTGACGCAGTAGCATCGCCACCCGGAGGGCCTGTGCCAGGCCCGGGCTGAAACGGGAAGCGGGAAACGGGAAACGGGACCAGGCATGGGGAGCATGTGATGACCGACCACGAAGAAGCGCTGATCCGGCGCATCCACCGCGAGGTGGCGGACCAATACGACGAAGAGCTCGAACTCGAACTGGAGGATCGTGAATTCGTGATGGGCCCCGACGGCCAGGCCATGCTGGCCGAGGATGGACCCGATGAACGGGCGCATCGCCAGCGCTACTTTCACGAACTGTTCCGCCTGCAGGGCGAACTGGTCAAGCTGCAGAGCTGGGTAGTCAACAGCGGCCACAAGATAGTGGTCCTGTTCGAAGGCCGCGACGCGGCGGGCAAGGGCGGCGTGATCAAGCGCATTTCGCAGAGACTGAACCCGCGCGTGTGCCGTGTGGCCGCGCTGCCCGCGCCCAACGATCGCGAGCGCACGCAGTGGTATTTCCAGCGCTATGTGTCGCACCTGCCCGCGGCCGGCGAGATCGTGCTGTTCGACCGCAGCTGGTACAACCGCGCCGGCGTCGAACGCGTCATGGGCTTCTGCACCGACGACCAGTACGAAGAGTTCTTCCGCTCCGTGCCGGAATTCGAGCGCATGCTGGTGCGCTCGGGCATCCAGGTCATCAAGTACTGGTTCTCGATCTCCGACGACGAGCAGCACCTGCGCTTCCTGAGCCGCATCCACGATCCGCTCAAGCAGTGGAAGCTCAGCCCGATGGACCTGGAGTCGCGCCGCCGCTGGGAAGACTACACGCGCGCCAAGGAAATCATGCTGGAGCGCACGCATATCGCGGAAGCGCCCTGGTGGGTGGTGCAGGCGGTGGACAAGAAGCGCGCGCGGCTCAACTGCATCCATCACCTGCTGCAGCAGGTTCCTTATACGGACGTCGACCAGGAACCCGTGGTTTTGCCCAAGCGCGAGCGGCATGCCGACTACGTGCGCATGCCGGTGCCGCAGGACATGATCGTGCCGGAGACCTACTGATCCGGCCGCCGCGGTTCAGGCATTTTGAACGAGTCGGACAGCGCTTGCCGGCCCGCCGGCGGAGGTGGCGCGCTAGCATCAAAGGGTTTGCTGTCCGCTGTTTGCCCCCAAGATGACCTTTGTCGTGACGGATGCCTGCATCCAGTGCCGCCACACCGATTGCGTGGAAGTCTGCCCCATGTCGTGCTTCCACGAAGGGCCCAACTTCCTGGCCATCGATCCTGACCAGTGCATCGACTGCTCGATGTGCGTGCCGCTGTGCCCGGTCGGCGCGATCTATTCCGAGCATGACCTGCCCGAAGACCAGCGCCATTTCGTGGCCCTCAACGCCGAACTGGCGCGCCGCGCGGACTGGCCGCCGCTGCTGAAGGCAAAGGGGCCGCTGCCCGATCATGCGGACTGGGCCGGCCATCCTGACCGGCTGTCGCTGCTGGTCAGGTAAGCGGACCGGATTTCACGTTCAGCGCTTTTCCGCGCGATATTCCGGAAAGGCCTCGGCCAGCGTCAGCACCGTGCCGGTCAGGCTGCCGTCATAGCCCGGCAAGGCATCGACGCGCTGGCGGAAGCTCTCGCTCGTCAGCGCGCCCACGGCGTCAGCCAGCGCGGGGCTGGTCAGCTTCTTCTTTTCGATCGCGAAGAAATAGCGCTCCTTGAGCACCGGCACGAATTCCAGCCCGAAGCGCCGCGCCGCCGTCTCCACGCCAAAGCCCACGTCCGCCATGCCGCTGCCGATATACGCGGCGACCGCCGCGTGCGTGAATTCGCCGTTGTTGTAGCCCTCGATCCGTGCCGGGTCAATGCCGCGCGCCGTCAGGATCAGGTCCAGCAGCAGCCGCGTGCCGGAGCCGACCTGCCGGTTGACGAAGCGCACGTCGCTGCGCATCAGGTCCTCCAGCGTCTGCAGGCCAAGCGGATTGCCCACGCGCGTGAACAGCCCCTGGCTGCGCACGGCCAGATGGATCAGGCAATGCGTGTCGGGTTTGAGCCACGTCGTGAAGTGGCGGACCATGCCCTCCTCGAACTCGCCGACGGGCACATGGAAGCCGGCAATGTCGCAGGCGCCTTCCGCCAGGGCGGCCACGGCTTCCACGCTGCCGCAGTACTTCAAGTCATGCCGCACCTGCTGCTCGTCGAGGAAATCGCGCAGCGCCGCCACCGCGAAACCGTGGCTCGCATGCAGCCGCACGACCGGGTCGGTCCTTTCCATCAGCTTCTTCAGCTCGATCTCCAGCTCCGACGCCAGGCTGTCCAGCGTCGGCGACAGCCGCGCGCCAATGCGCTTGCTGGCCCAGACCAGCTGCTGCGCCAGCGGCGTCAGCGCACTGCCGCGACCACGGGTCTTGGCGATCAGCGGGCCGCCGAACAGGGATTCCGCATCGCGCAGGATGCCCCACGCATAGCGGTAGGACAGCGCCACCGCCTCGGCCGACTGGCTGATGCTGCCCGAGGTTTCGATGTGTCCCAGCAGCGCGACCAGGCGCGAAACGTCCAGCGGTTCGGCGGCCGGGCTGCCGTCGTCCCGGATCTGCAGGTGTGGCGAAATCGAGATGCGGATCATATGAAAAAAATAGCTTATTGAACCGAGCCCAACAACTACTTATAGTCGCTCCAACGGCCATAAAGCCGTGGTTATAGCCCGGTAAATAGGTCAAAAATAGCATATAACGGTCGCCCCGCCGAGGATGCGGCCCCCACAGGAGACGCCATGCCAGATACCGCCACCCCCGCCACGGCGCCGGCCGACGCGGCCCGCTCAGCGGCCATCGCCGCGATCGTGGCGGCGCGCCAGGACATGCCCGGCGCCCTGCTGCCGATCCTGCACGAGATCCAGGACACCCAGGGGTACATCCCCGACACGGCCGTCCCGGTCATCGCCAAGGCGCTGAACCTCTCGCGCGCCGAGGTCCACGGCGTGATCACGTTCTACCACCATTTCCGCCAGCAGCCCGCCGGCCGCCACGTGGTGCAGGTCTGCCGTGCCGAAGCCTGCCAGTCGGTCGGCGCCGATGCGCTGGTCGAACACGCGAAACGCGCGCTGGGCTGCGATTTCCATGAAACCACCGCCGACGGCGCGGTCACGCTGGAGCCGGTCTACTGCCTGGGCCAGTGCGCCTGCGGCCCGGCCGTCATGATGGGCGAGCAGCTGCACGGCTACGTCGATGCCAGGCGCTTCGACGTGCTGGTGCGCCAGCTGCGCGACGTTCAGCCCGCCAACGAGGAGGCCCAGGCATGAGCGCCGCCATCACCACCATTTTCGTCCCGCGCGACTCCACCGCGCTGGCCCTGGGCGCCGACGACGTGGCCCGCGCGATTGCACGCGAAGCTGAGGCGCGCGGCGAGTCCGTGCGCATCGTGCGCAACGGTTCGCGCGGGATGTTCTGGCTCGAGCCGCTGGTCGAGGTGCAGACCGCCGCGGGCCGCGTGGCCTACGGCCCGGTCAGCGCGGGCGATGTGCCGGGACTGTTCGATGCCGGTCTGCTGCAAGGCAGCGCGCATGCGCTGGCACACGGCCTGACCGATGAAATTCCGTTCCTCAAGCGCCAGGAGCGCCTGACCTTCGCGCGCGTCGGCATCACCGATCCGCTGTCGCTCGACGACTACCGTGCGCATGAGGGCTTCGCCGGCCTTGAACGCGCGCTGGCGATGGAGCCGGCCGCGATCGTTCAGGAAGTCACCGACTCCGGCCTGCGCGGCCGTGGCGGCGCGGCGTTCCCGACCGGCATCAAGTGGAAGACCGTGCTGGGCGCGAAGTCCGCCATCAAGTACATCGTCTGCAACGCGGACGAGGGCGACTCCGGCACGTTCTCCGACCGCATGGTGATGGAAGACGATCCGTTCATGCTGATCGAAGGCATGACCATTGCCGGCCTCGCCGTGGGTGCGGAGCAGGGCTATATCTACTGCCGTTCCGAATACCCGCATGCGATTGCCGTGCTGAACGCCGCCATCGCCATTGCAACCGCGGAAGGCTGGCTTGGCGACGATCTGCGCGGCAGCGGCAAGCGCTTCCAGCTCGAAGTGCGCAAGGGCGCCGGCGCCTATGTGTGCGGCGAGGAAACCGCGCTGCTCGAAAGCCTGGAAGGCAAGCGCGGCGTGGTGCGCGCCAAGCCGCCGCTGCCCGCGCTCGAAGGACTGTTCGGCAAGCCGACCGTCATTAACAACGTGATTTCGCTGGCCACCGTGCCCGTCATCATGGCGCGCGGCGCGCAGCACTACCGCGACTTCGGCATGGGCCGGTCGCGCGGCACGCTGCCGTTCCAGCTCGCCGGCAATATCCGCCAGGGCGGTCTCGTGGAAAAAGCGTTCGGCGTGACGCTGCGCGAACTGCTCCATGACTATGGCGGCGGCACGCGCAGCGGCCGCGCCGTGCGCGCGGTGCAGGTCGGCGGCCCGCTGGGCGCGTACCTGCCGGAATCGCGCTTCGACGTGCCGATGGACTACGAGGCCTATGCCGCGTTCGGCGGCGTGGTCGGCCACGGCGGCATCGTGGTGTTCGACGAGACCGTCGATATGGCGAAGCAGGCCCGCTACGCGATGGAATTCTGCGCGGTCGAATCGTGCGGCAAGTGCACGCCGTGCCGGATCGGCTCGACGCGCGGCGTCGAGGTCATGGACCGGATCATCGCAGGCAACGAACCGGTCAAGCACATCAAGCTGGTGCGCGACCTGTGCGACACCATGCTCAACGGCTCGCTCTGCGCCATGGGCGGCATGACGCCGTACCCGGTGCTTTCCGCGCTCAATGAATTCCCCGAGGACTTCGGCCTCGCCCCCAACGCTGCCCAGGCGGCATAGGTCGACGCAAGCCGACTTCACGAACAGAACAACGGGAGACAACCATGGATTGCCGCGATGTGATCGACTTCGGCACCCCCGCCAGCGAATCGACCGAGATGGTCACCCTCGAGGTCGACGGCGTCAGCGTCACCGTGCCGGCCGGCACGTCGGTGATGCGCGCCGCGATGGAGGCACAGGTCAGCGTGCCCAAGCTGTGCGCCACCGACAGCCTGAAGTCCTTTGGCTCGTGCCGGCTGTGCCTGGTGGAGATCGAAGGGCGCCGCGGCTATCCGGCCTCGTGCACCACGCCGGTGGAAGCCGGCATGAAGGTCAAGACGCAGAGCGACAAGCTGTCCGACCTGCGCCGTGGCGTGATGGAGCTGTATATCTCCGACCACCCGCTGGATTGCCTGACCTGCCCGACCAATGGCAACTGCGAGCTGCAGGACATGGCGGGCGAGGTGGGCCTGCGCGAGGTGCGCTACAACGACGGTGGCCCGATCGCCACGCACACCGAGATGAAGAAGGACGAGTCCAATCCTTACTTCACCTACGACCCGTCCAAGTGCATCGTCTGCAACCGCTGCGTGCGCGCCTGCGAGGAAACGCAGGGCACGTTCGCGCTGACGATCTCGGGACGCGGCTTCGATTCCCGCGTCTCGCCGGGCACCAGCCAGTCGTTCATGGAATCGGACTGCGTGTCGTGCGGCGCCTGCGTGCAGGCCTGCCCGACCGCGACGCTGACCGAAACTTCCGTCATCAAGCTGGGCCAGGCGCCGCGCAGCGTCGTCACCACGTGCGCCTACTGCGGCGTGGGCTGCTCGTTCAAGGCCGAGATGAAGGGCAACGAGGTCGTGCGCATGGTGCCGTACAAGGACGGCAAGGCCAACGAAGGCCACGCCTGCGTGAAGGGCCGCTTTGCCTGGGGCTACGCCACGCACCAGGACCGCATCCTCAAGCCGATGATCCGCGCGAAGATCACCGATCCATGGCGCGAAGTGTCGTGGGAAGAGGCCATCGGCTACGCCGCTTCCGAGTTCAAGCGCATCCAGGCCAAGCACGGCAAGGATTCGATCGGCGGCATCGTGTCGTCGCGCTGCACCAACGAGGAAGGCTACCTGGTCCAGAAGCTCGTGCGGGCCGCGTTCGGCAACAACAACGTCGATACCTGCGCCCGGGTCTGCCACTCGCCGACCGGCTATGGCCTGAAGCAGACGCTGGGCGAATCGGCCGGCACGCAGACCTTCAAGTCGGTCGAGAAGTCCGACGTGATCATGGTGATCGGCGCCAACCCGACCGATGGCCACCCGGTGTTCGCATCGCGCATGAAGAAGCGCCTGCGCGCCGGCGCCAAGCTGATCGTGGTCGATCCGCGCAAGATCGACCTGGTCGATTCGCCGCATATCCGTGCCGATTACCACCTGCAGCTGCGTCCGGGTACGAACGTCGCGCTGGTGACGTCGCTCGCGCACGTGATCGTGACCGAAGGCCTGCTGGCCGACGCCTATATCGCCGAGCGTTGCGAGGACCGCGCGTTCCAGCAATGGCGCGATTTCGTCTCGCTGCCCGAGAACTCGCCCGAAGCCATGGAGAGCGTGACCGGCGTCCCGGCCGACATGCTGCGCGGCGCCGCGCGTCTGTATGCAACGGGCGGCAATGCGGCCATCTTCTACGGCCTGGGCGTTACCGAACATGCGCAGGGTTCCACCACGGTGATGGGCATCGCCAACCTCGCCATGGCCACCGGCAACGTCGGCCGCGAAGGCGTGGGCGTGAATCCGCTGCGCGGCCAGAACAACGTGCAGGGCTCGTGCGACATGGGCTCGTTCCCGCATGAACTGCCGGGCTATCGCCACGTGTCGGACTCGACCGTGCGCGGCCTGTTCGAATCGGCGTGGAATGTCCAGATCAGCCCCGAGCCGGGCCTGCGCATCCCGAACATGTTCGAAGCCGCCCTCGGAGGCAGCTTCATGGGCATGTACTGCCAGGGCGAGGACATCGTGCAGTCCGACCCGAACACGCAGCACGTCGCGGCGGCGCTGTCGGCGATGGAATGCATCGTGGTGCAGGACATCTTCCTGAACGAGACCGCCAAGTACGCGCATGTGTTCCTGCCGGGCTCGTCGTTCCTGGAGAAGGACGGCACCTTCACCAACGCGGAGCGCCGCATCTCGCGCGTGCGCAAGGTGATGCCGCCCAAGGCCGGCTATGCCGACTGGGAAGCGACCATCCTGCTGGCCAACGCGCTCGGCTATCCGATGGACTACAAGAATCCGTCGGAAATCATGGACGAGATCGCGCGCCTGACACCGACGTTCTCCGGCGTCAGCTACAAGCGGCTGGACGAGCTGGGCAGCATCCAGTGGCCGTGCAACGAAGACGCGCCGGAAGGCACGCCGACCATGCACATCGACCAGTTCGTGCGCGGCAAGGGCAAGTTCATCATCACCAAGTACGTGCCGACCACGGAGAAGATCACGCGCGCGTTCCCGCTGATCCTGACCACGGGCCGCATCCTGTCGCAGTACAACGTGGGCGCGCAGACGCGGCGAACCGAGAACGTCCACTGGCATGACGAGGACCGGCTCGAGATTCATCCGCACGATGCCGAGGAACGCGGCGTCAAGGACGGCGACTGGGTCGGCGTGCAGAGCCGGGCAGGGGAGACCGTGCTGCGCGCGATCGTCAGCGAGCGCATGCAGCCGGGCGTGGTCTACACGACCTTCCACTTCCCGGAATCCGGTGCCAACGTGATCACCACCGACAACTCCGACTGGGCCACCAACTGCCCCGAGTACAAGGTGACCGCGGTGCAGGTGATGCCGGTGGCGCAGCCGTCCGCGTGGCAGAAGGAGTACCACGCGTTCAACGCGCAGCAATTGCAGCTGCTTGAAGCCGCCAGTGCCGATCCGGCCGCGGTAGGCTGACAGGAGGACCGCATCATGATGCGCTGCCTGAACGCGCCGGAACTCGAACCGGCGCAACAGACTGAGGGT
Source organism: Cupriavidus sp. 21MJTG02-4 (assembly GCF_057798975.1). Lineage (NCBI taxonomy): Bacteria > Pseudomonadati > Pseudomonadota > Betaproteobacteria > Burkholderiales > Burkholderiaceae > Cupriavidus > Cupriavidus sp. 21MJTG02-4. The sequence goes on along the minus strand of NZ_JBYOJP010000005.1, from coordinate 420,685 downwards.
GAGCCGGCCACGCACAGCACCTTTGCCGTGAGCCGCTGGCGCGACGGCGAACATGCGCTGAGCCCGGACGAGCTGGCCGAAGAGGTGCCCGTTGCGCTGGAATACAACGGCATCTCGCATGCGGTGATGCTGGCCACGCCGGCGGACCTGGAAGACTTTGCGCTCGGCTTCAGCCTGAGCGAGGGCATCGTCTCCAGTGCGCGCGACGTGTACGACATCGAGGTCGAAACGCGAGAGCATGGCATTGCGGTGCGGCTGGAGATTGCATCGGAAGCGTTCATGGGTTTGAAGGAGCGGCGCCGCTCGCTCGCGGGCCGCACGGGCTGCGGGCTGTGCGGGACCGAATCGCTGGAGCAGGTGATGCGCATGCCGGCGCCGGTGACGAGCGTGGCGAGCTTCCAAACCGAAGTGATCCAGGCCGCGTTCGTGCAGTTGCAATTAAGGCAGGCGCTGCAGCGCGAGACCGGCGCGACGCATGCGGCCGCGTGGCTGCGCGCCGACGGCCATGTCGCGATGGTGCGGGAGGACGTGGGCCGCCACAACGCGCTGGATAAACTGGCCGGCGCGCTTGCGCGCAGTGGCGAAGAGATCGCCACGGGTGCGGTGCTGGTGACCAGCCGCGCGAGCTATGAAATGGTGCTCAAGGCTGCGTCGCTTGGCGCTGGCGTACTGGCCGCCGTATCCGCGCCGACCGCGCTGGCCGTGCGGCTGGCCGAACAGGCCAACGTCACGCTGGCCGGCTTTGTCCGCGCCAGCGGCCACGTGGTCTACACCCATCCCCAACGCCTGCAACATGAAGCGAGCCTGGCATGAAGATCGATAACCTGATTACGATGGCCAACCAGATTGGCAGCTTTTTTGAAGCGATGCCCGATCGTGAAGAGGCGCTTGCGGATATCGCGGGACACATCAAGCGGTTCTGGGAGCCGCGGATGCGCAGGGCTTTGCTGGGGCATGTCGATGCGGATGCCGGCGCCGGCCTGCTTGAAATTGTGCAGGAGGCGATGGGGCGGCACCGCGCGATGGTGGAATAAGGCCTTCTGGCGGGCGTTGCGGCTTCGCCAGTCCGCGCCCGCCATGCACTACGACATCCCCTGATGCGATGCGCTATTTCAAGCGCATCGGCTCCAGCAGCGCGCCGTCATATTCACCGCGCGAAATCTTCCCCAGTTCCAGCATCCGATGCAGGATATACGCCTGCCGTTGCCGTGCGCGCCGCGGATTGACCACCGGATTGTTGGCAGACGGTGCTTTGGGCAGGCCAGCAAGCATCGCGCATTCCGCCAGCGTCAGCTTTCCGATCGGCTTGCCGAAGTAGGTCTGCGCCGCATCGGCAAATCCATACGCACCCTGCCCGAGGTAGATCTTGTTCATATACAGCTCAAGAATCTCGTCCTTGCTCATCGCATGCTCGATCCGGTACGACAGCAGCACCTCGTAGAGCTTGCGCGTATAGGTCTTCTGGCGTGACAGGAAGAAGTTGCGCGCCACCTGCATGGTGATGGTTGACGCGCCCTGTGACAGTTCATCAGAAAGATTGGCCACGCCGGCGCGGATCGCGCCCACGTAGTCGATGCCGTCATGCAGGTAGAAACGCTCGTCCTCGATGGCGACCACAGCGGCCGTCAGGTCGCGCGGAAATTCGCGCAGCGGAACGTAGTCGGGCGTGCTGCGGAACGCGGTCAGCGCATCGAGCGACGGTAGCTGCCGGTTGGCCATCAGCACGGCAACGGTGGCGAGCAGCGCGCCGCCGACGATGGCGAGCACCAGCAGTTTGACAAAGGCGGACCAGAGACTTTTCATGGCGCGTATTGTGCCAGCCCGGCGCCGAAAGCGGCATGGCCAGCGGTTCGGCGCAATGCGGGAAAGCGGCAGGTGACGCATGCGCCGGAGTGATCTGAAATAATTGAGCGTCGTTCGGCGGCGGCCTGACGAATCGTATCGCCCGGCGCGCGGCGTAAACAGGTCGCGCCACGGAAGACAGAATAAGGACAACAGATGATCAACCAATGGGAAAGCGGACTGCAACTTGAGACCGTCAGCAACGCGCGCGACCTGGGCGGCCTTGCCGGCGCTGGCGGGCGCCGTGTACGGCACGGCCGCTTGTACCGCAGCGGCAACCCGGCGCTTGCCTGCGGTGCCGATATCGAGCGGCTGCAGGGATTGGGACTCGACATGGTGGTGGACTTCCGCTCGCCGGGTGAGAAGTCGGCGGACGAAGCCTCGTTTGGCCAGCGCTTCAACTGGATCGCGATGCCGGTGCTTGAAGGCAGCATGGCGATGGATGTGCTGATGCCGCGCCTGCGTGAAAGCACGCCGGAAGACGTGGATGCATTCATGCTGGGTGTCTATCGTGATTTCCCGGTGCTGTACCGCGATGTCTTCCGCGAATTCATGCGCAACGCGCAGGCCGGCAAGACGCTGCTGTATCACTGCACCGCGGGCAAGGACCGCACGGGGTTTGCTTCGCTGCTGCTGCTTTCGGCGCTTGGCGTTGGGCAGGACGACATACTTGCCAACTACCTTGAATCCAACCAGCGCAATGCCGCGTTCAATACGCAGGCGCTGGAACGCATGACGCAGCTTGGCATCCGGCCGGAAGTCATGATGCCGCTGCTGGAGGTGCGGGCCAGTTACCTGGAAGCTTCTATGCAGGCGATTGAAGGGGCTTATGGGGATATGGGGAGGTATCTGTCAGAGGGGTTGGGGGTGGATGTTGACGGGCTTAAAAGGTATTACCTCGAGTGAACGGATGTCGTGCTTGGCAGGCGCGGCTGTTTCGCAGGCGTAGCCTGCGACTTACTTTCTTGTCCAAGCGACAAGAAAGTAAGCAAAGAAGCGCGTTTACTTGTCCTAGCGGACGAATATTGATCGTAGCGTGCGAAGAATTTCGTACGGGTATGGGCTTCAGAGAATGCCCGGCTGCCTGCCGCGTGGAGCGCGTCCGTCTGCAGGCTCTCCAACAATGATTGAACCAGCCCCGAAACTGTCCGTGGCCCGATACTGCCCGCGATATCGCATCATCGCCTTCGGCTGCGCTGCGCGCGGCTCAGTTAGTTAAGGGGCCCCGCGCTGCGGCGCGCATGCGCCAGCAATACCGCGATGGCGCAGCTGCCGATGCGCGCGCGCACGCTGTCGGCGCGGCTGGTCAGGATGATGGCAGACATAGCAGTTCCGTTTGGCTTGGCTTGGCTCGGTTCGGCGCAGCATGTTGCGCTGCGCAAGGCGCATTGGGCTCAGCATAGGCCACGATTCACGCGTCTCGATGATGTGGAAACTGCGCTTTGCAGCGGCCGCAGATGCCATGCGCTCGCCCACATGGCGCGGTTGCCATTGGCACAGCCCACTGGTACGCTTGTTTTTGCTGCAAAGCACAACGCGTCACTTCCGGATCGTTCCAAGGGGCGGCTTCGGTACACATGACGCACCTGCCCGATGCCAACAGGGGGAAGTGGAATGTCAGCTAGCGAATCCGGCGGCCTGTCCAACGAAAAGCCTGCTCAGCCTGAAACCACCGGCGCACTGGCGCAGTTCGGCGCCTTTGCCCCATTCGCCGCGTGGCCATGGGCCGCGCTCGAATACGGCGTGGATGCCTGGCAGCGCTCGGTCCTGCTCATCGACATCCTGCGCCAGCGCGGCAATGAATCTTGCGAACACGAACGCGAAGGCATGCCACCGGTGCTCGTGTTCGACCACGAGATGCTCGCCGACGCGCGCACGCTGCCCCAGCCGGTCAACTACGCGCTGCTGCGCATCATCCCGCCGGCCAGCATGCCGACCGACCCGACCAAGCGCCCCTTCGTCGTGATCGACCCGCGCGCCGGACACGGCCCCGGCATCGGCGGCTTCAAGGCCGACAGCGAAATCGGCATCGCGCTGCGCACCGGGCACCCGTGCTACTTCATCACGTTCTTCCGCGATCCGTGCCCGGGCCAGACCATCGAGGCCGTCGCGCGCGCCGAGGCAGGCTTCCTGCAGATCATCAACGAACGCCATCCCGATGCACCGGGCAAGCCTTTCATCATCGGCAATTGCCAGGCTGGCTGGGCGCTGATGATCCTCGCGGCCGTGGCGCCGGATGCGGTCGGCCCGCTGCTGGTGGCGGGGGCGCCGCTGGCGTACTGGTCCGGCGTGCGCGGCACCAACCCGATGCGCTACAGCGGCGGCCTGCTGGGCGGGTCGTGGCTGGCCTCGCTGACGGCGGACATGGGCAATGGCCGCTTCGACGGCGCGTGGCTCGTGCAGAACTTCGAGCAGCTCAATCCTTCCAACACGCTCTGGAGCAAGCTCTACAACGTCTACGCCAAGGCCGATACCGAAGGCCCGCGCTTTCTGGAATTCGAGCGCTGGTGGGGCGGCCACTTCCTGATGAACCGGGAAGAGATCGACTGGATCGTGCAGAACCTGTTCGTCGGCAACCGCCTGACCGCCGGGCAGGTGCGCAGCGCCGATGGCAAGACCGTGGTGGACCTGCGCAATATCCGCTCGCCGGTGATCGTGTTCGCGTCCTGGGGGGACAACATCACGCCCCCGCAACAGGCACTGAACTGGATTCCGGACTTGTACGCGACCGACGAAGAGCTGGTCGCCAATGACCAGGTCATCGTCTACTGCCTGCATCCGACCGTGGGCCACCTCGGCATCTTCGTGTCGGCGGGCGTGGCCAACCGCGAGCACAGCGAACTGTTCTGCGCGCTGGACCTGATCGACGTGCTGCCGCCGGGGCTGTACGAGGCGAAGATCGAGGACATCGCGCCCGGCACGCCGCACCGCAACCTGATCGAAGGACGCTACCTGGTGCGCTTCGAACGCCGCAAGATCGCCGACATCCTCGCGCTCGACGATGGCCGCGAGGACGAGCGCGCGTTCGAGGTGGTGCGCCGCATCTCCGAAGTCAACCAGCACCTCTACGACACCTTCGCGTCGCCGCTGGTGCGCGCGGCATCGAACGAGCTCACCGCGGAGGCCGCGCGCGCGCTCCATCCGTCGCGGCTGGAGCGCTCGGTGGCCACCGACGCCAATCCGTGGATGGCGTGGATCGGCGCGCTGGCGCCGATGGTGCGCGAGCACCGCCATCCGGTCGCGCAGGACAATCCGTTCCTGACGATGGAACGTGCGGTGTCGGCCCAGATCACTGCCGCGCTCGACCAGTACCGCGATGTGCGCGATGCCTGGTACGAGCAGGTATTCGAAGCGATGTACCAGTCGCCGATGATGGCGGCGCTGGTGGGCATGACGGCGCAGGCGCCCGTCAATCTCGAGTCGCCTGTGACGGTGCAACTGCGCAAGGAGCTGGCGCAGCTGCGCCTGCGCGATGCCGAGGCGGCCATCGGTCAGGGCGGCATGCGCGAAGCCTTCGTGCGCGTCCTGGCCTATGTGGCGGACGCCCATGCGGCGATCGAGGAACGCCCGTTCAACCTGCTGCGCGAGATAGCGCGCGAGCAGCCCGAAGGACGCGGCGGCCTGACGCTGGCCGAGTTCAAGTCGCTGGTGCGGCAGCAGACCGCTATCGTGCAGCTTGACCGCCAGCGCGCGCTGCAGGCGCTGCCGCGGATGGTGCCGGAACAGGAAGAGCGCCGCAGGCTGATGGTGGCCGCGCATCGCGTGCTGACCGTCAGCGCGCCGCTGGAGGGCGAGCGCCTGATGCACTACCGCGAGGTGGCCGACGTGCTCGGCACCGACCACGCGCATGGCGGGGCACAGCCTGCCGCGTTGCCGGTGGCTCCGGCGGCCAAGACCGGCAGCGAACGCGCGCGGGCGGCGCGTCCGCAGGCAAGCAAACCGGCAGGCGGCAAGCGCAGTGGCGGTGGCCACAGCGCGTAGCACGGCATGTCACCGAGCATCAAGGCGATGGCTGTGCCATGCAGATACTGATTCGCGGCCTGCGCCGCAACGTCACCCAAGCGATGCTGCGCGACCTGCTCGCGCAGCATGTGGCGGTCAACTCCGTGGAGATCATCCGCGAGGGCGATCCCGAGCGTCCGTGGGCCTGGGTCGATCTCGCGGTCGACCGGTTCACGGCGTGGAGCCTGCTGCGGCAGATGGACCGGCACGTCTTTGCCGGCGGGCGCATGCACTGGTACATCCCCGTGCATCAGGAACCCGGTGCGCCGGCTGACGCTGCAAAGCGATTACCATAGCCGCATTCCGACTCTGACGCGCCGCCTTTGCACGGTGGCGCAACCTCGCCATGCTTGAACTCCAGGGAGCCATCTGGTTCCGCTCCGGCTCACACGACTGGGGCGGCAAGGACCGCATCGCGCTGCTGGCTGCCATCGGCGAGCACGGCTCGATCACGGCTGCGGCCCGTGCCGTGGGCATCAGCTACAAGGCCGCCTGGGACGCCATCGACGCCATGAACAACAGCGCCGGCGAACCGCTTGTCGTGCGCGCCGCGGGCGGCAAGGGCGGCGGCGGCACGCGCCTGACTGAACGCGCCGAGCAGCTGATCCGCACTTACCGGGCGCTCGAGGAAGAACACCGGCGCTTCGTCGCCCACCTGGGCCGCCTGGGCGACAGCGCGGCCGAAGACCTTAACGTAATGAGGCGTTTCATGATCCGTACCAGTGCACGCAACAAGTTGTTTGGCAAGGTCGACAGCGTCCGTGGCGGCGCAGTCAACGACGAGGTGGTGCTGGCCTTGCCGGGCGGGCAGACCATCGTGTCGACCATCACGCATGAAAGCGTCGAGACGCTGGAGCTCAAGCCTGGCGTCGAGGCGTTTGCGCTGATCAAGGCATCGTCGGTGATCATCGGCCTGGCGGAGCCGGGTTTGCGCCTGTCCGCGCGCAACCAGCTTCCGGGCGTGGTGTCGCGTGTCGTCCCCGGCGCGGTCAATGCGGAGATCGTGCTGGACCTCGATGGCGGCGGCAGCGTGGCGGCCATCGTCACCAACGAGAGCATGCAGACGCTTGGCCTGGCCGAGGGAGTTCGCGCGCTCGCGATCTTCAAGGCCTCGGCCGTGATCCTGGGCGTGGTTGGATAGGCTGCAGCGCGTACGCTGCGTGCGGCGGGTCGTCCATAATGTCGGGCTTCGACGCAAGCTCCGACATCCCCGTACATGGACGCCACGCTGGCCGGTTTTTCCCTTAGCCTTTCGCTGATCCTTGCGATCGGTTCCCAGAATGCCTTCGTGCTGCGGCAGGGACTGCGCCGCGAGCATGTGTTCTGGGTCTGCCTGGTTTGCGCATTGTCCGATGCGCTGTTGATCCTGGCTGGCGTGTCGGGCTTTGCGGTCATGATTCGCCAGCTTCCGTGGCTTGCCGCGGCCATGCGCTATGGCGGCGCGGCGTTCCTGATCTGGTATGGCGCGCGCAGCTTCCTGGCCGCGCTGCGCTCGTCGGCGGTGCTTGATCCGAGCCATGCCGAGCCCCGGCCGCTGCTGGCGACGCTCGGCGTTTGCCTGGCGTTCACCTGGCTCAACCCGCACGTGTACCTCGACACGGTGATGCTGATCGGCTCGGTCTCCACGCAGTTCCACGGCCGTGAGAAGCAATTTGCTGCCGGCGCGATGACGGCGTCGTTCCTGTTCTTCTTCGCGCTCGGCTATGGCGCCGCGCTGCTGCGGCCGGTCTTCGCGCGGCCGCGCGCGTGGCAGGTGCTGGACGCGGTGATCGGCGTCACCATGTGGGTCATCGCAGCGAAGCTGCTGCTGGGCTGAACACGCACATCAAGACAGGGGTACCCATGGCAAGGAACGTTGAAATCAAGGCGCGTCTGGACAGCATCGACGCCATCGAACCGCGTGTTGCGGCGCTGGCAAGCAGCGGCCCGGAACGGATCGAGCAGGACGACACCTTCTTCCCGTGCCCCAACGGCCGGCTCAAGCTCAGGGCGTTCAGTGCCGATCGCGGCGAGCTGATCTTCTATGCGCGCCCAGACCAGCCCGGCCCCAAGGAAAGCTTCTACATCCTGTCGCCCACGGCATCGCCCGATACGCTGCGTGCCGCGCTGGCTGCCGCACACGGCGAAGCGGGGCGCGTGCGCAAGGTGCGCACGCTGTATCGGGTGGGCCGCACGCGTGTCCACCTGGACCGCGTGGAAGGTCTCGGCGAGTTCCTGGAGCTGGAGGTGGTGCTGGCCGACGACGAGAGCGTAGCCGCCGGCGTGGCGGAAGCGCACGGCTTGCTGGACCAGTTGGGAGTGGGAGCAGGCGCCCTGCTCGAGGGCGCCTATGTCGACCTGCTGCGCGCGGCTCAGACCACGCTGGCGCGCAGCGGGGCGTAGACGGGCGGATGCTGGCGCGCGGTGCCGCTGCCATGGATGCGGCCTTCGCGGATCTCCAGCACGTGTTCGCCGAGCGCTTCCACGTCGGCCGGGTCGTGCGAGATGACCACCATCGGCACGTCGAGGCTGGCCTGCAAGGCGCGCAGTTCCTGGCGCATGCGCTGGCGCAGCGCGGGGTCGAGTGCCGAGAACGGTTCGTCGAGCAGCACGATATCGGGCCTGGCCACCAGCGCGCGCGCCAGTGCCACGCGCTGTTTCTGCCCGCCGGAGATTTCGCCGGGATAGTTGCCGACGATCTCGCGCAGGCCGAAGGCCTCGACCCAGCGATCGGTCTCGGGATGCGTGGCGCCGCGGCGCGGATTGCGCCAGCTTTTCGACAGGCCGAACGCGATGTTCTGCCCCACGGTCAGGTGCGGGAACAGCGCATATTCCTGGAACAGGTAAGCGACGCGGCGCTCTTGCGGGCGCACGTTGATGCCGGCCTCGGCGTCGAACAGCGTGCGGCCATTCAGGACGATGCGGCCGGCATCCGGCATCAGCAGCCCGGCAATGGCGCGCAGCGTCAGGCTCTTGCCGGCGCCGGACGGGCCGAACAGCGCGATGCGGCGGCTGGCCGAATCGAAGGCGATGTCGAGCGCGAAATGCCGGTCGGCCGACACCATGCGCTTGCGGATGCTGACTTGCATGCCCATGGCAGCCTCACTGTGCCGAACGCGTGCGCCGCACGCGTCCGCGTTCGTAGATTTCGGCGGGATTGCGCGCCGCGGCCGGCACCAGCCGTCCCGCCACGACGAGGATCAGGATGCAGGTGACCGAGGTAACGAGCACCAGCAGGTTGGCGGTGTTGTCATCGCCGGCCTGTACCGCTTCGTAGATCGCGACCGAGAGCGTCTGCGTGCGGCCCGGCAGGTTGCCGGCGACCATCAGCGTGGCGCCGAACTCGCCCAGCGCACGCGCGAACGCCAGCAGCACGCCGGCAATGATGCCGCGCGCGGCCAGTGGCAGCGTCACGCGGAAGAAGATGGCCGCTTCCGGCACGCCAAGCACGCGCGCGGCGTTTTCGAGCTGGTGGTCGACGCCTTCAAACGCCGCGCGCGCCGATTTCAGCACCAGCGGAAAGGCGACGATGGTCGATGCCAGCACCGCGCCCTGCCACGTGAACACCAGTTCGATGCCGAGCCTGCCAAGCCATTCGCCAAACACGCCGCGCCGGCCCACCAGCACCAGCAGGTAGTAGCCGAGCACCGTCGGCGGCAGCACCAGCGGCAGCGTCAGTACCGCATCCACCACGTCGCGCGCCGGGGAGCGCCAGCGCGCCAGCGCATAGGCGGCGGCCACGCCGAGCACGGCGTTTAGCGCGGTGGCCCAGCCCGCGACCTTCAGCGACAGCAGCAGCGGCACCCAGACAGCATCCATGGCAGGCGTCGATCCCGATCAGGGTTTCTGGAAGCCGTAGCGCGCCAGGATCGCCTGGCCTTCGGCCGACAGCACGTAGCTCACGAAGGCGGTGGCCTGCGTGTTCTGCTTCGTCAGGCTGGTCACGGCGATGGGGTAGGTCACCGGCGTGCGGCTGGGCACGCGCACGGCTACCTTCACCTTGTCCGGCACGACCGCCGCGTCGGTGGCGAAGACAAAGCCCGCTTCGACCTCGCCGCGTGCCACATAGTCCAGGCTCTGGCGCACGTTCTGCGCGAGCACGCCCTTGGCGGAGACGGCGTCCCACAGGCCCGCGGCTTCCAGCGCGCCCTTGGTGTAGCGGCCGACCGGCACCGAGGCCGGGTTGCCGAAGGCGATGCGCTTCACTTCCGGTTTGTTCAGGTCCTGCAGCGCGTGGATCTGAAGCTTGCTGTCGTTCGGCACGATCAGCACGACCTGGTTGGCGGCGAAGTCGCGGCGCGTGGCGTGGGCCACGACTTTCTCGGCCTCGGCCTTGTTCATCGCTTCCTGGTCGGCGGAGGCAAACACGTCGGCCGGCGCGCCCTTGATGATCTGCTGCATCAGCACGTCGGACGCGCCAAAGTTGAGCACGACCTTGGTGTCAGGGTGCGCCTTCTCGAAAGATTCGGCCAGCGTCTTGAATGCATTGGTCAGGCTCGCCGCCGCCGATACCACCAGATCGGCGCCGAATGCCGGCGGCGCGGCCAGCGCCAGGGCGAACAGCGCGGCGCTGGCGAAATGAACGGCACGGCGGCGGAACGCCGTGCCCGGCGTGCGGACGGAGCGGGAAGTGTGCATCGGAAGATTCCTGGGAGCGCTGGGACGCGCGGATGGCTTCTGTGTACTGTCAGGCGCAATATACGTCTGTATATAGCGGAACGTCAATCTTGCCCCATGGTTGCTCGCATGGGTATTGATCTGGGCACAAGGGGAACATCATGGGCGGCGAATGCCGCACAGAAGGGACGAGGGGCGATGGGGAGAAGGCGCGCCGGGGCCGGCGCGCCAACAGGGTTCAGGCCGGTGGTGCGCCGTCCTTGAACATGGATTTCAGCTGCGTGCGCAACTCAGGAGTGTCCTGATGCTGGTGCACCGCCACGGCATGCTGGACCGCGGCTTCGAGCAGTTCATCTTCGCTGTCGGCGCTGAGTGCGACCGTGCAGCCGATGTCGCTCGGATACTCGCGGCAATCGACATACTTGCGTCCCATATTGCCTCCTGACGCCGGCCTGGTGGCCGGCGTTTTCCAGTATAGGGCGCGGGTTCGCAGGTTTTACAGGACGGGATTGAGCACCTTGCCGGTGGCCAGGAACGCTTCCAGGTTTTCCAGCGTGAGGGCGGTCATGGCGGCGCGCGTTTCCTGCGTGCCGCTGGCCATGTGCGGGGCGAGCACGACGTTGTCCAGCGCCGGCAGCGCCTGCGGGACATTGGGTTCGTCGCGGAACACATCGAGGCCCGCGCCGCCGAGCCTGCCGTCGGCCAGCGCCGCCACCATGGCGTCTTCATCGATCACGCTGCCGCGCGAGACATTGACGAGGATCCCCCTGGGTCCCAGCGCCTCGATGATCTCGCGCGAGACCAGGCCTTCGGTTTGCGGGCCGCCCACGCAGGCGACCACGAGGAAATCGGACCATGCGGCGAGCGCCTTCAGGTCCGGTTCGAAGCGCCACGGTGCGCCTTCGCGCTGGCGGCGGTTGTGGTAGGCGATCTCCATGTCGAAGCCGCCCGCGCGGCGCGCGACGATCTCGCCGATGCGGCCAAGGCCCAGGATGCCGAGCTTCTTGCCGGATACCCGCGTGGTCAGCGGAAAGCCGCCCTGCGGCCAGCGCTGCGCGCGAACGAAGCGGTCGCCATGGGCAATGCCGCGCGCCGCATCGATGAGCAGGCCGAAAGCCAGGTCGGCCACGCAGTCGTTGAGCACGTCAGGCGTGTTGCTGACCTGGATGCCACGGGCGCGGGCGGCGTCGAGCGCGATCGAGTCGTAGCCAACGCCAAAGCTGACGATGGCCTCAAGGCGCGGCAGCGCGTCGATCAGCGCGGCAGTGCAACCGTGCCGGGCAGAGGTCACCACGACACGGACCGCACCGCCATGCTCGCGCGCCCAGGCAAGCGGATCGGCCTGCTGCCAGAGCGCAGCGGCGCTGAAGCGCTCCTGCAGGGTGAGGTTGGTTTGCGGCGCGAGCGGGCCGACCTGGAGGATGTGGAATGCGGACATGGGAGAGGGGCAATCGCGGGAAAACGGAACTGGCAATGGTAGCGCAGGGCTGCCAGCCTTGCCGTCCGCGGGGGAACTTGCTGAGCTATGCTGGCAACCTTGCCATCAACGTTGCGCATACGCGCCCATGCGATGAAGACCCTCTATCTGGCCGGTTTCGATGTGTTCCGTGTGGATGCTGTCGAGTGGGGCCAACAGCTCAAGGCGCTCTGCGCGGAGTACGGGTTTGAAGGTCTGTATCCGCTCGACAAGGCGGCGCCTGTGGGGATGTCCGGGCCGGACACGGCGCGCTGGATCTATGACGCCAATATCGCGCTGATCCGGCACGCCGATATGGTGATGGCCAACCTGGGGGATTTTCGTGGCCCCGGGGAACCGGACTCCGGCACGGCCTTCGAGGTCGGTTTCGCCGTGGCGCTGAACAAGCCGGTGTGGGGCTACTACGGGGAGGATGGATCGCTGCGCGAACGCGTGACGGCCACGGTCGATGAACTCGGACTTGCGCGGGATGAGCGGGGGTATCTGGTCGAGGACTTCGGATTGCCGAAGAATCTGATGCTGGCCTGCCCGGCCAGGCTTGTGCGCGGCGGTCCGGCGCAATGCCTGCAGGCGATGGTGGAGGCTGAGCGTCGACGGGCGCAGCGGCGAGAGATTGGCGCGACCCTGTGGGACGCGGAAGACTGAATCCGGCAGGGGGGAGGTTTCTTGCCCTGCCCGCCTTTGCGGGGCGCATTTTGCCGGTCGATACCGCCGTGGCGCAACGAAGCGCTCGGCTGCATGTTCCTGACCCGAAGCCGCTCAGAGATTGCCTTATTGCCGCGACCGCCCTTGTGCACGGAATGCGATCTGCTTAACCCGTGGACGTGGGAACCATAGATCCGGTGCCAGTGGTATCCGGACCGGCCCCTTTTGTTTGCCTCTCACCGCCTCAACCCCATCACCCCGCGCGCAATATCCCCCGCCGCAGCCCCCAGGATCTCCCGATAAGCCGCCACCACGCCTTCGACCTCTCCGGGCGCAGCCAGGTCCGATTGCGTCCGCCCGCTCACCACCTTCCCATCCGACAACCGCCGCACGGTCCAGTTGATCGTCGCCCCGGCGCGCTGGCCGATATCGGCATCGAGCCGCACCACATCGGTGGTGATGCGGTAGACCGGCTCCACATCCGCCAGCCCTTGCTGGTAGGTATCCACCGCCCCCAAACTCGCCTGCAGCCGTTGCGACAGCGCATCGCGCATCTCCTCGGGCAGCGGCGATGACCACCGCGACAGGTCCAGCAGCTTGAGCCCGGCCTCATTGCCATTGCGACTGTCGCGCACCACGAGCTGCGGCCGGTTCAGGCGTTCGGGCACGCGCACCGGGGCGACTTCGATCCAGAGCGGTTCCGTGTTGGGCACCGCCGGCATCGCCGCGCTTGCCGCGGCGGCCGGCCCTTGCGCAAGCGTGTAGTAGCGCGGTTCCGGCGAGGCGCAGCCCGCCACCAACGTGGCGGCGAGCAGGGCGGCCAGGGTACATGCGCGCGTGGCATCGGTCAGATTGATCATTCTTTCTCCGTCTTGCCGCGCAGCAGCGCTTCAGGATGCCGTTCGAGATAGTCGGTCAGTATGCGCAGCGACGTCGCGGTGCGGGTCAGTTCCTGCACCATGCGGCGCGCATCCTGCTGCAGCGGCGCGTCGGAAGACAGCGTGCCGTTGGCGGTCGACAGCGTCTTGCGCGCGTCCTGCAGCGCGGCCAGCACCTGCGGCGCGACATCGCCGTTGAGTTGCTTCACCAGCGCGTCGGCGCTCGCCAGCGTGGCATTGAGCGCCACCACCGCTTGGCGCAGGTCCTGTCCGATCTGGTCGAACGGCACCTTGTCGATGCGGTTGACGATATCGCCGACCTGCGCCTGCAACTGGTCGAACGTACCCGGCGTGGTGGCGAATTCAGGAATCGGCGCGTTCAGGTCGACGTTGGCCGGCGGCGCCTTCGGGAAGAAATCCAGCGCCACGTAGAGCTGTCCGGTCAGCAGGTTGCCGGTGCGCAACTGCGCGCGCATGCCGCGCTTGAGCAGGCCCGCGATGATCTCGTGGCGGCGGGTCGGATCCTGCACATCGCGTTCGCGGAAGCCCATGCGCGACGGATACAGCTCCACCACCACCGGCATGCGGAACGCCTTCTTGTCGCGCTGGAACTCGATGCCGATGGAGCGCACCTGGCCCACGATGACACCGCGGAAGTCCACCGGTGCACCCGGCGAGAGGCCGCGCACAGACTGGTCAAAGTTGAGCACCGCCAGCGTAGGCGCCAGTTCCTCGGGCTCCTTCATGGCTTCGGTCTGGTCGCTTGCCAGCAGGAACTGCGTGTTCTCCGCGGCCCCATCCGTCGCGCTGGTGCCTTCGGGCGCCTGGAAGGCGACGCCGCCGAGCAGCACGGTCACCAGAGATTGCGTGGACAGCTTCAGGCCCGACGCATCCAGCTTGAGGTCGACCCCGCTGGCGTGCCAGAAGCGCGTATCGGCGTTCACCAGCTTGTCATAGGGCTTGTTGACGAACACGCGCAGGGTGATGTCGCGCCCGTTCGGATCGAGCTGGAAAGCCACCACCTGGCCCACCTGCACGCGCCGGTAATAGACCGGCGAGCCGATATCGAGCGAGCCCAGGTCCGAGGCGCGCAGCACGAACTGCTTGCCCGACGAGTCCGAGGTCACCACGGGCGGCGCTTCGAGTCCCTTGAATTCGCGCGTGGTCTCGGTGGACTTGCCCGCGTCCACGCCGATGTACGCACCGGACAACAGCGTTTCCAGGCCCGATACGCCGCTCGCGGCAAAGCGCGGCCGCACCACCCAGAAGCGCGTGTCGGCCACGGCGAAGTTTTCCGCATCCTTGGTCAGGTCGATCACGGCCAGCACGTGCGAGCGGTCGTGCGCGAGCCGCACGGACTTCACCAGCCCGATATCCACGTCCTTGTAGCGCACGGCCGTCTTGCCCGGCGTCAGGCCTTCGGCCGAGCGGAAGCTCACGGTGATCTCTGGTCCGCGCGAGGACAGCGTGTGGACCAGCAGCGAAATGCCGACCACGGCTGCGATGATCGGGATCAGCCAGACCAGCGAAGGCAGCCAGCGCGCCCGGCGGCGGCGTTCGGGTTGCGGCAGCCCCGGCGGCGCGGGCGGAAGGTTGTCAGTGTCAGGCATCTTGTTGTTCCAGCGAGTCCCACAGCAGGCGGGGGTCGAAGCTCAGTGACGCGAGCATGGTCAGCACCACGACCGAGGCAAAGGCCAGCGCGCCGCCGCCGGGGATGATGGTGGCCAGCGCCCCGGCCCGTACCAGCGAGGCCAGCAACGCCACCACGAATATGTCGAGCATGGACCATCGGCCGATGACTTCGACCAGTCCATACAGCTTGGTCCGCTGCCGCAGGCGCCAGGTCGAGCGCATATGCACCGAGACCAGCAGCAGCGTCAGGATCACCATCTTCAGCAGCGGCACGATGATGCTGGCGATCAGCACGATCCCCGCGAGCAGGTGGGAGCCCGACAGCCACAGGTAGATCACGCCGGACAGGATGGTGTCCTGCTGCGTGCCCAGGATGGACTGGGTCACCATCACCGGCAGCAGGTTGGCGGGAATATAAAGCATGTAGGCCGACAGCAGGAACGCCCAGGTGCGGGCCAGGCTGTCGGGCTTGCGGTGGTGCAACGTGGCGCCGCAGCGCGGGCAGGGCTGGCCTTCGAGCGCGCGCGGGCTGACCAGGTCGCAGGCGTGGCACGACACCAGGCCCAGTCGCGCGGCCGTGGGCACCTGCGGCAGCGGCGTGCGCTCGTCGTCGTCGGTGATCTCCTGCACCACGCTGCTGGCGAACCGGCGCGAGCGTTGCAGATGCTCGCGCGCGCCGGTCAGTCGCGGCAACTTGCGCCGCGGTGGCTGCGTATCGCTCATCGGCCGGCTCCGTCCGCGTCCTCGGCCGCTTGCGGCGATTCCAGGTAATGCCACAGGTCGCGCGGATCGAACGACAGCATGGCCGCCAGCACCACCACCAGCGCGCCGAACGACCACAGCGCGATGCCGGGCAGCACCTGCGCCATGCTCGACAGCTTCACCAGCGTGACCAGCACGCCGATCATGAACACTTCGATCATGCCCCACGGCCGGGTCTGCCGGATGCCGCGCACGATGCGGTCAAAGCCGGCGGGCATGCGGTGGCCCGACATGGGCACCAGCAGGTAGACCATCATCAGCATTTCCGAAAGCGGGAACAGGATGGTGGTGGCGAACACCAGCGCTGCCACCAGCGACATGTGGTCGGCATAGAGCGCCTGCACGGCGCCCAGCAGCGTGGTCTGCGTGCGCACGCCTTTGAGGTCCATCTCGACAATCGGAAAAGCGTTGGAGATCAGGAACAGGATCAGCGCGGTGATGACCAGCGGCAGCAGGTGCCGGTAGGTGCGCGCGCTTTCGCGGTACAGCTGGCCGCCGCAGCGCAGGCACAGCGCGCGTTCGCCCCGCGCCAGCGGAGCGCGCTGGTACACCGCGTCGCAGTACTCGCAGGCGACCAGTCCGTGCAGCGTGCCTGTGTCCGGCGGGGTGCCGGTGTCGCCGTGTGCCATGCGTCGCACTCAGCCGGGACGCTTGCCCGGCGCGACCGCCGGTGCGTCGGGGTTGTCGACCAGGGCTGGCGGCGGGCTGTCCGCCGGCGCTGCCGCAGCGGCTTCTGCGCGCCGCACGGCTTCGATCTGCGAACCGACGGTCCAGTCGCGCAGCAGCGCGTAGGCCACGGCGAGCAAGGTCGGGCCGATGAAGACGCCGAGGAAGCCGAATGCCAGCGCGCCGCCGAGCACGCCCATCATGATCCAGATGAGCGGCATGCCCGTGCCCTTGCTGATCAGCAGCGGCTTGACGACGTTGTCGGCCATGCTGACCACGCCCACGCCCCATACCACCAGGAAGATGGCCCAGCCCGTGTCGCCGGCGTGGTAGAGCCACAGCGCGGCCGGCAGCCAGATCAGCGGCGGCCCGACCGGGATCACCGACAGGAAGAACGTCACGAAGCCAAGGATGGCAGCCGCCGGCACTCCCGCGATCCACAGGCCGATGCCTTGCAGCACCGCCTGGATAAACGCCGTGCCGAGCACGCCGTAGACCACGCCCTTGACCGTGCTGCCGGCCAGTTCGAGCAGGTGGTCGGCACGTTCGCCGGCAATGCGGCGCATGCCGGCGCGCAGCCAGTCGACTGCGTATTCGCCGCCGGTGTAGAAGAAGAAAGCCAGGATGATCGACAGCGCCAGCTGGCCCAGCCCTGCGCCGATCGACAGGCCGGCACCAAGCAGCACATGGCCCACCGGCGCGATTAGCTTGCGCAGGTTGGCGACCATGTCAGAGTCGGCATGGATCACCGACTCCCAGGTCGTGTGCAGGTAGCCGCCCACATAAGGCAGGCTGCTGAGCCAGTCGGGAAGCTGCGGGATGCCCTGGTCCGTGTAGCGGTCCACCAGGCCGGTCAGTTCATCGATATGCGCGGAAAAGCTTGCGCCCGCATAGACAAACGGGCCAAGCACGATCACTGCGGCAAGCACCACGCAGATCAGCGCCGCCAGACTGCGCCGGTTGCCCAGCCAGCGCGACAGCACGGTATAGGGATACCACGAGCTGAAGGCCAGGATGGCGCCCCACAGCAGCGCCGTGGTGAACGGCGCCAGAACCAGCAACGAGCCGCCGATCAGCACCACCAGCGCGAACACCGCGGCGATCTTTTCAATCAGTTGGCCGGAATTCATGACTTCTCCCCAACTCCGCCGGAGTGACGGAAACGGCGTAAATATAGCTTACGTCAGCCCCGACGATGGCGAGTGGGTCATTTCGGGTGCCTGTGCAGACACTTGCTCGGATGTGGCCGGGGGACAACCCACAGTGCCACACCTGTATGACATACGCCAGCACCACGCCTATAACGCAAACGGGCGCCGCAGCGCCCGTTTGCCCGTTCAGACAGAACGCGCGGGATCAGGCCGTGGCGCTCATCACGCCGTCCTTGAGCAGCGCGGCAACCAGGTCCGACTGCGTCACCATGCCGACCACGTGGTGGTGATCGTCGATGACCGGTGCGTGGTGCAGGCCGCCATCGCTAAAGGCCTGCGCCAGCTCGACCATGGGCTGGTCGGCGCGCGCGGTGACCACGGCGCGGGTCATCAGGTCGCGCACCGTGCCGGCCAGGCGGCGGGCACCGGTGTCGCGCTGCGCCGCGAAGAAGTCGCTCTGGGTAATGATGCCCAGGAGCTTGCGATGATCGTCGACCACCGGAAGCGCCTTGATGCGGTGCCGCGACAGCAGGTGCGATGCCTCGGTAGCCGCTTGCTCGGGGCGCACCGTCACCACGTCGCGCGACATGATGTCCGAGATCAGCACGTTGCCGAAGCGGCGGCGGTAGGCGCGCAATTGCGCGGCCACCAGGATCGCTTCCAGGTCGTCTTCTTCAATGTCGAGGAATTCGCCGCGTGCCTGCAGGGCGTCGTGCAGGTCGGCGCGCGTAAAGCCCACGCGCTGTCCGGGCGGCACGTCGCTGGTCAGGTGCTGCACCGGCGGCTCGGGCGGGCGGTGCGGATAGCGCCGGCGCGACAGGTTGTTGAAGGCCAGCGCCATCAGCAACAGCAGCATGGAATTGAACAGCACCGGCACGACCACGAAGCCGAAGCCCAGCGCACTGACCGCGGGGCCGCCAAAGACGGCGGTGATCGCCACCGCGCCGCTGGGCGGGTGCACGCAGCGGAACTGGAACATGACGGCGATGGCGACGGCCACGGCGGTGGCCGCGGCCAGCCCCTGGTCGGGAATCCAGCGCGCGCAGGCCACGCCGACCAGCGCGGCAAACAGATTGCCGCCGATGATCGACCACGGCTGCGCAAGCGGACTCGAAGGCACTGCGAACAGCAGTACCGCAGAAGCGCCCATCGGCGCGACAAACCAGGGGTTGAAGCCACCCAGCGTCTGGTGGCTGATCCACTCGGTCAGGAACAGGCCGAGCAAGGCACCAAAGCAACTCTTGATGCGCTCGATGCGATTGGCCGATACCGGCAGGGGGACAAAAGTGCGGAGCCAGGCACGGGTGTTCTGTGCGAGCGCAGCGACGGCGGGGGCGGAAGGCATTCGGGACGGGGGCGCGTTGGAATGGTCGGCGTAATATATCACGGAGTGATATATTTGGCGGCCTTTGGCAAGATCCCTGTCTGGCGGATATCCGCGTTGATTCTTGCCGCATCGCACAAGAATCCAAGGAGCCCCCATGCATACCGAAAAGAGTGACTATGCCGTCAGCCAGCGCCTGTTGCTGCTGTGCGGCATCGCATTGCTGATCGGCGTGGTCAGTACGCTGGCCGCCGATGTCTTGCTGAAGCTGATCCGCTTCTTCACCAACCTGTTCTTCTACCAGACGCTGTCGCTGGCCGAACGTTCGCCCGCGCACCATACGCTGGGCGCGTGGGTCATCCTCGTGCCCGCGGTAGGCGGACTGATCGTCGGCCTGATGGCGCGCTACGGCAGCGACAAGATCCGCGGCCACGGCATTCCGGAAGCGATCGAGGCCGTGCTGTTCGGCAAGAGCAAGATGTCGCCGCGCGTGGCGGTGCTCAAGCCGCTGTCGTCGGGCATCGTGATCGGCAGCGGCGGCCCGTTCGGCGCGGAAGGGCCGATCATCATGACGGGCGGCTCGCTGGCGTCGCTGCTGGCACAATACCTGCACCTGACCGCCGGCGAGCGCAAGTCGCTGCTGGTGGCGGGCGCCTGTGCCGGCATGACCGCGATCTTCGGCACGCCGGTGGCGGCGTTGCTGCTGGCGATCGAACTGCTGTTGTTCGAACTGCGCCCGCGCAGCCTGCTGCCGGTGGCGCTGGCCTGCGCGGTGGCCGGCTTCATGCGGCCGCTCTTCTTCGAGGCCGGCCCGCTGTTCCCGCTGCAGACCGCCCCGGTGGGCGCGGTGGCGCTGGGTTCGTGCCTGGTGGCCGGGCTGTTGTGCGGGATCGTCGGCGCGGCGCTCACGCTGGCGCTGTACCGGACTGAAGACGCGTTCTCGCGCCTGCCGGTGCACTGGATGTGGTGGCCCGCGATCGGCGGCCTGCTGGTCGGCATCGGCGGCTACTTCGAACCGCGCGCGCTTGGCGTCGGCTACGACGTGATCGGCGACCTGCTCAACAACCACCTGGCGATCAGCGTGGCGGTGGGCTTGCTGGTGGTCAAGGCGCTGATCTGGATCGCGGCGCTCGGTTCGGGGACCTCTGGCGGCGTGCTCGCCCCGTTGCTGATGCTCGGCGCGGGCCTGGGCACGGTGCTGGCGCCGTGGCTGCCGGGCGGCTCGCCGCAGATGTGGGCGCTGGTCTGCATGGCCGGCGTGCTGGGCAGCGTGCTGGGCGCGCCGCTGACCGCCATCGTGTTCGCGTTCGGGCTGACGCACAACACCGAGGCGCTGCTGCCGCTGCTGCTGACCACCGCGGTCGCGTACGGCTTCTCGGTGCTGACCATGAAGCGCTCGATCATGACCGAGAAGATTGCGCGGCGCGGCCTGCATATCTATCGCGAGTACGGCGTTGATCCACTCGAGCGAGCCCATGTGGCCGAGCTGATGACGCGCGAGGTCATCGCTATCGAGGCAGACCTGCCGGTGGCCGACGCGACGACGCGCTATTTCGGCGAGCATGCGGCGCACCGCGCCTATCCGGTGGTGTCGGATGGCCGCGTGCTGGGCATGCTGGATCGCGCCACGGTGCGCGGCGCCTCCGCGGGATCGGCGCCGTCAGACCTGCGCTGCCGCGACCTGCTGGTCGCGCAGGCCCAGGTGCTGGTGCCGTCCCAGACCGCGCGCGCGGCGGCCGGCAGCATGGCCGCGTCGAGCGTGGCGCGGCTGCCCGTGGTGGAAAGCACCGACACCATGCGTCTGATCGGCATTGTTTCGCTGCGCGACCTGCTGCGGCCGAGCGGCCAGGTCTTCCATGAGGAATTCAGCCGCGAACGCCTGCGCGGCGCCGCGACGGCCAAGCTGAGCGCTACGCGTTAAACGGCGAGCGCTAAAGCTTGTAGGTCGACAGCAGGATGCTGGTCTCGGTGGCGCCGATGCCATCGATCAGCCGGATGCGGTCCAGCGTGCGGTCGAACGCTTCCAGCGTATCGGCGCGCAGTTCCGCGATGATGTCCCAGCGGCCATTGGTGGTGTGCAGCGCCTGCACATTCGGCTCGCCGCGCAAGGCCTGCAGCACGCTGCGGGCCTTGTTGCCTTCCACTGCCACCGTCATCCACGCGCGGATGCGGTGCGGCTCGGCGTCTGGCCGCAGCCGCACCGTATAGCCGACGATCAGGCCTTCCTTCTCCAGTTTGTCGATGCGGTTCTGCACGGTCGCGCGCGACACGCGCAGCGCCTGTGCCAGTGCCGTGACAGGCGTGCGCGCGTTGTCGCGCAGCAGGGACAGCAGTTGGTGATCGATGGCATCCATGGGGGCTTGGCGTTTCGCTGACGAGGATTGGCGTTTTGCGCATTCGATGCGGCATTTTGCGCAAGTTGCTGGCTATTAGTTAACACCGGCCGGCACCAGAATGCAATCGAACCACCACTGCCCAGCAGCCCGCCACCGACGACCCCAAGGAGCCGCCGTGATCACCACCCCTACCATCCTGCTTGTCGAACCCACGTTCTACGATGTGTCCTACAGCATCAACCCGTGGATGGATCCGCAAGCCTGGGCGCGCGATCCGCGCGGCATGCACCGCAATGCCAGCCGCGCCTTTGACGCGTTGCACGATGCGCTGCGCCTGTCCGGCTTCACGGTGGAACTGGCGCCGGGCTTCCCGGGCGTGCCGGACATGGTCTTCCCGGCCAACGCCGCGGTGGTGCTCGATGGACGCGCCGTGCTGGCGCGCTTCCGCTACCCGCAGCGGCGCGGCGAAGAGGCGCCGTTCGCCAGCATCTTCGACAGCCTGCGACAACGCGGCCTGATCGATGAAGTCATGCAACTGCCGGCTGGCTGCTACCAGGAGGGCGCGGGCGACTGCATCTGGGATGCGAGCCGCGGCCACTTCTGGGCCGGCTTCGGTCCGCGTTCCTCGCGCGAGGCGGCCGATGCCATGTCGGCCCGCTTCGGCCACGAAGTGGTGGCACTGGAACTGGCCACCCAGCACAGTTACCACCTCGACGTCTGCTTCTGCCCGCTGTCGGGCGGGGACGTGCTGTACTACCCGCCGGCTTTCACTGACGCGTCGCTGCGCGAGTTGCGCGCGCGCGTGCCGGCCAGCCTGCGCATCGAGGCGACCGAGGATGACCTGCGCCACTTCAGCGTGAACGCCGTCAACCTGCACGACCAGGTGGTGATGACCCGCACCACGCCGCACCTGCGCGCCGAACTCGGCGGACGCGGTTACTACCTGCGCGAAGTCGACCTGTCGCCGTTCATGCTGTCCGGCGGCGGCGCCTATTGCATGACCTTGCGGCTGGACCGCAGCAGCGGGGCGGTCAACACCACCCGCACGACCCGCGCGGCAGCGTGAACGGGCACTACGGAGAATCAGGGAGTCCACCATGAAAGACACCGCCATGACCCGCTTCCTGGACGCCACGGACGTCGCCAGAATGGTTGGCGCCATCGGCGTGCCGGCGGCCCTTGCGCAACTGGCCGAGCACGTGCGCCAGGATTTCCTGCGCTGGGAACAGTTCGAGAAATCGGCTCGGCTGGCCAGCCATTCGCCGCTCGGCGTGATCGAGCTGATGCCCGTGAGCGACGGCGTGCAGTATGCGTTCAAGTATGTGAACGGCCATCCGCGCAACGCGCGCTTCGCCATGCCGACCGTGATGGCCTGCGGCATGCTGGCCGAAGTCGAGACCGGCTTCCCGCTGATGCTGGCCGACCTGACCCTGGCCACGGCGCTGCGCACTGCCGCCACCGCGGCGCTGGCCGCGCGTGCGATGGCACGACCCGACAGCACGGTGATGGCCCTGATCGGCAACGGCGCGCAGGCCGAGTTCCAGGCGCTGGCTTTCCACGCCATGCTGAACGTGCGCGAAGTCCGTGCCTATGACATCGACCGCGACGCCACCGCGCGGCTGGCACGCAATCTCGCGGGCGTTCCAAGCCTGACCATCGTTCCCGTGGACAGCGTGCAGGCCGCGCTGGCCGGCGCGGACATCGTCACCACGGTCACCGCCGACAAGACGCGCGCGACGATCCTGACGCCCGACATGGTGCGCCCGGGCATGCACCTGAACGCCATCGGCGGCGACTGCCCGGGCAAGACGGAACTGCACGCGGACATCCTGCGCCGCGCGCGCATCGTGGTGGAGTACGAACCGCAGACGCGGCTCGAAGGCGAGATCCAGCAACTCGCGCCCGATGCGCCGGTCACCGAACTCTGGCAGGTGCTGTCAGGGCGCGCACCGGGGCGCGCAGTCGGACCCGATGCCGCGGACGAAGTGACGATCTTCGATTCGGTCGGGTTTGCGCTGGAAGATTATTCGGCCCTGCGCTGGCTGTATGCCACCGCGCGTGCGCGCCATGCAGGCAGGCACATCGAGCTGGTGGCCATGCCGAAGGACCCGCGCAACCTGTTTGGCTGGATGATGGAAGCGCAGGCGCCGCTCCCGGCGACATCGCGAGAGACGGTGCCGGCCTGACCGGCCTGCGCCGCGGGCAACCATGGCGGAGGCTTCAGCCCCCGCGGCCCATCATCAATTGCGCGCGCAGAAAGCCCTTGACCTCTTCGAGCGAGGGCGTCTTCAGGAACACCATGATGCCCCAGTGCTGCAGCGCATCGGCCACGCCGTCATAGGCCTGACGATTGGTGATGACCGCAAACACCACGTGCAGGCTGGAGAAGAAGTTCTGCAGCTTCTCGATGGTGGCGGACTCGGTGTCGTTCAGTTCCTCGACGTAGTACAGCACCACGCGCGGGTGCGCGCTGACGGAGGTAATGACGGTGTCGAGGACGTCCTCTACCACCGCGGCGCGTAGCGGCAGACCCCACTTGCCGAGCTGGCCGTGGATGCGCTGCGCTTCCTGGTGATTCGGGTGGAACACCACCAGATCGAGTTCATGCTCGGCCGGCGGCGAACTGCCGACCCGTGTAGCCAGCAGGTTGTGGACGGTTTCCTTATGGATGCGGCGATGGCCGCCGTTGGTTTTCCATGCCCCCAGTTCGCCGCGTTCCACCATCTTTTGAACGGTGCCTAGCGAGACATTGAGAAGCTTCGCCGCGGTGCGCGTACTGTAATAGGCCTTTTCAGCCACAGCAGTATTCTTTGGCATGTGCATCACCCGTGATGAATGAGAGAAAAAGGACTGCACTCGTGTGGTGCTCTTACACCAGCTTTTCCAGAACTTCCGGAAGGCTGGCCCTTGCCGCCTCATGGCGGCTCCCCCGACTGGACTGCGTTACCGCAGCTTTGGCTCCAGCTTCAACAACCTGGCATCCGCACCAATGGACTGGCGTGTAGCGCCAGCGCGCGTGATTAAGGTCTAAGAGCCCTTACGTAAATCCCCCAAACGGGGGATGTCACGACAGGCATGATATGCCCTCTTGCGAAAAATGCCACAGTCTGACACGTATTATTACGATCTGGTTCCGGCACTTCTATGACTTAGCGCACATTTGGGGGTTTTGGACGACAAGCGCCCCGCCCCGGATGTTCGTAAAACATCGCGGGGGAGCCCTCGCCCGCGAAGGACGGGGACTCAGGCTGCAGGGGAGCGGGGTTGCGAAGAAGAGGAGAGATCGCCCGGCCAGCCTAGTTCTCCGGCGCCAACACGGCGCAGGCTAAGCGGGAGGTTCAGTACAGGGCCGGGTAAAGCAGAAAAAAGGCACCTCTGGCACGGGTAACCATGGCACCGAAACTTTGCGGGAATTGTCAGGAGTAGCTCTTTACCAGCTTGGACTTGAGCGGCCAGCGCTTGGCGGCCAGGATCCAGATGCACAGCAGTGGCCCCAGGATGGGCACCAGCGAAAGGTAGGCATACGCCGGCGGGAAGTGGGCTTGCCGAAATACCCGCTGGAACGGCACGAACCACGCGAGTTCGAACACCATCAGGGCTAGCAGAAGGGCGGGGGCGCTGTTCATGGGAAAAGAGGCTGCTTCGGGTCGCTGTTCACGGATTATGAGAACGCATTTTGTGCACTGCACTCCCTCCTTGAGTGGGGTAAGCCTAAAGAATCCGGCGTAACGGCCGTCCGCGCGCCTCCTGAGCGGATTGTGCGACGCAGCAATTCCTTGACTGGTAGCCATTTTTGGCACTTTGCGTGTCATTTCTGACATTTATTACGCTATCCCGGCGCCCCGTTCGGGCGCCGTCGCGCCTTTGCAACTCACCCATTCGGGTGTTGCCAGTCCGCAGGTCTCCTGCGAAAACAACGCGCTGCGCGGATGGCAGGGCGTGGTGACAATGTTGTGTTTCCCAGACATGAATTCGACCTGTTGCAATGCGGGAAAACCCATGGTCACCCCAAGGTCGAAATGCTAAAATGGCCAAATTCGAAAAAATTGCGTGAAAAGCTAAACGCAATGCACGTCCAGGGCGGCCGCCACGCGGCGGATAGGCGACAAAGCCTGATCCATGTTGCTGGGTAGGGGATTAGGTGGGTAAGCCGGCGGTACGGCTTTGCACCAAGCGCGCCGGGAAGACATGCAAAGCGTTGTACAGATGCCGCTGCCACAGCGACCGGCAAGCGCATTGCTTCAAACGTCTTCGGCGTAATGTCAACTTTTGAAGACGTATTGAATGCTGTCAAGACTTCTGAGTTTCCGTCGAGGGCTGGTCGCTATCGCAGTGGTTCCCGTGCTGGCATCCTGCGCGCTGGCGCCGGGCATGCGCTTTGATCCTCAGCGCCCGCTGAATCCGGAGGACCCGAATTCGGTACCGAAAGTCACGCTGATTACGCCTGAGGTGGTAAGGGCGCAGAAGGCCGCGGCCCGTCCGACCAATGATGGCGTCGAAGAACTGTTTGGCACGCCGCAGCCGTATGTGATTGGCGCGGGCGACATCTTGTCCATCGTGGTGTGGGACCACCCGGAGCTAGTCTTCCCGACGCAGACCTATTCGATTGGTGCTGCGTATGACATTCCGAACTACAGCGGCGCCGCCAACGTACCGGGCTATGTGGTCAGCCCGGCCGGCACCATCCAGTTCCCCTATGCGGGCGTGGTCAAGGTCGTTGGCAAGACGCCCGATCAGGTGCGCGGTGAACTGAGCGTCGCGCTCAAGAACATCGTCACCATGCCCCAGCTCACGGTCCGGGTGCTTGCCTATCGCAGCAAGCGGATCTACCTGGACGGTGAAGTCAAAGTTCCGGGCCCGCAGAACATCGATGACGTCCCCATGACCCTGGTGGAGGCACTGAATCGTGCCGGCGGTGTGAATGTGACGACGGGCGACAACAGCCGCGTCCGCATCAGCCGCGGTGGCAAGAATTACTACGTCAATATCCCCGCTTTGCTGCAGCAAGGCGTTGACCCCGCCAATGTCCTGCTTCGCTCCGGCGACATCGTTCGCGTGGAACAGCGTGAGGACAGCAAGGTGTTTGTCGCGGGTGAAGTGGTACGGCCCTCTACCGTATTGCCGCGCAACGGGCGGCTGACGCTGAACGAGGCCATTGGTGAAGTGGGCGGGCTGAACCCGATCTCGGCGGATGCAAAGGAAGTCTACGTTATCCGCAAGAGCACCGACGGCGAAGCGGAAGTATTCCATCTGGATGGCAAGTCGCCTGTGTCGTTGGCCTTGGCGGAAGCGTTTGAGTTGAAGCCTAAGGACGTCGTGTATGTCGACGCCGCTGGGGTGGTGCGCTGGAGCCGCGTGATCAACCAGTTGATCCCGAGCGCCAATTTCTTCAATTCGACTGCGAATACGTTGAAATGATTAAGCGCGTGCTTGTTGTTTGTATTGGGAATATTTGTCGCAGTCCGATGGCGGAAGGGTTGCTGCGCGAGGCATTGCCCGAATTGAACGTCTTTTCTGCCGGGCTTGGCGCACTGGTGGGCAAGCCTGCTGATGCGACGGCCATCGAGCTTGCCACCGAGACTGGCGTTGATATCTCGCAGCATCGCGCCCAGCAGCTCACCAGCGTGCTGGCCGGTCAGGCAGACCTGATTCTTGTGATGGATAGCGAACAGAAGGCGGAGATTCAGCGCCGTTATCCAGCTGCGTCCGGTAAGGTCTTCCGCCTCGGTGAAGTCGGCAAGTTCGATATTGACGACCCTTATCGCAAGCCGCGGGCTGCGTTCGAACATTCCTTTCAACTCATCCAACAGGGCGTGAGTGCGTGGGTGCCCCGCATTCGGGCACTCGCTTAACCGCATCGGCAGTTTGACTTATGAGCCAGAATCTCCCTTACGTTCCAGTTGCTGGACAGCAGACGCCGGATGACGAGATTGATCTCGTGCGCTATCTGGATGTGCTGCTGGCAAATCGGTGGTTGATCGCGAGCATTGCAGCTGTAGTGCTGGTGCTTGGTATTGCCTACGCTTTGCTCGCACCTCCGGTCTACGAGGCCGACATCCTTGTTCAGGTGGAAGACAACCCTAACAGTGCCAACAGCCTGTTAGGCGACGTTTCTTCCCTCTTTGACGTCAAGACTCAAGCTACGGCCGAGATCGAGCTACTGCGTTCGCGTATGGTCGTAGGCAAGGCGGTGGACAACCTGCGCCTATTTATTGACGCGCAGCCAAAGTACTTTCCATTTATCGGGTCCTGGATTGCTAGGCGGTCCAAGGGGCTTTCCGAGCCGGGACTGGTCGGCATCGGTGGCTACGCTTGGGCAGCAGAGTCCATCAAGGTCAGCCTGTTCGATGTTCCGGAAGAACTGGAGGACGAGAAATTCATTCTGACTGCATTGGGCGATGGTCGCTTCCGGTTAGAGCAGAGCAGCCTGGATAAACCCATCGAGGGCAAGGTGGGTGAATCCTTGCAGGTCAGCCAGAGCATTGGCGCCATCAGTTTGCTTGTGGCAGAACTGAAGGCAAAGCCAGGCATTGCATTTACGGTGATTCGAGGGTCCCGTCTGAAGACTCTGGAAGAATTGCAAGATAAGCTGAAGATCGCAGAAAAGGGTAAGCAGAGCGGAATTATTGGAGCCTCGCTGGAAGGTAAGAACCCTGCGCTTACCGCCGCCATCCTGAACGAGATTGGCGAGGAATATGTTGCCCAAAACATCAGACGTAAGGCTGCTGAGGCCGAAAAGTCGCTCGTTTTTCTTGGTGACATGCTTCCCCAATTGAAGCGTGAACTTGAACAAGCTGAAGTCAAATACAACGCTATGCGCAATAAGCGCGGCACCTTCGATCTAAGCGAAGAGGGCAAGGCTTTCCTGCAGCAAAGTGTGGCGGCCGAATCCGGGATTCAAGATTTAAAGCAGAAGCGCGCAGAACTGGTCACACGGTTTGCGCCGGGGCATCCGGCCCTTCAGGCAATTGATCAGCAGATAGCGGCATTGACGGCAAAGGCAGGTGGTATTGAGAGCCGAGTCAAGACGCTGCCAAATCTTGAGCAGGACACGCTGCGCTTGATGCGCGATGTTCAGGTTAATAATGATCTCTATGTTGGCTTGCTGAACAATATGCAGCAACTCAAGCTGGTAAAAGCCGGCAAAGTGGGGAATGTGCGGCTCGTTGACAATTCGCCAGTTCCCGAGGTGCCGGTTAAGCCTAAAGCGTTGTTGATAGTTCCATTGGCCGCGATCATTGGGTTGGTACTGGGCGTAGCCGCCGCATTCATTCGCGAAGCCCTTTATGGAGGCATTACGGACGCCCAGGATATCGAGCAGCATACCGGGCTCAACGTGTATGCCACCGTTCCACTATCCCATGCCCAAAACTCACTGGCAAGTGAACTCCGCACCCGCAAGCGGGGACAATATCTGCTTGCAGAACGGTATCCCAACGAGCCATCCATCGAGAGCCTGCGCAGCCTGCGGACCGCACTTCAATTTGCCATGCTGGATGCGGATAACAACCGCGTCTTGTTGACCGGCCCTACGCCAGGGGTCGGCAAATCCTTCATCTCCGCCAACCTGGCAGCGGTAATGGCCTCAGGCGGCAAGCGCGTACTGCTCGTCGATGCCGACATGCGCAAGGGCTATCTCAATCAGTATTTCGGCAAGGACCGTAACCCGGGCTTATCGGATGTGCTCGCCGGAAACACCACTCTGGACGATGTAATCCATCGCGACGTTGCCACTAATCTGGACCTGATCAGCACCGGCACGATTCCTCCGAATCCTTCCGAACTGCTCCTGAATGAACGCATGGTGCAACTGCTGGATCGCTTCAGTGAGCGCTATGACCTTGTGCTGATCGATACACCGCCTGTTCTGGCTGTGGCGGACACAGCGGTTCTTGCAGCCCGCTGCGGCACTGTATTCCTGGTGACCCGATTTGAGACCACCACCATTGGCGAGGTGACCGAGAGTGCAAAACAGTTGAGTCATGCAAAGGCAGACGTGAAGGGCGTGATTTTCAATGGCCTGAACCCCAATGCCTTCCGCTATGGCTATGGCTCCAAATATGGGCGCTATCGCTATGCCTATTACGGCTATGCGGCCAATCCGGAGTAAACGAAGTAATCGCGCCAAGGCCGATTAAATACGGCGCGGATGGGCAGCGGCAGACTGCCTCGCGTCGCGGTGAGCGGAAAAAAGCTACCCCGCCACCATAGCCTCAATAGTGAGGCCACGATAAAAAAGACGCTTACTTGTGCTGGTAAGCGCTGCAGCGCTAATGCAGTGAGCCGGCACGATTTCAAAGACGGGACGCGCCGCCATGTTGGGCGGCGCGAGCGAGGGGCTGCCTGTCGCCTTGGGGCTCCGTATCTTTGGTTGTTTGTAGGAGTGCAAGGATGGACGCCTCGACCGTCATCGTCCCCGTTGTGCTGTGCGGGGGCTCGGGAACTCGCTTATGGCCGCATTCGCGCGAAGGATATCCCAAGCAGTTTCTTCGCCTCTTGGGGGAGCGCTCGCTATTACAAGACACGCTTCTCCGTGCGAGCGCCATCCCCGGCGCCGTCAGCCCGATGCTTGTCTCCAACCACATGCACCGCTTCATGGTAGCGGAGCAGGCGCGCGAGGTTGGCGTACATGATGCCGCGTTGATCCTCGAACCGCATGCCCGCAACACTGCGCCGGCCGCTGCTGCTGCGGCGCTGCACGCCATGGCCGGAGGTAATGATCCCTTGCTGCTGCTGGTGCCGGCAGACCACGCGATACGAGACACGCAGGCCTTTGTGCGAGCCATCTCCGCCGGTATTCGGGCCGCTCAAGACGGCGCTATTGTCACGTTTGGCATTGTTCCGACGGAGCCGGCCACCGGCTACGGCTATATCAAGGCGGGTGCGCCTGAACATGGCACCGCCTTTGGGGTTGAGCGCTTCGTCGAGAAACCGTCGCGGAAAATTGCTGAACAATACCTTTGTGAAGGCGGCTACTTCTGGAACAGCGGCATGTTCCTGTTCCGCGCCTCGTCCTATTTAGCCGAGCTGGAGACCTACGCTCCGGAAATCTCCAAGGCAGTACGAGTAGCCGTTTCGCAAGGCAATCAGGACCTCGATTTTTTCCGGCTACACGCAGAAAGCTTTGCATGCTGCCCGAGCGACTCCATCGACTATGCGGTAATGGAACACACTCAGCGCGCCTGCCTGGTGCCGATGGCCGCACAGTGGAGCGACGTGGGATCGTGGGATTCCGTGTGGCAAGCCAGCGACAAGACCGAAGATGGCAACGTTGCCGTGGGCGACGTGCTTATGCACGAGACGAAAAACAGTCTGATCCACGCGTCGCATCGCCTGGTGGCGGTCGCCGGCCTGGAGGGCGTGATGGTGCTGGAGACCTCTGATGCCGTTCTTGTGCTCGACCGAAACAAGGCGCAGGACGTGAAGGCGCTGGTCGAGCGTGTGCGAAAAGAGGAAAGAACCGAAGCCACCGAGCATCGCAATGTGTACCGGCCATGGGGTGCCTACGACTCCGTGGACAGCGGCGATCGATATCAGGTCAAGCGCATTACCGTCAAGGCGGGCGCCAAGCTATCCCTGCAGTTGCATCACCATCGAGCAGAGCACTGGATCGTAGTCAAGGGAACGGCCCGCGTGACGTGCGGTGCGCAGACCTTTCTGCTTACTGAAAACCAGTCTACGTACATCCCGCTTGGTACAGTCCATCGCCTTGAAAACGCCGGAAAAATCCCGCTCGAACTAATCGAAGTGCAGAGCGGCGCGTACCTTGGTGAAGACGACATTGTGCGATTTGAAGACACGTATGGCCGACAACAAGCAACTGACTTACTCAAATATGAATAAGAGCGCCAAAATATTCGTTACCGGTCACCGCGGCATGGTAGGCAGCGCTATCGTGCGCTGGCTGCAAGCGGCTGGTTACTCGCAAATTCTGACGCGTACACATGCTGAACTGGACCTTCTTGACCAGCAGGCGGTGCATGCCTTTTTGGCGGCCGAGAAGCCAGACTACATCTTCCTAGCTGCCGCTAAGGTGGGAGGTATTCAGGCAAATAATGAGTATCGTGCTGAATTTCTCTATCAAAACCTGCTGATTGAGGCCAATCTGATCCACGGTGCCCATCTAGCGGGCGTGCAGCGACTTATGTTCCTCGGCTCCAGTTGCATCTATCCGCGGAACTGTGCTCAACCGATCAAGGAAGAGCATCTGTTGACTGGGCCGCTTGAACAGACCAACGAGCCCTATGCCATTGCCAAGATCGCCGGCATCAAGTTGTGCGAGAGCTACAACCGGCAGTATGGCCGCCAGTACGTCAGTGTCATGCCGACCAATCTCTATGGACCAAATGATAACTACGACCTTGCAAATAGCCATGTGCTGCCCGCGCTGATCCGCAAGGCACATGAAGCAAGCCTTCGTGGCGATAGTGAATACGTGGTATGGGGAAGTGGGACCCCACGCCGAGAGTTCCTATACGTGGATGATCTAGCGGAAGCATGCGTGTACCTGATGGAGCGGGGCTACGACGGCCCACTGGTTAACATCGGTACTGGTCAGGACGTAACCATCAGCGAACTCGCTCAAACTGTTATGGATGTGGTGGGTTTCCAAGGCCGCATCGTTTACGACGTAAATAAGCCCGATGGCACTCCGCGCAAACTACTAGACGTAAGCCGAATAGCGTCCCTGGGTTGGTCCGCACGCACATCGTTACGCGATGGGATACGGCTGGCTTATGACGCAGCGTCATTCCGTCAATAACCCGCGGCTTAAAATTCCCGGAAATAAAACTCTTATGGCTTCCAATAAGGTTGCACTAATAACCGGTATCACCGGTCAGGATGGGTCCTATCTTGCCGAATTCTTGCTGGAAAAGGGATATATCGTTCATGGTATCAAACGCCGGGCCAGTTCGTTCAATACCTCCAGAGTGGATCACATTTATCAGGATCCCCACGTTAGTCATCGAAATTTCGTGCTGCACTACGGTGACCTGAGCGACAGTACCAACCTGATCCGTATAGTGCAGCAAACACAGCCGGATGAGGTGTATAACCTCGGCGCGCAGAGCCATGTGGCCGTCAGCTTTGAGTCGCCGGAATATACGGCGGATGTGGATGCGCTGGGAACGCTGCGCCTGCTTGAAGCGATTCGGATCCTGGGACTCGAAAAGAAGACGCGCTTCTATCAGGCATCCACATCAGAGCTATACGGCTTGGTGCAGGAGACTCCTCAAAAAGAGACAACCCCCTTTTATCCGCGTAGCCCATACGCTGCGGCGAAGCTTTACGCTTATTGGATCACCGTCAATTACCGGGAATCCTACGGCATGTATGCCTGTAATGGGATCTTGTTCAATCACGAAAGTCCTCGTCGCGGTGAAACGTTCGTGACACGCAAGGTTACTCGTGGTCTAGCAAATATAGCCCAAGGTCTCGATAGTTGTCTTTACATGGGTAACTTGGATGCGCTTCGCGATTGGGGGCATGCGCAGGACTACGTACGCATGCAATGGTTGATGTTGCAGCAGGAGCAACCTGAAGACTTCGTGATTGCAACGGGAAAGCAAGTGAGCGTCCGTGAGTTTATTCGGCAAAGCGCCAAGCATTTGGGCATTACCCTTCGCTTTGAAGGTAGCGGAGTCCAGGAAATCGCGCTGGTGGAGAGCATTGACGGTGACAAAGCACCGGCACTTACAGTGGGCGACGTGATCGTCAAGGTCGATACTCGATATTTTCGGCCCGCCGAGGTTGAAACCCTGCTCGGAGACCCCGCGAAGGCGAAAGCGAAATTAGGTTGGGAGCCGGAGATCACTCTTGATGAAATGATTGCGGAGATGATGAGATATGACTTGGATAACGCAAGACGACATGCGCTATTGAAGCAACATGGCTTCGATGTCACGATGAACGTGGAGTAACGAAATCATGCGTGGAACTATGTTTCCGGGGCACATCGCGTCAAGTTGCAAATAGATTGATCCAATAATCTACCGAGTCGAAATTATGCTTACGTCATCAAAAGATGAATCGCGGAAAAAAATCGAATCAATCGCGATCATCCCCGCGCGCGGGGGGTCCAAAGGTGTTCCACGAAAGAACCTTCGTCCCTTAAATGGAAAGCCTCTAATCTATTACACAATATCCAAATGTTTGGATTCAGGGTGCTTCAGTTCCGTTGTGGTATCAACGGATGATGATGAAATCGCACTGATGGCAGATAGATTTGGGGCCACCGTGATTCATCGACCCAGTGATCTTGCGGGGGACTTGATCACGCTAGATCCAGTTATTCGTCATGCCGTTGAAGCCATCGAAGCAAACACCGGGCACACATTCGATGTGGTCGTTACAGTCCAGCCAACAGCACCTCTTCTAAGTAAGGAAGACCTTCGAAGGACGTTGTCGGCGTTCGAGCAGAATGCATTGATTGATAGCGTTATTTCGGTCGTTGACGATCGTCATCTATGCTGGACCGTTGAAGATCAAGAACCTCGTCCAGTCTATGAACGGCGCGTTAACAGGCAGCAACTTCCTGCAAATTTCCGCGAGACTGGCGCCGTCATAGCTTGTCGCAGGCGAATGCTTGATTCTGGAAGTCGTATTGGCGCTAAAGTAAACTTGCTCGAAGTTCCCCGCGAGCGAAGCATTGATATTGACGGCGATCTTGACTTCTTTATTTGCGAGTCCATTCTTCGGAGAAGGCGCGTCGTATTTAGTGTTGTCGGCCGGCCTGTGCTGGGCCTGGGTCATGCATACCGAGCATTAATGATCGCCGGTGAACTCGTCGGCCACGACATCGTCTTCGTGTGTGAGGAACAGGATCAATTGGCAGCGGAGATTATTCGCGAACGAAATTATACGGTGGTAGTAGCTGGTAATGGCGATTTGCTTAACACCATACTAGCGTTAAGGCCCGACGTCGTAATAAATGATATTCTCGATACGAGCGCACAATTCATCAATGAACTGAAGAGTGCTGGCGCAAAAGTTGTAAATTTTGAGGATATTGGCGACGGCGCGGCTGAGGCGGATTTGGTTGTCAACGCGCTATATCCCCATCAAAAGCATGTCAAAAATCATTTGATCGGCGCGAGATATTTTTGCCTTCGAGACGAATTTATTCATCTCCCGAGCAAGCCATTCTCCCAAAGACCGAAGCGACTCTTGATTACGTTCGGGGGGGTTGACGAGAACAATCTGTCCAGTCGGGCTTTGGCAGCAACTGCTGACAGCATTCGTCGTCATAACCTCGGTGTGGACATTATCGTAGGCCCCGGATTTGAACATGAGGAAAAATTACGTGAATTACTTCGTCGGCTCGCTATAACTGACCTGCGCTATATCGCAAAAACCAGTCGTATCTCTTCTTATATGAGTGGCGCGGATATCGCTATCACTTCCGGCGGCAGAACGGTACTCGAACTGGCATCGGTTGGCGTGCCAACCATAGTCATCTGTCAAAATGAACGAGAGACAACGCATACGTTTGCCTCAAAGGAAAATGGGGTAAGAAATCTTGGGTTGCATGCAGACCTTAGCGATGCGGACTTGGTAGAGGTGTTTGAAGAAGTATGCAGTGACGCAGATGTGAGATTTGACATGATTTCGAAGATGAAGAATGTCGATCTCATTCGAGGAAAGCACCTTGTAATATCGGAAATTCGTGACCTCATTAATCAATCCGGTAAATAATATGAAGATCCAGGAATTT
This sequence comes from Cupriavidus sp. 21MJTG02-4, assembly GCF_057798975.1. Classification (NCBI taxonomy): domain Bacteria; kingdom Pseudomonadati; phylum Pseudomonadota; class Betaproteobacteria; order Burkholderiales; family Burkholderiaceae; genus Cupriavidus; species Cupriavidus sp. 21MJTG02-4. Next base: position 385,660 of record NZ_JBYOJP010000005.1, on the reverse strand, counting down.
AAAGTTGGGAATTATCTTTCCCCATATATAATTGCCGAAATCGGCGTGAATCACGAGGGTTCAATGGACATGGCAAAGCGTCTAATCGACGACGCAGCCGAGGCCGGAGCTCACGCCGCTAAATTTCAAACATATAAAGCAGAAAAGTTGGCCTCGAGATACAGTCCTGCCTACTGGGACACCAGCAAAGAGCCGACCAGCAGTCAGTATGCATTGTTTAAGAAATATGACTCATTCGGTCGTAGCGAGTACGAAGCGCTAGCGGAACACTGCGGGCGTCGTGGAATTCATTTTCTCTCGACTCCATTTGACATCGAATCCGTCGATGTTCTTAATGACCTGGTTCCGGCTTTCAAAATCGCGTCAGCGGATATAACTAATATTCCGCTCTTGAGGCAGGTTGCTCGCACAGGAAAGCCGGTTATCTTGTCCACCGGCGCGTCGACATTGCCAGAAATCGAGTTGGCCGTAAGAGAATTGGCAAATTGTCGCGCGAAAAGCATTGCATTGTTACACTGCGTCTTAAATTATCCTACGCCAGTATCCGATGCTCAACTTTGGCGTATCGGCTCCCTTAAGCGGGCCTTTCCTGATTTGGAAATTGGCTATTCTGATCACGTTCCGCCCGATGCGGGGATGCCTGCGCTCGACATGGCAGTGATTCAAGGGGCAACAATAATCGAGAAACACCTCACGCACGACAAGAGTTTGCCTGGTAATGATCATTATCATGCAATGGATAAACAGGATCTTTTGGACTTCGGTCTGCGCTTGCAGACCAGCGCTGCACTTTACGGGCGCCCAGGTACTGGCTTGGAGTCACAAGCAGCCGCACGCCAGCATGCGCGGCGCAGTATCGTTGCGTCCCGGAATCTTGTAGCCGGCGAGCGTCTGACGGAGCAGGACGTAACAGTGAAGCGCCCCGCGCATGGGATTAGTCCAGTTTACTGGGATGAAGTAGTTGGCGCAGTACTCTTGGAAGACGTTGAAGAGGATCGAGCTCTTCATTGGAGAAACATCGCTCGCAATCCATAACATCGCGCGCCCCATCTCGGCCGAGGTGGGGCGCCGCCGCAGAAGAGCAGAGCTTATCAATTTGAATAGCAGATGCTTATGAACGTTTTCATAGCCCTCACGCCATATCATCTCATGCTCACCCTAACTTACGTGGACAGAGCTGAAGATGACCTTGTAGTCCTCATTGATCAAACGGGACGTCTGGCGCCATATAAAGATATTTTGCCAAAGCTATTCGTGCGAGCCGCTTATGTCGATGCGACATATCGTGGCATCCTCGACAAGTTTCTGACGCTGAATACACTAAGTTCTCGTTTTTATAGTAATTCACTTGCAAGTATTGGTGCACAACTTCGCAAGGCGCCTATTAATGAGTTGTTTGTCTTCAATGATAATGCTGTGGAAGTTCAATTTCTACTGGGTTTTCACGGCAGATCGGTAACATATATCGAGGACGGTTCTGCTCCTTATAACGAGCATTGGATCCATGCAGGCATCTTTAAGCGTACTGCATATCCGATTTTGATGGGGGGGTACTATGATTGCAATGGCGTGCTTGGTACCAGTAAGTACATTAATCGTGGATTATATTTATTCCCCTCATTAGTGCGGCCGGAAAATCGCGAACTCCCATGTGGGAAATTCGAACTTTCCGCTGACTATGAATCTAGGCTAGATAATCTTGTCTCTCTGTTTCCGGGTGTTAAAAAATTGCAGGAAATACTTGTCGGCCGTCCGACAGTCTTATTGTTGTTGCCATCCAATTTAACTTCTGTCCAGAAAAAGAACTTGACGACTCTCCTCGCGAACGAGCATGCGAAGGGGCATGTGATTTTGATCAAGAGACATCCGTTGCAAACTAGCGAGTTAAAATTCGATACTTCGTGTGAGATTGTCGAGGCGCCCAGCTACGTTCCTGCAGAGCTTCTCCCCGTGGCGGTGAAAGACCTTATGGCTGTCTACGGTTCGGAGTCGACATCATTATTGGCTTGCAAGTACCTATTCAATGAAGTTCCCGTCTACAGGTTAGCCGACGAGTCTCAAGGACGGGTAAGCCGATTTAGTGAAGTGTTGGAAGCCATCGGCGTGAGCCAGGTGTAATTAAGAATATGCCTCTGCTTATATTAGTGGCTTCTCTCGTCGCAGCTTTCTTGGGTATTTCGGCGGTTTGCAGGAAGGGATTTTTTTTCTATAGGCCAGCAACATCATTCTTTATGATTGCCGTTGTTGGATTTATTGCGCTCAATTTGACGGCGACTATCCTGTTCTTTCCAGAGCAGGATAATATTACGCCTCACGCGGTCTATGGTGTTTTCGTCATATGCTCATCAATCTATTGTGGGTATTTGTCGATTATTAGTCGACGCAAAGTGGCTGTTTACAGGACGATTGGTGGAAAACGCGTAGCCTTCCTTTTATTTGTCGGCTCAGTACCGTTTCTTTTCATCGCGGCAAGGTTTCTGATTCTCGGTCTTTCTTCCCACGACAGCATGGGCTCTGTTTCGTGGCGTGCGGCGATTTCGGGAAGTGCTCGCGGATATGAGTATCTACTTTATGATTCCGGCGCTATTCTTCTCATCGTTTTAATTGCGTTGACAGCGCAATTCGGGAAGATTCGGATGTTGGTTGCAATAGTGTTTCTTGCGGCGCTACTAGTTTATGGTGGCAGATTTTTGGCTGCATCTGCACTCATGATCGCATTCACCATCAGACTGGCAAGGCGCGGTACAAGAATCAGAATTCGGCGTGCTGTAGTTTGGGTGGTGCTTGTTTTGTTTGCATTAAATCTCTTTGCGTATCTACGCTACTCGCTTTCGGAGGATATTGAATTTTCTCCAGAGATTATGGCTGCGACAGTGTTTCGACAGCTCGCTGGTAATGTTTATGATTTTTCTATTTCGTACCAATCTGTGGATCCCGCAACGGCCGAGTCCCTGGTGAAAAAGAAAATGATGGTTGCAATGTTCCCATTTGCTTTTAAACGTGAAGAAAACGCAACGACGTTTGGTGCATATCTTGCTGAAATGGCCGACAGACCATTTGAGGTTGGTCATCGAGTAAGTGCGGTGGGAGAGGCTTATTATCTTGGTGGGTGGCTCGGACTGGTTCTTTTAACACTTTTTCTCATCGCAGTCTTTTCTTTCGCCGATCTAGCTTTAAAACGCGGGGGTGAGTCCTTTATACTTGGCTGTTCTTTGGTATTTGGAATATTTTTTTCATTTTTTATTGATATAGCCTTCTTTTTTACAACAATCTACTTGATTGGATATGTAGCTGCAATAAATAGATTGGGGTCGCTTTTTACGAGACGTTGAGGTGCATTGATGGCGCGGGTTTCGGTGGTGTTGCCGGTCTTTAATGGTATTGAGCTATTGCCACTTGCGATTGAAAGTGTGCTCAAGCAAAGCTTTCAAGATTTCGAGTTCATCATTTTAGATGACGGCTCAAGTCAGGACATCGGTTCGATTGTGGCAGCGTACGATGATCCGAGAATTCGGTTTGTTTCAAGAGAGAATAGAGGGCTCGGGGCTACTCTTAATGAGCTTATTGAGCTTGCGCGATGCGACTATATAGCGAGGATGGACGCGGACGATATTTGTGAGCTAAATCGTTTGGAGTCGCAAATTAGTTATCTCGAAAGCAATCCTGAGATTGTTTTGGTTGGTGGGCAAATACGGTTTATTGTAGGTGATCGATATTGTTCGGCCGGGCGAATGGCGATGAGTCACCATGAAATCGTTGACGAATTAATGCGGTCCCGATTTCCCCTCTGTCACCCAGCAGTCGTTTTCCGGAAATCTGCGGCTCGCAGTGTCGGTGGATATCGGGTAAATGGCGCCGGCGAAGATCTCGATTTTTTTCTCAGAATGGCCGAGGTTGGTGTGCTGGCCAATATTGCAGACCTGGTGCTAAGTTATAGGATACAGGCTCAATCCCTTAGTATGAGGCGTGCTAAGGATTTGAATAGAGGCTATGCATTCGCAGTAGAGAACGCTCGCCGCCGAAGCAGTGATCTACCAGAGTATACCTTCGAAGAGTTCGCAAAGAACATTTGGCCGCATCGCGGCAGCGCTAAGAAGGTTAAGGATGCAGTGCATAATGTTTCTGAGCGGCTTTACAGAAAAGGTTTATTGGCTAAAGGGCGACCGAGTCTTTTAGGCTACATATTCTATATGTCGTTGACGGCGCTCATGCGTCCCCGTGCGGCAATGCTTAGAATCCGACAGAGTGGTTTTATGATTTTTCGGAGTTGATTGTGCGCTTTGATTCAATCGAGTTATCCCGGAGAATTCTTGTCCCTTTCATTACTGAATGGCATAGCTAGACATGATTAGGCGACTAGTTAGCATCGGCTTGCGCGCTGCCACGATGCTTAGTAAGTTTCTCTTAATTATGTTTTTGGCAAAAATGCTCACCCCCGGCGAACTAGGTCTATTCGGATTATTTTCGGCGTTGACGACTTATGGTCTATTCTTGGTAGGGTTCGATTTCTATGCATATTCATCAAGGGAACTCATTGGCTTAACCAGAAATTTGTGGGGCTCAAGGATAAAGGCTCAAGGAGTCCTTTACGTAGTAATGTATTTGAGCACTATTCCTATATTTTTGTGTGTTTTTGTATTCGAAACGCTTCCTTGGTCGTTCCTTCCTTGGTTTTTTGCGCTACTGATATTGGAGCACCTGGCGCAGGAGATTTGTCGTTTGTTGGTGATTCTGCCGTCCGCTCTAGTTGCTGGATTGGTGTTGTTCTTACGCGCGGGCGCGTGGCCGCTGATCGTAGTTCCACTGATGTGGGCCGTTCCAACGCTCCGAACATTGGACACCGTATTTTTGGGCTGGATGCTAAGTGCATGTACAGCCGTTGGCATCGGCACATTGGCCATTTGGAAGAGTGGCCTAGGTGGATGGGAACGGCAAGTAGACTGGCGGTGGATTCGTAAGGGAATAATTGTCGCAATTCCACTACTAATTGCGACGCTCTCGCTACGAGCGCTTTTTTCAGTTGATAGATATTTTGTTAGTGCGTTGGCGGGTTCCGATGTTCTTGGCGCATACGTCCTTTTTGTAGGTATTGCTGGAGTAACTCAGTCATTTCTAGATGCATCAGTCGTGGTGTTCTCGTATCCACCGATAATTGAAGCATATAAAGAAAGAAATTTACCGTTGTTTAAAAGAAGGCTGAATATCTTCGCTCGACAGACGTTCATTATCTCGAGTTTGATATCGGTAATGGCATTCGTGTTGACGGAGCCGCTGGTGAGGTACTTAGGTAAGAGCGCCTACCTTGGAAATATGGCTATTTTTTATTGGTTATTGCTTGCGATGTGGATGTACTGTTTGAGTCTAATTCCACATTATGCAATTTACGCACGAAGTGCTGATCGATATATAATAAGTAGCCATCTCACGGGGGGCTTGATTTTTGCGATTTTGGTCGGGTTAATATCAAAATGGACCCTGACGCTTGCAGTGCCGATGGCACTAACTTTCACTTTCTTCTACTTACTCATTTTTAAGGGAATAGCACACCTTAAGCTCGAGACGGACGAGAAGAAGAACGGGGCATTTATAGTGTTAGATCATCAGCCTGCTGAGGGATGAGTAGCGTTTTGCGAAAATATATGCGGAATGGTAATAGGGGGATGCTGGTGGAGTTTCCGTTGATTGTACTTATAACGGTGCTGTTCCTCTTTCCGGCTAGGACTGGCTTCGCGGTAGAAGAAGAACCCATCGAGCATTTGAATTCTGTGGCAGAACTTCTTGGCCGTGTTGGTGAAAAGAGCGGGGAAAAAGTGTTTGTGGAATCGTTCTATTCAGGGATGGCCGGGCCTTCAGGTGTAGATGATTCTGGTGGTGGGCTGTTTGTATGGGATGGCAGGATACCGCGTCGCAAGCATAACGGGATAACGGTGGTATCTCCATATGTTTCATGGAATGGGAAACCGGGTACGTTAGCTGGCTTCTTGGCCGGAGCTAAAGATTCAGGTCTCACGGGTGATGGAAGTTGGCGAAGAGTTGATGAAAAGCTCAACCCCAAAATGGCGGGAGCTCGGGGAGACGGTGTTACAGATGATTTTTGGGCGTTCAGTGCGTGGGCCAAGGCGGTCAGTGATGAGGGTAAGGCCTTTGCGAAGATTGTCCCGGGAAATTATCTTGTAAGTGACAGTATCACATTGGATTTGGAGTATTTGGATCTCTATTTGGCTTCTGGGGCACGCGTGTTTTCGGACAGGCGATCGTCAAAGGGCCAGCTTCTCGGAGTGATAGGGTTCGCCGGGTCCGGTACGGCAGCAACTCCTCAGCGCGAATATGTAAAAATCCACGGGCAAGGCAGAGTTGATGCCTGGGGCCAAGGTAGCAATGAGAATGGTGTCGGCATTTCGCGGTATAAGGTTGCGATTATCGACGGTATCACAGCAACAGGTGGTAATAAGGGGATAACAGCCCAGTATGGGATGGGGCAAGTGCTGATCTCTAATATTCGAGTGCCCGAAGCAGGATTTCGGGGCATCACTGTCGAGGATCAAGGGGCGGAAACGGAGGTAAGGATAGAGAACGCTGTAATCGGAAAAACTGGCGATGCCGGAATACTGGCGGCTGGCTCTCGTGTTGTCTTGCGGAACATTGTTATAGAGGAAGCCCATAGGTCGAGTGGCTCTACATCACTTGGCGCCATTCATGTCAATAGTACTAAAGACTTACGGTTTGCGGATGTGGAGAACATCAAAATCGAGCATACACATAGCGGAAAAGGCGTTGTGATTTCGAGAGCCAGTAAGGCGAATGTGTCGAACATACTGGTACGAGGGCTGGTGAGTCAGGCCGTTGATGTAAGCAGCTCAAAAGTTGTCGACTTTGGGCCGAAGGATCCTTGACTTATGTGAGGGAAATGGATCGGAGCAAATTTTGGCGTTGCCTTGCTGATTGAAGGCCCATTGCCGAAGATCTCAGCATTGTTGCGAACGATGGGGGATTATTCGTACTGCATAGCTGATTACAAGAGTGTTGCGATGCTGATTTTCGGCGCGCGTATTCGTCAGAAGTCCGTTATTTTACGAAAAGCACCTACTGATTTTTGTTGGAAGCGGGGTGCTAAAGAGAGGGATTGCTTGAGGAGACACGGTTAAAGTGGAATCGTTATATGCGGCACTGCCGACGTGCCCAGCGCCAGCCGAGCCGTACAGAACTGAATTCGTGGCCGCTCCCGGTTCTTGGCCGGGAGTATTTTAACTTGTGTGGGTGTGACGTTTATATGCTGGGCGGTGTATTAGCCTGGCGGCGTAGCAGTTGGGCGAGTGCCAGGAAGATGAAGACGGCATTTGTAAAAGCATAGCGCTTCCAAAGCCTGGTGGGCTCGCTACAAAGCCTGTGAAGCCACTCTAATCCCTTCTGCTGCATCCAAATTGGTGCTCGACGCAGAGTCCCAGCGTGGTAGTCGAACGCTGCGCCAACTCCGATCATCACGGCGTTTATGGATCCGCGGTGTTCGGCCATCCAGCGTTCCTGCTTAGGGCATCCGAGACTCACCCAGACGGTTCCGGCACCACTGTTGTTGATTTTCTCAATCACCGCGCGGTCCTCGTCCTTCGTTAGCTTTCGGAAAGGCGGACTGTGGAGGCCTGCAATGCGTAGCCTCGGAAATTCTTCCGTTAACCGTTGCTCAAGGAGCCGCAGGGTTTCGGTGCTTCCGCCATAGAGAAAGATGCTCTCTCCAGTTTGTTCGGCGTGTGCGCAGTAACGGAGCATGAGATCAGGGCCATTGATCCGCTCCTGATTTGATACGCCGAGGCGGCGGAGCATCCACGCGATAGGAGCCCCATCAGGGGTTGCCATGTCTGCATCTCCGATGACTTTGGAGAACTCAAGATCAGACCTCGCTGTGATTACTGAGTGGACGTTACAAATGCAGACATAGCGAGATTCACCTTTTGTTGCCCAAAGGTGTATTGACTTGATCGCTTCCTCCCAAGTCACGGCGTTAATGAAGGAACCTAGTACACGACGTCCAGGCAGCGGTCTCATTGATAAACTCCTGCGGTCGCGTGACGCACGATTCTTTCGGGGACGCGGGCGTAAAATTTCATGAACTCTGTTGGCACTTTTCTCATTTCTTTTTGGCGCTGCGTCTTTCAGTGCGTGCGGAAGGCGCGCATCGTCTTCCAAGCAGTTCAAGGAAGGCGAGAGATAGAAATGACGCGCCGGTGTGTTTGCTATTTCCGCGTATGGAAGTGTTGATCAGCGAGGGTAGGACGGTGGCAACTGGAATCCGATGGCGGCAGCGAGCGTTAGGCTGACCAGCGACTGGGGCAAAGCTGTAGCTTCGTAGTCCAGACGCGACATCTCAGTAGGCATTCCGCCCCGTCCACCCTTTGAATGCCGTCCAAAAGATGATCCTCACATCCATCCAGAACGACCAATTCCGAATGTAGAAGAGATCGTGCTCCACCCGCTTCGCCATCTTATCGAGCGTATCGGTCTCTCCCCGATACCCATTGATCTGCGCCCATCCCGTAATCCCAGGCTTGACGCGATGGCGCAGCATATAAAGATCGAGCTGTTCCTTGTACATATCGTTGTGCGCCATCGCATGTGGCCGCGGCCCCACAACGCTCATCTCACCACGCAGCACATTAATGAACTGCGGAAGCTCATCAAGGCTGGTACGCCGGAGAAACGCCCCGATGGGCGTCACGCGGCTGTCGCCCTTTTTGGCTTGCGTGACGGTTTCATGCTCCGTATGCACCTTCATGCTGCGGAACTTGTAGACGTGGATAACGCGGCCGTCCAGACCAAGGCGCTCCTGCTTGAAGAATGCAGGACCAGGCGAGCCTCTCTTGATCAGCAGGGCAATGATCACCAGGAGCGGGGAAAGCAAGGTCAGCACCACGGCAGCGAATGCGCGATCGAATGCTCCCTTGACCAGGCCGCGCACGCCCAGCGAAGGCGGCCTGTTCAGCTCCACTGCCGGCATGCCCATAAAATCCTGCATCTGGTGATTCAACAACTCAAAGTCCATCAAGCTGGGCATCCACTTGATGTCAATAAAGTCATTGCGCAGCGCAAAGGCGATGTGCTGCATCTGGCGCGTGGCGCTGATCGGCAGCGCGATCCAGATTTCATCAACCTGGTGCTTGCGGGCGAAGCCGGCGATGTGGTCACTGTCTTCAATCCGTGGGATGCCTTCCGGCGTGGCGTCTTCGACGCCAGCGTAAATGCCGGCTACGCGGAAGCCGCTCCAGCGGCTGGCCGTGGCGCGGCGGTACATCTCCTGACCGGTGGTGCCAAAACCCACGATCAGCACATGCTTGGAGTTCCGGCCAATGCCGCGTGCCAGCGCCAGCAGGCTGTAGGTGACAAGCCTCAGGGCCAGCAAGGCGACCGCTGTTCCCACATACCAGTACGCCACCCAAAGACGCGAAAGCGATCCCGTCTGATGCATCAAGAAGCTCATCAGGATGCCGATAAGCCAGACAAGCGACCATGCGGCCAGCACCCGCGCCCCGAGCGAAAGAAAACTGCGCCCGCGCCAGGAGGTGTACAGGTCGAACGCCGGCAGCACGATCAGCGCTACCACGCAGCTGAAGTACAGGATGAACTGATGGATGGGGGCGGCTACCGCGAAATCAGGGGGGAAACGCAGCTCGGTGGCAAGGTAGCCGGCCAGCCAGATGGTGCCCACGTCTGCCAGGCGCACTGCAATGGCCAGCGAATCGTGGTGCTTCACAAACATGTTGCGATAGATTCCCATGCTTACCCCGGGTAGCGTTGTCCCTCCGGCCTACGCGAAGCGAAAGGCCGGATATCCCCGTCGAAACCAAAACCCAAAGGGCAGGACGCGCTAGACCCCAGTCGGCATGTGCCAAAACTGAGCAGCGTGATATTTTTGATACTTATATTAGTGGCGGCACATTAGCATACATATAGCGAGTCCAGCAAACCAAAAAGTGGCTGCCCGGCAAGACTTTTTCAGGAGAGTTGCGGCATTGCAGCATGTCACCCGTTCGGGGGCTGCGAAGCCTGCGCGCATGTGGCAAAAGCTCGACACAGGGCGGATTTACCAGCCCCAGTTCCGTCCAGCGGTCGCCCGGCTCCAGTTGATCGAGAAGGTTTTTGCCATGACGCAGCAAACGAGTTTCGGCCTATCGGCCGATATAGCGGCACCGTCGCCCGCAGCGGATACGGTTCCTGCCTTGCCGACTGACGCTTTTCGCCAGGCCGTGGCGAGCGTGCCCCTTGTCTCCATCGATTTCCTGGTACGCGATACCGGTGGGCGTTACCTGATTGGCCAGCGCCGCAATGCGCCCGCCCAGGGATGGTGGTTTGTCCCGGGCGGCCGGATTCGCAAGAACGAGCGCATTGCGCAAGCGCTGGCGCGCCTGCTGCGCGAGGAGCTGGGTTCGGCGGACGTGGGTGCGCCGCAGTTCGTGGGGACGTACGAACATTTCTATGACACCAATTTTGCGTGCGAGCCGGGCAGTTCCACGCATTACGTGGTGATGGCCTATGTGCTGGAGCTGGACGGGCCAGCCCCTGAATTGCCGGTCGCCCAGCACGGCGCCTATCGCTGGCTGACGCCGGCCGAGTTGCGTGCCGATGCGGACGTCCACGCCTACACGCGGGCCTACTTTTCTTGGGATCGGGGACGGCGCGACGCTCGTTATCCCCGCTCAGAGGGGATTGCATGATGTTGCGATGCAACATCTAATCCCTCAACAGTCGGCAACTATCAGGATTAACAAACGTGGAACCCCGTATCACCAAAGCCGTGTTTCCGGTAGCCGGACTCGGCACCCGCTTCTTGCCCGTCACGAAGGCCAGCCCCAAGGAAATGCTTCCCGTGGTGGACAAGCCGCTGATTCAGTACGCAGTGGAAGAGGCCATTGCCGCCGGCATTACGGAAATGATCTTCGTCACCGGCCGCTCCAAGCGCGCCATCGAAGACCATTTCGACAAGGCTTATGAACTGGAGGCGGAACTCGAGGCCAAGAACAAGCAGTCGTTGCTGAGCTTGGTTCGTTCGATCAAGCCTTCGCATGTGGAATGCTTCTATGTGCGCCAGCCGGAGGCGCTCGGCCTGGGCCATGCCGTGCTCTGCGCGGAGAAGCTGGTCGGCAACGCGCCGTTTGCCGTGATGCTGGCCGATGACTTGCTCGATGGCGCGCAGCCGGTCATGAAGCAGATGGTGGACGTCTACAACCACTACAACTGTTCCGTGCTTGGCGTGGAGGAGATCGCGCCTGAGCAGAGCCGTTCCTATGGCGTGGTCGACGGCCGCGAATGGGACACGAACGTGATCAAGATGTCGGGCATCGTCGAGAAGCCGGCGCCCGAGCATGCGCCTTCAAACCTTGGTGTGGTGGGGCGCTATATCCTGACCCCGCGCATCTTCGAGCATATCCGCAACCTGAAGCCGGGCGCGGGTGGCGAGTTTCATTGACGGACGCCATCCAGGCGCTGCTGGGCCATGAGCAGGTGTTGGCTTACCGCTATCAGGGCGTGCGTTATGACTGTGGCAGCAAGCTTGGCTATCTGAAGGCCACCGTGGAGTTTGCGTGCCGCCACCCGGAAGTCAGGGAAGCGTTCGGAGAATATCTGCGGTCGCGCGGTTGAAACCGAAGATCGGGGAGGGGGCGCAGAACCAGCGCCGGTGGCATTCCATACCGTTATTGCCTGCCCTTCCACGCGTCGCTGTTGTCATAGACGTATTGAAAAGCGCACCAATATTACGCTTTGCGGGTTTTGCGACATCGCGACGCGAAAATGTCGTGTTTGCCAGATTTGGCACTTTATGCGGTAGACTTTCGCCGAAAATTGTCTCTGGCGCGGCCAGCGCCTGGAGACGGCATTAGAAGATCAAAACGTAGCCGCTGGCGCCGGACAACGGTGTCGGCAGTAATGCACTTATTGACGATGGGTTGGAGAAAAACAATGCAAGCAAGTCTCTCGAAGCGTTTTACCCTGGTGGCGGCAGCCTCCGCAGCCATGCTGCTGGCGGCCTGCGGCGGTGGCGGCGGTGACAGCACCCCCAGCACCCCTTCGGCCACCATCAGCGGCAAGGCCATCGACTTCTATCTTTCCGGCGCTACGGTCAGCTTCCTGGACTGCAAGGACTCGGCCGGCAAGGCGCTGACGGTCATCACCGGCGCGAACGGCGACTTCACGTTCCCGGCCAACTGCACCAAGAGCGCGTTGTCAGTCGTTGGCGGTACCGATATCGGTACCGGCCTGCCGTTCAACGGCGTGATGCAGGCACCGGCGGTGGACTACCGTGCCGGCATTACCCCGATGATCAGCCCGCTGACCACGCTGGTGGCACAACTGGGCGCAGACCAGGCAGCCGCGCTGGCCGCCAAGCTCGGCCTGAGCGGCAAGGACCTGCTGAATGCGGATCCGATGACCGATGCCGACGTGCTGAAGGCAGCCGTCGTGGTGCAGCAGCTGGTCGAGCAGATCAGCAAGACGCTGCAAGGCGTGGCAACGGGCGCCGGTGGCAGCCTGAGCGCCGATGCCGCCGCCGCCGCAGCCGCAAAGGCCGTGGCAAGCGTGGTCAGCAACGCCAGCGGTACGGCCGACCTGACGAGCGCCAACACCGTTTCCGATGCCATCAAGGCTTCCGTGAAGAATGCGCAGTCCAGCCTGCCGTCCACCCTGCAGGGCAGCATCGACACCGTTGCCGCCAACGTGGCCGCGCTGGCCGCACCGCTGGTGAGCAAGCAAGTCGGCGACGTGAGCACGGCGCTCGGCAAGATCAAGCTGGGCAGCGATGCATCGTCCACCGTGACGGCGCTCAAGAACAGCGGTGCCCTGAATGCACTGAAGGACAGCAGCCAGTCGACGCTGTCCACCACGCTGGCTTCGTCCACATCCGCCTCCGTGCTGACCGACGGCACCAATACCTCCAAGCTGGCCAATCTGGGTAACGCCGTGGCAACGGGTTCGGCGGACCAGGTGCAAACCGCGGCCAATGCCGTTACGGGCCTGGACAGCAGCAAGGTGAGCACCATCGTCAGCAAGGTCACGCTGACGGACTACCTGCAAGCCAGCAACGTCCTGATCAATAACCTGCCGGCCACGCTGGGCGACACGATGACGACCACGGGTGGCCTGTCGGACATCAAGGTGACGATCAAGGAAATCGGCGCGCCGTTCGGCACGGGCGCTGCGGACGTCCGCCTGGGCATGCACTACAGCTACAAGGGCAGCACGGTCGACGTGATCTTCGAGAAGGTGTCGCTAGTCTTCAGCGGCGGCAACCTGGTGTCGGCGACGTTCCCGGCCAATGCCAGCTACTCCTTCTCGGTGACCGGCGCCGCGCCGGCTTCGGCCACGCTGACCAACGCATCGGCGGACAGCCTGTCCAGCGGCAGCGGCCAGTTCACGCTGCCGTATGCGGCCATCCTGAACAAGGTGAAGAACAGCGGCGCGCTGAACAGTTCGCAGCTCGCCGCGCTGACGCCGAGCGCGCCTGGCACGGTGGACGTTGCCTTTACCGTGGCTGGTGTGGATGGCTCGGCCGTCAAGCTTGGCATCGGCACCGGTACCGCAGCAACGTACGCCGGCAAGGTCGCCGTGCAAACTACCGCCAGCCAGGTCAGCGGCTATGGCCTGAAGTCGACCATCACGATGAACTAAGCAGTCGATTCGCTTCTGGCAGACGCTCCCGCCGTGCGGGGGCGTCACCGGGCGTTCGCGCACGGCCGCTTTGCGGTCCGTGTCGCGGCCGCCCGGTTTTGTTGTTTACGTGGCCGCGCAAATTCGGTCTGCGGCTCATTCGACTTGCGGGACGCTAGCGTCCTCCGGAGTTCACGATGTTCGAGTTTTGTTCGCGCCGAGCCATGTCCACAGCGGCGGCAGTGTTTGGCCTGACAGCCGCCGGCACGGCGCTGGCTGCATCGGAAGATGTTTTCCTGCGTGCGGAGCCGACCACCGGCGAGTTCACCGGCTTTCGCGCAGAGGGCAGTTTTGACGCGGTGAACAAGGCGCTGGATGTCTTCAACCTGCGCAACCAGGGCGGCAGCGGCCCGACGCCCGACAACGCCGGCGACTATCGCGGCGGCCGGGTCATGCTTGGCTACAAGTTCTCACCCTACTTCTCGGGCGCCGCCACGTACCTGCGCCGCAATATTGACTACGGCCAGGACACCAACAGCATCGACACCTGGCAGCTCGCGTTGCACTACGATCCGCTGGCCGAGCCGGGCGCCAAGGACCGCGTGATCTTCCGCTTTTCCCTGTGGGGTGACCGTGCCGGCTCGGTCAGCAAGACATCGCCGACGCAGGTGCGCGGCACCACCTTCAGCCAGATCCGGGTCAACGATCCCAACGATTTCCAGGCGCAGGCCGATATGATCTTCTCGGGCCAGCTCAGCGAGCGCAGTACGCTGACGGGCTTTCTCGGGGGCGGCTTCAGCAATGTATCGGTGGGCGACCTGACCGCGCAGGTGAAGCGAGGCAACTGCAATTTCAATGTCAAGATCGGCTCGGACAACATCGCCAACGGCGCCCTCGCCGCGCCTTGTACGGTCGGCGGGTCAACGCTGACTGATGCGTCATTCTCCGCCAACGCTTCGCAGTTCGGGCTCGACGTCAGCAAGGACCTGAACTACACGGCCGCCTTCCTGACCACTGGCGTGTCCTGGCGCTGGAAGTACGAACGCTTTTCTACCCAGCTCGGCTATAACTTCCAGTACCTGTTCCGCAGCAATATCGACGACCGCTTGTCCAGCTTTGGCGTGTCGCCGATCAAGTCCAACCATACGCTGGGGCTTGAACTTGCCTACAGTGTGTCGAAGAGCGTTGAGTTCTACCTTCGCGGACAGGCGTTCAAGTACAACTTCGTCGGCACCATTCCGTTCCTGTACAACGCCGCCACGGCTGGACGGATGGACCGGTACTACGGCTACGGGTCGATCGGCGTGCGGTTCTCGGGGTTCTGAGGGCAGGGCGCCTCTCTGTCCTCTCCCTGACGGGGAGAGGACAGCTACACGCGCCGCTTTACCAAACGTCGCAAACTTCCTCCTGCTGCATCGAGTTATCGAGCCGGGCCTTCAGCAGCGCCAGCAGGCAGCACGCCGCATGACAGTCCTCGGAGCGGTCGCTGGCGATTTCCAGCAAGGCGAGTACGCCATGCAGGCCGGCGCTGATGGATTCGAGCAGGGTGGGATCGTTGGCTTCAACCTTGGTGTGGGATACGGGCATCGCAGACTCCTGAGTCGGTTCGGATGGTCCGCCGGGGAAGCATGAGAGGGTGGCGGGCCTGACAGCGGGGAGGGATACCGGCGACTAACACGCTTTTCCGGTCGGCTTTGCAGCCGGCCCCGCGCGGCCCGCCGTTGATAAACGGGTGGCGTGCACGTGCGATGCATTCGGCCGCACGATGCAGCCGATGTGTTGAAGTCATTTCAGGTATCCCGACCCGTTCGCCGATGTCTTCGGCGAAGCATGCAGTTTCCCCGGATGCCCAAGCTTCGTCGATGAGACGGATCTGATTCCGCATCACGCGCTAACAGCACGCACGTTGTTACAGTTGCCGATTCAAAAATCCGCGGTGATACGGTTGCTCGCGCCCCGACAGGAAAGTGGCCATGCTCACGACCAGGCGGTGCGCGGCATGACTGGCACCGGTGGGCATCGGCAGCGTATGCAGCGCGGTGAAGATGGCCAATGTGGCGGCCAGCGGGACGATGCTCCGCGGCAACGCCTTGCCGTCCGGAGAACTCAGAAAGGTCAGGCTCACGACCAGTCCTAACACCAGTCCGGCCACCACCTCTGACGGCGAGTGCGCATCCAGGACCAGGCGCGAACAGCCTATCAAGAGCGCCAGGCCGACTCCGCAAGCCGCGCCGAATCTGGCCATCCAGGGGCGCGATGGCGGCGCGCACAAGTAAAGCAGCACGGGAAGGATCGTGGCCGACATCGCGCTATGGCCCGACACGCCGATGAAGTCCAGCGGGGCGATGCCCACACCCCATCCGAAGAACGCAAGTTTGGAAACCAGCGTGATGCCCGCTGCGACCGCCACGCCCGCGAGCCAGCGCAGCGCGCTGCTGGTTTGGCCACGGTGGCATAGCCACAGCGCAGTCAGCAGCGCGGCAGGCAGCAGGTAAGTGCTTTCACCGAATTGCGAGACGAGAGGCCAGAAAGACATCAGGTCGCTCTACAGCCCGTACTTCTTGGTCTTGTCGAACAGCGTGGTCTTGGCGACGCCGAGCGCCTCGCTGGCACGGCTGAGGTTGCCGTCGTGCCGGCGCAGCGCATCGGCGATCAGCGCGCGCTCGAATTGCTCCACGGCCTGGGCCAGTGGCAGCGCCTCCGGAGCGGTGGTGCCGTGGCCCGGATCGCAGCCAAGCCCCAGCACGTGGCGCTCGGCCAGGTTGCGCAGTTCGCGCACGTTGCCGGGCCACGGGTAGGCCACCAGCGCGGCCAGTTCGCCCGGCGTGGCCGGCACGGCGTCGCGCCCGAAGCGCAGCGCGGCCTGCGCCACGAAATGCTCGAACAGCAGCGGCACGTCTTCGCGCCGTTCGCGCAGCGCGGGCAGCTCCAGCGTGATCACGTTGAGGCGGTAGTACAGGTCGGAGCGAAACTGGCCTGCGTCGGCCAGCGCGCGCAGGTCGGCCTTGGTGGCCGCGACCACGCGCGTGTCCACGGCCACCGGCTCGTTGGAGCCCAGGCGCTCGACCACGCGTTCCTGCAGCACGCGCAGCAGCTTGATCTGCAGCGGCATCGGCATGCTCTCGATCTCGTCGAGGAACAGCGTGCCGCCTTCGGCGTGCTCGACCTTGCCGATGCGGCGCCGCGCCGCGCCTGTAAACGAGCCGGCCTCGTGGCCGAAGATCTCGCTTTCGAACAGCTGCTCGGGCAGGCCGCCGCAGTTGATGGCGACAAAGTGGCGCGCATGGCGCCGGCTGGCTTCGTGCAGGCAGCGCGCCACCAGTTCCTTGCCGGTGCCGGTCTCACCGTGGATCAGCACATTGGCGGCGGTGTCGGCCAGGTTGGCGATCAGGCCGCGCAGCCGCTCGATGGCGGGCGAGCGGCCGATCAGCCGGGCCTCGAGCTTGTCGCGGCCGGCCAGGCGCTCGCGCAGCTGCGCCACTTCGAGCGTCAGGCGGCGCTGCTCCAGCGCGCGGCGCGTGGCGTCGACCAGTGCCTCGGGCGAGAACGGCTTTTCCAGGAAGTCATAGGCGCCTTGCTTCATGGCCTGCACGGCGAGCGCCACGTCGCCATGCCCGGTGATCATGATCACGGGCAGCGACGCGTCGCGCGCGCGCAGTTGCGCCAGCAGGGCCATGCCGTCGATGCCCGGCAGGCGGATGTCGCTGACCACGATGCCGGGCCAGCCTGCCGCGGTTTCGCGCAGCGCCGCCTCGGCGCTCGCCACGCCGCGCGTGGCGATGCCTTCGAGCCGGAGTGCCTGCTCGCAGCCCAGGCGCACGTCGGCATCGTCCTCGACGATCAGTACGGTCAGTTCATCAGCCGGCATGGGACGCTTCCTGGCGGACCAGCGGCAGGACCAGCGTGAAGCACGCGCCGCCGTCCGGATGATTGGAGGCGGACAGGCTGCCGCCGTTTTCGTTGAGGATGCCGGCCGACAACGTCAGGCCCAGGCCCAGGCCTTCGCCGGCGGGCTTGGTCGTGAAGAACGGCTCGAACAGGCGCGAGAAGGCTTCTTCCGACAGCCCCGGGCCGTTGTCGCGCACGGTCAGGTGCGCCATGCCGCCGGTGACGTGGGCATGCAGGGAGATCATGGGTTGCTCGCGCCCCGTCACGGCGTCCAGCGCATTGCCGACCAGGTTCACCAGCACCTGCTCGAGCCGGTTCGGGTCGCACGCGACCAGCAGCCCGGGTTCCACCTCGCGGTGCAGGCTCGGATGCACGGCCGCGATGCGGGTGTCGAGCAGGAACAGCGCGTTGTCCACGGCCTGGGCCAGTTCTGCCTGGCGCGTGCCGTTGGATTTGCGCGCGAACGACTTGAGCGCGCCCGTAATGCGGCCCATGCGCTCCACCAGGCCGATGATCGTGCGCAGGTTGGCGCGGGCCGTGTCGTAGTCGCCGCGTTCCAGGAACTTGCCGGTATTGCCGGAAATGGTGCGCAGCGCCGCGAGCGGCTGGTTGAGTTCATGCGCGATGCCGGTCGACATCTGTCCGACCGCGGCCAGCTTGCCGGCCTGCAGCAGGCCGTCCTGGGCCTGGCGCAGCACGGCCTCGGTGCGGATGCGCTCGGCCACCTCGGCCTGCAGGCGCTGGTTGGCCGACGACAGGTCGGCGGTGCGTTCGGCCACCTTGCGTTCCAGCTCGCTGTTGGCGGCTTCGAGCGCGGCGCGCGCGGCCAGCCGCTCGCCGATGATGCGCCGGCGCACGTTCCACGCCGCGCCCAGCAGCAGGATAAAGGCCGTCAGCACGCCGGCCAGCGCGGCGCTGTTCAGTGCCGCCAGCCGTGCCTGCGAAGTATTGGACAGCAGCGTGAGTTGCCAGTCGGTGCCCGGCAGCGCGGCCTCTTGAGCCAGCATCGGCGGGCCCTGGCGCAACCGCACCAGGCGGTCGCTGCCATTGCCGAGCACGCGCACGTCCGACAGCGGCAGCTGCGGCAGCGGCGCGCGGTTGTATTGCAGGCTCCGCGCGAAGCGCGCGCGCGCGTCCGCCGACAGCGGGCGCAGGGCCGCGAGTTTCCAGGACGGGTCGGACGCCAGGATCACCACGCCGTTCTCGTCCGCCAGCAGCATCTGGCTGTCGGCGCCCTGCCAGCGGTTTTCCAGCGGCTCCAGGCCGATCTTGACCACGGCCACGCCGTCGGGGTTGTCGCGGTCGCCCAGCGGTGCGGACAGGTAATAGCCGGACTCGCCGCGCGTGGTGCCGACGCCGTAGAAGCGGCCGAGCTGGCCTTCCATGGCGGCGCGGAAGTATGGGCGGAAGCTCAGGTCCTCGCCCAGGTAGCTGTCGGGCCGCTGCCAGTTGCTCGTCGCCAGCACCTTGCCGCGCGCATCGAGCACGTAGATCACGCGGGTGCCGGCACGCGTGTTGAGGGCGGACAAGTAGTCACTGGCCCGCGCCGACGCGGCGATGTCGTTGGGCTGGCGCAGCAGCGTGCCGATGCGTTCATCCAGCGTCAGCAGGCCGGGCACATAGTCGTAGTGCGCCAGTTCGCTTTCCAGCGCCTGCGCATACAGGCGCAGCTGCACCTGGCCGCGCTCGGCCTGACGGGCCAGGGCGGTGTCGTAGCTGAAGCGGTAGGCCAGCCATCCGGCCAGGCCCACCAGCACGGCCAGCGCCAGCAGCGCCAGCAGCGGCGCGGCGCCACGCAGGGCGGCGGGGCGGGGGGCAGGGTGGTGGAGGTCTGGCGAACCGGTCATGAAGTGCTGGGTAAGGCTGGTCTTGGTGCGGGGGCCCGGGGGCTTCGGCGGGGCCTATTTTTACCACACCGGGAGAGGTGGCCGAGGCGGTGCAGACACCGAGCGAAGTGTTTTGCTTCAGCTGCCTGGCAAGAACGGAAGCGAGAGAGAAAGTGGACGTCCCTGTGGGTCTTCGATCCACTCATCCCAGTAAGAGAACCGTTCGTCGCCACGGGTGACTTCCCAATAACCAACGGGTAACCCCGTTCATCACCAGGTCAAGTCGAGTTGCTTGCGAGCGCCGTACCATGGATTTACCAGTTCTCTCTCTTCTTGATCACTCCAACCTTGGGGGCGATGGGAGCCTTACCCGCCTTCGTTGTCCGGCCGAGGTGCATGAGTGTTTTTTTGCCTTCAGTTGGCGTAGACGAGCGCGGTTTGACTTCGAGCTCTGTTGCGCTTGTATCCAAGGCGAGCGAGGCCGAACGCCGCTCAGGTGTGCCGATTTTCCTGGCGCGAACCTTCTGAGGCGTACCGGTCGGCGCAATCGTAGTCGCGACACTTGCTTTCCCCTGAACGGAACCGACTTGAGTCAAGGTCAGCCCGACGTTCAGTACACGCAGAACTTTGAATAGACGCTCCACACTGATGGAGGCTGGGTTTGCCTCCAGTTGTGCGTAAGTCTGCTGTGTCACCCCCAAATGACCCGCCATGGCAGCCTGAGTCAGGCCTGACGTTTTCCGGAAGCCCTGGAGGATGGGGCGCAATTGGTCAAGTGTCTTGATGGCGTAGTCCATCGCAGGACTCCAAGGTAACGTCGAATTACAGTCTATTGCCTGTAATTACAAAAAACAGAGTATAAGCTGTACTGGGGTGGAAACGTGTTGGCCCTTCCAGTTTCCAAACGGCCACGCAAATCGGCGAACCCAAAAAAGCCCGGCTGCCTGATCGGCAGCCGGGCTCCGGCGCGTGTCCTGCGGACCCTCGCCTCGTGTGCGAGGGGGTTCTTGCGTTTCACTTTTCTTTCAATCCGTCGCGCCACGCAATCGCCTCGAGTTCGACCCTGATTGCATCCTCCACGGCCACCACAGGGTGCGCCCGAAATTCAAATGCGGGGAATGTCGAGCAAGCCTTGTGAACGGTCAATGGATCGTCGCAGTCCACAAGCATATGCCCACCCCACTCACCCACACGCACGACAAATAACTCGATCTTGAGATTGTCCGGGGCTTTCCACTGACTGAACACTTCGAGAATGCGCTTTTGGGCATTCTCATACTCCGCAACGGAACCCTTTGGGCGCTCGAACCAGCTGATCATGTATTTCATTGCCATCCTCCTCAGGGTCATGAAGTCATCAGAACGGCAGCCGTCAGGAAGCGGCAGCCAATGAGCCGCTTACTTCCGTTTGGGTCGCACTTCAGCTTAGTGCATGCACGGCTTCGCGATGCGCGTTGTGGCGGGGCAGGGGCGTTGTTATTCCGGTCGGTGGCAACCAGTCATTGCGAAATTGCATCGTCGACGATGCCGCACGCTGCCCGAATCTTGCCAATCAGGTCGAGCAGCAGCGGCGCGTATCGGGCCACGTCCCGCCTCTTCTCGCTGGGCTTGTGCGGGAAGCTGATATTGAGGCCGTACCACTGATGGTCCGGGCCGCGAAACGCGGCGCCGACTGCGGTCAGGTGCCCCGGCTGGTAGTTGGCTGTGCAGTAGCCCAGCCTCTGTGCCTGGCCGATGCCGCGCGATAGCGCCTTGCTCACGGCCGGCCAGTCCTCACCTGCTTTCCGTTCAATCCGCGCCAGGAATTCGGCGCGTACCGCCGGCGTTTCACAGGCAAGCCAGGCCATGCCGATCGAGGCCTGTTCCATCGGGATCCTTGTGCCGCGCGCCACGCGCCGCGTACGCGACACGCTGTCGCTACTGCAGCGCACGGAGGCCAGGTAGACCATCGCGGTCTGGTCCGGCACGGCAAGGCCGACATTGACCATTTCCGTTTCGGCAATCGCGCGCATCAGCGGCAAGGCGATCTCCGGCACTTCGACGGCATGGTAGAAGGCGTCCGCCAGGCTGACCACCACGGCTGCCAGACGGTAAGCGCGTTCGGTGGTGTCATAGCGCAGGAACCCGCTGTCCACCAGCGAGCGCGTGAGCCGGCTCACCGTCGGCCGGGGCAGGCCGGTGCGCGCGGCAAGTTCCGCATTGGTCAGGCTCGAAGACCCGATGCGAAACGCGCGCAGCAGCGTCAGGCCGCGCTCCAGCGACTGGCTGCCTTCGGTCTGCCGCGTGAAGCAGCCCGTGCTGTGCGTCAGTTCGCGGCTCGACGGCTCGGTCGCGTGGGCAGACGTGCGCGAACTCGTGCGCGAACTCGTGCGCGGCGGTGAGGCGGATCGGGAAGTGGGCATGGCAGGGAAGCGCGGCGCCGCGACATACACCTTCCGCGGCACCCGCAGCAATTTCAGAATCCGAAATTGCAGTGTAGCGCAGCCGTGCAGGTCGGCGAATACTGGTTGCGTTCTTCACCCCTGGAATGCTTCGCCATGACCTCCGCTTCTCCTGTCATCACGCTGAGCCGCGACGCGCACGTCGCGCAGATCGAGATATCCCGGCCCCCTCACAACTTCGTCGACGTCGACGTCATGCGGCAGCTCGCCGAGGTATTGCTTCAGCTCGATGAAGACGACGGCTGCCGCGCCGTGGTGCTGGCCTCCGGCGTCGGCACCTTCTGCGCCGGGGCCGATTTCAGTGGCGCAGGCAGTGTCTCGCGCGATCCATCGGCGTTCTATGCGCAGGCGATGAAGCTTTATCGCAACCGCAAGCCGATCGTCGCGGCGGTGGAGGGGCCGGCAATCGGCGCGGGACTGGGCCTGGCGCTGGTTGCCGATTTCCGTGTGACCTGCCCCGAAGCGCGTTTCAGCGCCAACTTCAACCGGCTCGGTTTTCATCCCGGCTTTGGCATGAGCGTGACGCTGCCGCGGCTGGTGGGCGAGCAACAGGCAGCACGCTTGTTCTACACGGGCCGGCGCATCGACGGCGAGGAAGCCGTACGGATCGGCCTGGCCGACGAACTGGTCCCGAAGGAAGCCGTGCGCGCTCATGCCGTGGCACTGGCGCATGAGATTGCAGCTTCTGCGCCGCTGGCCGTGGAAAGCACGCGCGAAACGCTGCGGCTGGGCCTGGCGGACCGCATTGTCGAGGCCAACCAGCGCGAGTTGTCCGTTCAGCGTGTGCAGTTTGCCACCGCCGATTTTCGAGAAGGGGTTGCCGCCATGACGGAACGCCGCACGCCCGTGTTTCAGCGTAGCTGAGGAGAGAGACGATGCAATCAAGGCAATCCGCTTGCGACGGCCCGCTCGACGGCATCCGCGTGCTGGACCTGACATCGGTCGTACTCGGACCGCTCGCCACGCAATCGCTGGCCGACCTGGGCGCCGACGTCATCAAAATAGAAGGGCCCGAAGGGGACCTGATGCGTGCAAACGGCGTCTCGCGCCATCCCGGCATGAGCTCGATCTATCTGGCGCTGAACCGCAACAAGCGTTCGGTGGTGCTGGACCTGAAGACCGAAGCGGGGGCGGCGGCCCTGCGGCAATTGATCGCCGGCGCTGACGTCTTCATCCACAACATGCGCGTGGCCGCCATCGAGCGCCTGGGCTTCGGCTATGACGCCGTGGCCGCCATGAATCCGCGCATCGTCTACTGTGTGGCGACCGGGTTCGGCCAGGACGGCCCGCACCGCGACAAGCCTGCCTTCGACGACATCATCCAGGCCGCGTGCGGTCTCGTATCGCTGGGCGCCCCCGCCGGCAGCCGGCCGGAGTACGTGCCGAGCCTTATCGCCGACAAGACCACAGGCCTGGCGCTGGCCAACGCGGTACTGGCCGCGCTGCTGCACCGTGAGCGCCATGGCGAGGGGCAGGCCGTTGAAGTGCCGATGCTGGAGACCATGGCGAGCTTCGTGATGGCCGAGCATCTTGCCGGGCTGACCTTCGATCCCGCCACGGGAGGGGCCGGCTATGCACGGCTGCTGGGGGGCGGCAGACGGCCGGCGCGGACCGCCGATGGCTGGATCTGTGCACTGCCTTATACGGATCGACATTGGAAGGCGTTCTTCCGCGCCGTGGACCGCGAAGACCTGGCCGCGAAGTACAACATTGCCAGCCGTGCCGAGCGCAATACCCACATCCGCGCGCTGTACCAGCATTTCGGCGAGATCACGCCGGATCGCACCACGGCGCAGTGGATGGCGCTGTTCGACGCGCTCGATATCCCCGCCACGCCGATCTATACGCCCGACGAACTGCCATCGCATCCACATCTGGAAGCGGTCGGGTTGTTCCAGCCCACCGTGCATCCCACTGAAGGGCCCTTGCGCGAAATGCGTCCGACGGCCCGGTTTTCGGCCACGCCGCTGGCCCTGCGCCGCCACGCGCCGTTGCTGGGCGAGCACACCGCGGAAGTGCTGCGCGAGGCCGGCCTGGCGCCTTGCGATATCGACGCGATCGCCGGTACCCCGGCCCCGGCCTGACGCCACGAGATTTTTATTCAGGAGACCACGCATGCACTTCGAACTCGATGAAGAACACCGGATGCTCAAGGACCTGGTGGCGCGCTTCGTCCGCGAACAGCTGATTCCGCTCGAGCCGGCCGCGCTGGCGCGCGAGGCCGAGGGCGGGCAATTCATGCTGACCCCGCAGGAGCAGGACCGGCTCGACGGGATGTCGCGCGAACTGGGCCTGTGGGGGCTGGACGCCCCCGCCGAGATGGGCGGCGCCGACTTGCCCGTGGTGGCAATGGTCGGCGTCAACGAAGAGCTGGGCAAGACCGTCACGCCATACGACCTGCCGCCCGATTCGCCAAACCTGCGCATGCTGTTGAAGACCGCCGATGCGGCGCAACGCGCGCGCTATCTGGAGCCGTACGCACGGGGCGAGACGATTTCCGCGATTGCCATTTCCGAGCCTGGCGCCGGCGGCGATCCCGCCATGATGACCACGCGCGCCGAGCGCGACGGGGATGACTGGGTGCTCAACGGACGCAAGATCTGGATCAGCCGCGCCGCGCGCGCCGACTGGACCATCGTGATGGCCGTCACCGACAAGACGCGCGGCGCGCGCGGCGGGATCTCCGCCTTTCTCGTTGATCGCGGCACGCCCGGCTTCAAGGTCGAGCGGCGCATCGCGATGATTGGCGGCGCCAGCACCTATGAGTTGGTGCTGGAAGACTGCCGCATTCCCCATTCCCAACTGTTGGGCGTGGAAGGGCAGGGCTTCGCGCCGATGCAGGCGCGGCTGTCCAGCCGCCGCGTGCAGATGGCGGCCTGGTGCATCGGCCGGGCGCAGCGCGCGCTCGACATGCTGTGCGAGTACGCGCCGCAACGCCGTACCTTTGGCGCAGCGCTGGCGGACCGGCAAGCCATCCAGTGGTGGGTCGCCGACGCCGCCACGCGCATCCACGCGTGCCGCCTGATGACCTATGAGGCCGCGGCCCGCATCGACAACGGCGACGAGGCCCGCACCCAGGTCTCGATGATCAAGGTGTTCGCCACGGAAATGGCATGGGACGTCATTGACCACGCGATGCAGGCATTCGGCGCCATGGGCATGACGAAGGAAATGCCACTGCAGCAGATGGCCAACGAAACCCGGCTGATGCGCATCTACGAAGGCCCGTCCGAAGTGCACCGCTGGGTGATCGCCCGCGATCTGCTGGGGCTCAAGCGCTAGCGTGCGCTGGCCCCGGCATTCACTGAAGTACCGATACCGGCGCGAGATGCCGCCGGACGCATGACAGGAGACAACATGACCACCACTTTCAGTGCTTCGCGGCGACGTTTCAGCTTGATGGCAGGCGTGGCGTGCGCGGCCGGCCTGGCCGGCCTGCCGCCCGCTTGGGCGCAGGCCTTTCCCAACCGGCCGATCCGTTTCATCGTGCCGTTTCCGTCCGGCAGTGGCACGGACATGACCGCGCGCGTCTTTGCCAAGAAGATCGGCGACCTGACAGGGCAGGGCGTGGTGGTCGAGAACAAGCCCGGCGGCAACGGCTTCATCGGCGTGCAGACGCTGCTTGGCGCGCCGGCCGATGGCTACACGGTATTCATCGGCAGCAATTCCACGCTCTCCACCAATGCCGCCACGTTCCGCAAGCTGCCCTACGACCCGCTGACCGACTTCAGGCCGATCACGCTGCTGTCCCGCGGGCCCTGCCTGATCGTCGTGCCGGCGAACTCGCCGTACCGGACCCTCGCGGAGCTGGTGGAGGACGCGCGCAAGCGCCCCGGGGCGCTCAATTACGGCACCGGCTCGGTCTCGTACACCTTGTATAGCGAGTGGCTGAACGAGCTGAGCCGCATGAAGACAACCGGCGTGCCCTACAAGGGCGCGGGCGATGCCATCAACGGCGTGCTGGCCGCCAATGTCGATTTCGCGGTGGTGGACGCCAGCGGCGCCATCGAGCTGGTGAAGTCGGGCAAACTGCGCGCACTGGCCTACACGGCCCCCCAGCGCTCGCCGTTGTTGCCCAACGTGCCGAGCGCAAGGGACGCGGGCGTGCCGGACTTCCTGGCCTACAACTGGGTGGCGGCGGCCGTGTCCGCCAGGACGCCCGAGCCGGTCGCACAACGGCTTGGCGAGCTGTTTACCCAGGCTGCGGCGTCCGCCGAGGTCAAGGACTACTACCAGCGCCAGTCCACATCGCTGATTGTTTCCACGCCTGCGGAACTGCACAACTATCAGAAGGAAGAAATCGCCAGGTGGAAGCGGCTGGCTGCGATGGCAAAGATCGAGTCGCAGTAGAGCGCAGAAAAAAGCCCGGCTGCCTGATCGGCAGCCGGGCTCCGGCGCGTGCCCTGTGGGAACAGGGCGGCTTACTTGCCCGCCATCACCTGGCCGGGTGCCAGGGCAGGGGCGCTGTCCGCGACGGGTTCATCCTCGTCGGACGGCACGGGCGCGCCGATGGCGCCTTCGCTTTTGGCGACGACAGCCGTGGCAATGGCATTGCCAAGCACATTGGTCACAGTGCGACCCATGTCCAGTACGTGGTCGATGCCGAGCACCAGCAAAATGCCCGCTTCCGGCAACCCGAACATCGGCAGCACGGCAGCAACCACCACCAGCGAGGCGCGCGGCACGCCGGCGATGCCCTTGCTGGTGACCAGCAGCACCAGCAGCATGGTGATCTGCTGGGTCAGCGACAGCTGGATGCCATACACCTGCGCCACGAACAGCGCGGCGAACGAGGTGTACATGATCGAGCCGTCCAGGTTGAACGAGTAGCCCAGCGGCAGCACGAAGTTGGTGATGCGCTCCTTGACGCCGAAATGGGTCAGCTGGTCGATCACCTTCGGGTAGGCCGATTCGCTGCTGGCCGTGGCGAAGCCGATCATCAGCGGCGTACGCATGCCCTTGAGCAGGCGGAACACGTCGCGGCCCAGGAAGAAGTAGCCACCGCCGATCAGCGCCACCCACAGCAGCGCCAGCGCCAGGTACATGCTGCCCAGCAGCTTGGCGTAGACCGCCAGCACGCCCAGGCCCTGCGCGGTGATGACGGCCGAGATGGCACCGAACACGCCCACCGGCGCGAACGCCATGACGTAGTTGGTCACCTTCAGCATGACATGGCCCAGGCCCTCGATGCCTTGCAGCACCGGCTTGCCCACTCCGTCCTTGACCGTGCCCAGCGCAAAGCCGAAGAACAGCGAGAACACCACGATCTGCAGGATCTCGTTGGTGGCCATGGCTTCGACGAAGCTCTTCGGGAACATGTGCGCGACGAAGTCACGCAGGTTCAGCGAGCCGGTCTTGAGCGTCGAGGCGGCATCGGCGGCCGGCAGCGGCAGGTTCATGCCGTGGCCCGGGGTCAGCAGGTTGGCCATCAGCAGGCCGAGCAGGAGCGAGGTGATGGACGCGCCGATAAACCACGCCATCGCCTTCATGCCGATGCGGCCGACGGCGCGGCCGTCGCCCATGCTGGCGATGCCGGCCACGAGCGTGGCGAACACCAGCGGGCCGATGATCATCTTGATCATCCGCAGGAACACGTCGGTGAGGATGGACAGGTGGTCCGCAATCGATTTGGCGGTGGCGGCGTCCGGCGACAGATTGTGCGCGGCGGTGCCGACCAGCACGCCAAGCAGCATCGCAATGAAGATCAGGGTGGGCAGTCGGTTCAGTTTCATCGTGGGTCAGGCCGTGCGCCCGGTGCCTCGCCCGCGGACGGGGAAGGAGCCGGACGGCTGTATTGCGGGATCGGCGAGGCCGGAACGCTGTGCCGCCGGCAAGGGCGGTGCGTCGCGCCGGCGCAGGCCGGGGACGTCAGCGGGGCAACAGGCGCCGCAATCGCGCCAGGGCGGCGCGGACTGGTTGATGGTCGGGTTCCGTCATATGTCTCCTCCTTGGTGTTGGCATTTGTCGGCGCGTCGCTGGGACGGCCTGGCTGCCTGTTGGCCCTGTCGGTGGCGCCATACATCGCACGAGGCGTGCCAGGGCCGCATGCCCTCGAAGGCACGCCAAGCCACTGAAAACAAAGGAGAAAAAATGTGATGCCGGCGCCGGTGTTCGGCTATCCGGATACTGGTGGCGGCAGTCGTTCGGATTCCCGAATGACTGCGTTGGCTTTCGACGCGCTGAAAGCCCGTGTTATGGGCCTTGGGTCACTTTCCGCGCGATAACGTTCTCGCAGTCAGCCAGATAGGCATCGAGCGGCACCGGCCGCCCGATGGCATAGCCCTGCGCGTAGTCCACGCCGATCGCGCGCAGCACGTTCAGCGTGCGCTCGTCTTCCACCCATTCGGCCACGGTCCGCACGCCGAGCCGGTGGCCGATATCGTTGATCGAGCTGACGATCTCGCGGTCGACCATATTGTCGGCCAGGTTGCGGATAAAGCTGCCGTCGATCTTGAGGTAATCCACCGGGAACTGCTTGAGGTACGAGAACGACGACAGCCCCGACCCGAAATCATCGAGCGCTACCGTGCAGCCCGCGCGCCGCATTTCCGTCACCACACGGTTGGCGGCGGCCATGTTGTTGATCAGCGCGGTTTCCGTGATCTCCATCCGGATCCGGCTGGCAGGCAGGGCCGACTGCTCCAGCTCGGTATGCAGGAACGGCAGCAGGAAAGGCTCGTCCAGCGAATTGGCCGACAGGTTGACCGACACCGACAGGCCCGGCACCGCGCACAGCCGCGCGCCGTATTCACGCAGCACGTTGCGGATGACCCAGCGGTCGACGTGTCCCATCAGGTCATAGCGCTCGGCGGCCGGGATAAAGGCGCCGGGCATGATCATCTCGCCATCCTCGTCGACCATGCGGACCAGGATCTCGATATGGCGTTCGGCGCGGCCGTCGCCGGGCTGTTGCTGCAGCGCGCGGATTTCCTGCGCGAACAGCCGGAAGCGGTTGCCCTCCAGCGCCGAGTGGATGCCCGCGGCCACCTCCAGTTCGCGATGGTGGCGCCGCGCATCGCTTTCGTCGCGGCGATAGACCGACAGGCGGCTGCGCCCGGCCGCCTTGGCGGCGTAGCAGGCCACGTCGGCGCGGCTCATCAGCTCGCCCACCGGCGGCACGTCCTGGTCGATGGCGGCAATGCCGATGCTGGCGCCCACGTCGTACACGCGGCCGTCCCACGGGAAGCGCCGGCTGCGGATGGCGTCGATCACGCCCTGAGCGATGGCCTCGGCCTGGTCGACCGTGCAGTCCTTGAGCAGCAGCCCGAACTCGTCGCCGCCAAGCCGCGCCAGCAGGTCGTCGGCGCGCACATGGTTGCGGATCAGGTAGCCCAGTTCGCGCAGCAGGATGTCGCCGGCGCCGTGGCCGGCCGTGTCATTGACGATCTTGAAGCGGTCCAGGTCGATAAAGCACAGCGCGCCATGATGGCCCAGCGTGCGCGCGGCGTCGCAGGCCTCGCGCAGCCGCTTTTCGAACCAGGTGCGGTTGGGCAGTCCGGTGAGCGCGTCGTGCATGGCCGAATGCGCCAGCTCGCGCTGCATCGCGCGCGCCGTGGTGATGTCCTGGAACACCAGGACCGCGCCGAGCACCTTGCCCGAGGCGGTGAGCACCGGGGCGGCGGAGTCCTGCACGTCGTGGCGCTCGCCGGTCAGGCTCTGCAGCACCGCGCCTTCCTGCAGGTAGGCGGGCGTAAGCGTCTGCAGGCAGGCTTCGACCGGGCTGGGAATGGGCAGCCCGGTGATTTCATCGACGATGCGGAACACGCGCTCCAGCGGCAGGCCGCTGGCGCTGGCCATGGTCCAGCCCGTGAGCTGTTCGGCGATCGGGTTCATGAAGGTCACGCGGACCGCGGCATCGGTGCAGATCACCGCGTCGCCGATCGACTGCAGCGTGATGTGCAGGCGCTCCTTCTCCTCGAACAGCGCCTCGGTCAGGCGGCGCTGCTCGGTGATGTCCCAGTTGGTGCCCACCAGCGCCAGCGCGGTGCCGTCGTCGCGGCGCGTGACATTGGCCATGGCGCGCACGTGGCGCACGTCGCCATCGGGCCGCACCACGCGGTATTCGGTGTCGAACGGCTTTTCGCCGCGGATGGCCTTGCGCATCTCGCCGTTCACGCGCGCCACGTCCTCGGGGTGGAGCATGGCAATCCATTGCGCGATCACCGGCGCGCCGCGCGCGGGCTCGGTGCCGTGCAGCGCGTGCATGCGCGCATCCCAGGTGATGCCGGAACTGGTGAAATCCCATTCCCAGATGCCCACGCCGCCGGCTTCCACCGCGAGCTGGGTGCGGCGCGAGAGCTGTTCGAACTGCGCCTGCGCAAGCTTGCGCGTGTGGATATCTTCGATCTGCGCGATGAAATGCAGCGGGCTGCCGCTTTGCTGGTCGCGCACCAGCGATACCGCCAGCAGGGCCCAGCGATAAACGCCGTCCTGGTGCAGGAAGCGTTTTTCCATGCGGTACGACTCGATCTCTCCGGCCAGCAGCCGTTGCACCTGGCGCAGGTCGGCATCGAGGTCGTCGGGATGCGTGATGTCCTGGAAGCGTTGCTGGTGCAGCGCCGCGGGGCTGTAGCCGAGCAGGTCCGTCAGCGCGCGGTTGACGGTCTGCCAGCGGCCGTCCAGCCCGGTCAGCGCCATGCCGATGGCCGAGTGTTCCATGGCCAGGCGGAAGCGCTGGTCGCTGCTGTGCAGGCTGGCGCGGCCGTGGCGGTTCTGCTCGGCCAGGTAGGCGATGCAGACCGGGAACACCATGATCAGCGCCGCCGACAGGGGCACCGACTGCTGCACCTGCGCCGCCACCGCGGCCAGTTCCATGGCCAGGGTGGCCAGCAGCGTCAGCAGCGCTGTGCCGAACGGGTTGGCGAACATGGCCGCGAGCACCAGCGGCAGCGACATGGCGACGAACGGATCATGGCCCTGCCACAGCGCGAGGGCGCCAATGGTCAGGCACAGCGCGAGCAGGCCAGCCAGCGGCAGCAGCATCTGGCGCGCGAACGTCGCGCGCTCCCGCGCCGCGTTGAAGGTCAGCGCCAGCGGCAGCACCACCACCATGCCCAGCGCGCCCGCCTGCCACCAGGTCCACCAGATGCTGGCCAAGCGCGTGCCGGCCGCCCAGCTCAGCGCTGCAGCGCCGGCCGTGGCGCCCAGCGCCGGGCCCAGCACGCAGGCCACGCCAAGCGTGAGCGCGAAATTGCCGAGCGGGCCCAGGCGCTGCGCGCCGGCATGCGCGGAGACAAAACGCAGCAGCCGTGCGGACCAGGCGACTTCGAACAGGTTCGCGCCGGCCAGCAGCACGGCGGTGTCGGCACCGTCCAGGAACAGGAAGTTGGCGGCCAGGTTGGCGCCGGCCATGCTCGCAAGGAGCCACGGCGCCTCGGCGCGCGGGCGCAGCCGCAGCAGGCCCAGGCAGAAGGCATTGGGCAGCCACAGCGTGGCCACGCTGCCAGGCAGGCGCGCCAGCCAGATGCCCAGCGCGGCAAGGGCGAAATAGCCCATGCAGCAGATCAGCATGGGCAGCCAGCGGCGCAGCGGGGCGCCAATGGAAGGAGCGGCCGTATCGACCGTGTCGGACGTCATGGACGGTTCAGGCAGGCAGGAACTTGGGTTCAACGTCGCCAGGGCGGACCGTGCCCCAGCGTAGCGCCACTTTATCGGTTCGGGTACGCCGGCAGGCCGGAGACAGCAGGCAGGTCCCGTGCCTGTTGCCACTGGTGCTGGCGGCATTTTTTTGGTATGGCGCTGCGGGGCGCGCGCGGCCCCCGGGCCAGTGTGTCTTTCCCCACAGACACGGCGATGCCGCCCCCGGCAATCTGAAACGCCGGCGTCGCATGGGCGGCGCGATCTCCGCACGGAGGAAGCAGCATGGCGCGTTATCTGCGTGTGGCGGCCTGGTCGCTGGCCGGTGCGGTCGTGACCGCTGCCACGGTGGTCTATGGCGCCATGCTGATCGGCGACCAGAAGGCCGGGCGCACGATCGATGTCAAGGTCGCGCCGGTTGCCTATCGCGACGACGCCGCCAGCATTGCGCTGGGCAAGTACCTGTTCGAATCGCGCGGCTGCATGGCATGCCACGGCGCGGCCGCGGGCGGGCGCCAGGTGTTCGATGACCCGGCCGGCCTGCAGGTGCGCGCCCCCGACCTGACGCGCGGCAATGCCGAGATCGCCCACTACCAGCCGATCGACTGGGTCCGCAGCATCCGCCACGGCATCGGGCCATCGGGCCGGCCGCTGCTGGTCATGCCGAGCGAAGACTACAACCGGCTCAGCGACGATGACCTGGCCGCGCTGGTGGCGTACCTGCGCAGCCTGCCCCCAGGCCTGGGCGCGCCCGCCGACATTCGCATGCCGTGGTTCGTGCGTGCCATGTATGGCGCGGGCCTGATCCGTGACGCGGCTTCCAAGATCGATCACAAGCTGCCGCCGTCGCCGGCCATCGCGCCATCGGTGACGGCGCAGTACGGCGGCTACGTGGCCAATGCCTGCCAGGGATGCCACCGCGCGGACCTGCGCGGCGGCAAGATCCCGGGGGCGCCGCCCGACTGGCCGCCCGCGGCGGACCTGCGGCCCGTTCCCGGCGGCGCCATGGCGCGCTACGACCGCGCCGCCCCTTTCATCGCCATGATGCGCAGCGGCAAGCGGCCCGACGGATCGGCCATCAGCAGCGTGATGCCGTTCGATTCCTTCGGCCGCATGAATGACACCGACCTGACCGCGCTCTACCTGTACCTGGCCAGCCTGCGCAACTGAGCCGTCAGCCTGGCCGTCGCGCCAGGCGCCGGCCGGCCGCGATGCCGGGCAGTTCGACCCAGCGGTGCAGCAGCATGGCCAGCAACAGGGCCAGCGCGGCATCGATGGCGAATCGCGTCAGTTGCAGGACATACTGGTCCGGCGCCAGTTCGGGCATCAGCCGCTTGACGCCTTCGATCACGGTCGGGTGGACCAGGTAGAGGGCGTACGACAACTCGCCCAGCCATACCAGCGTGCGCGGCACGCGCAACAGGCCGGTGTGCTCGGCCGCGACCGCGCCCGCCAGCAACGCGGCGGCGGGCAGGCCGCGCCCCGCCAGGCTGAAATCGGGACCGACCAGCGGCAGCGATGCCAGGAACCAGCCGGTGCCGAGGGTCAGCATCGCCCACGCCGCGCCGCGCGTCAGCACGTGGCGCCAGCGCGCATAGGCCCACGCCAGCAGGCAGCCGAGCAGGAACTCCAGCACCAGCGGATTGCTCGCCATCGCCATCCACGGCGAAGCGAACGGATAGCCCTGCGCGGGGTCCACGACCGGCGCGCCAAAGCGCCACCACGGCAGCAGCAGCGTGAACACGGCGAACAGGGCCAGCACCACCCATAGCGCGCGCCGGCCGGCGAGCCACAGCCCGAGCGCAAAGGCGCCGTAGAACGCTATCTCGTAGTTGAGCGACCAGCCCACGTATAACGCGGGATAACCGTAGTACGGCGCGTGGTCCGTGCTGGTCGGCACGAAGGCGAGCGACGCCGCGAACACCGCTGGCGTCACCGGGTTCAGCAGCAACGCGTGGATCGCCGACATGGTCCAGTACGGCGGTGCCAGCCGGCAGCAGCGCCGGATCACGAAGCTCAGCGGCGTTTCGGGCCGCGGCCTTGCCAGCACCGCAACCCACGCGATGATGAAGCCGCTGATGACAAAAAACACATCCACGCCGACATGGCCGCGCTTGATCACGTTGGCGGTAATCCACGCGAGCACGGGCGTCTGCGCCGTGCCCAGTGTCAGGCCGGAGTGGTACAGCACGACATACGCGGCCGCCAGCCCGCGCAGGGCCTGGATGCTGTCGAGTGTCGCGATGGCGCGTTCGCGGGATTCTGGAATAGTCGGTGTCACTGTTGCTGCGGTGGCCGTGGATGAGCGCTGATCTTCAGACTGACCGCGCCGGCTTGCACAAAGTTCGTGCACAAGGTTCGCGCATCACGCCGGCGCTGCACACCCTGCCGGCAAGGTGATTGGAATTGCACTATGCTCATTTGTCCGCGGCGGCCGGTCAATGGCCGTAGCCGCGGCGTGTGAACAGGAATGACGGGCAACGTACCCAAGGAGTGTCCCCGCATGACCACCCTCAATATCAACGGCAAGGTGCAGGAAGTCGACGTGGATCCGTCCACGCCGCTGCTGTGGGCCTTGCGTGACAACCTCGACCTGACCGGGACCAAGTTCGGCTGCGGCATGGCCGCATGCGGCGCCTGCACGGTCCATATCAATGGCACGGCCACGCGCAGCTGCGTGACGCCGATTTCGGCGGCGGCCGGTGCGCGCATCACCACCATCGAGGGCGTGAACGCCGACAAGGTCGGACGCGCGGTGCTCGACGCGTGGATCAAGCATGACGTGGCCCAGTGCGGCTATTGCCAGAACGGGCAGGTGATGAGCGCGGTGGGGCTGCTGCGCACCAAGCCCCGGCCCACCGATGCCGACATCGACCAGGCCATGGCCGGCAACCTGTGCCGCTGCGGCACTTACCAGCGCATCCGGGCCGCGATCAAGGACGCGGCCCGCGCGCTGGCCTGAGCGGAGCGACTGACATGCGTATTCGTGGACTCGAAGCCCTGGCCGGTGCAAAGGCGCAGGGTGGCAAACTCGACAGCATCGGCGATGCCGGCGTGGCGACGCTGGACCGCCGCAGTTTCCTCAAGCTGACCGGCCTCGCCGGCGGCGGCCTGGCGCTGGGCATGGTGCCCGTGGCGCAGGCGCAGGAAGAAGGCGCACCGAAGGCCCCGCCTTCGGCGCCGCAGGCGTTCCTGGTGATCGCGCCGGACAACACGGTGACGATCGCGGTGAACCGGCTGGAATTCGGCCAGGGCGTGCATACCGCGCTGCCCATGGCGCTGGCCGAGGAACTGGACGTGGACTGGCGCAACGTGCGCGCCGCGCTGGCGCCCGCCGGCGATCCGTACAAGGACCCCGGCTTCGGCATGCAGATGACCGGCGGCTCCACCGCCGTCAATCATTCATTCCAGCAGTACCGCGAACTCGGTGCGCGCGCCCGCGCCATGCTGGTCGCCGCGGCGGCGCAGCAATGGCAGGTCGATCCCGCCAGCTGCAAGGTCGATCAGGGCGTGGTGAGCTCGGGCAGCCGGCGTGCCACGTTTGGCGAACTGGCGCCGGCGGCCATGAAGCTGCCGGTGCCGCAGCAGGTGCGCCTGAAGGATCCGTCGCAGTTCCGGCTGGTGGGCAAGCCCACGCCGCGGCTCGATGCGCGCGGCAAGCTGGAAGGCCAGCCCGCGTTCGGCATCGATACCAAGGTGAAGGACATGATGGTGGCCGTGGTGGCGCGGCCGCCGCGCTTTGGCGGCAAGGTCAAGTCGTTCAATGCCGACAAGGCCCGCGCGATCAAGGGCGTGGCCGACGTGATGCTGGTGCCCGTCGATCGCGGCGGCACCGGCGTGGCCGTGGTGGCGGATGGTTACTGGCCCGCCAAGCAGGCGCGCGATGCGCTGCAGATCGAGTGGGAGGACACCGGCTCCAAGGTGTCGTCGCAGGCGCTGTTCGACGAGTACGCGAAGCTCGCCACGCAGCCTGGCACCGTGGCGCGCGCGGGGGAGGGCGATATCGCCGCCGCCGTGAATGGCGCGCCGCGCAAGATCGATGCCGAATACCGGTTCCCGTATCTCGCCCATGCGCCGATGGAGCCGCTGAACTGCACGCTGCAGCCCGAGGTCGTCGGCAGCAAGGTGCGGTCCGTCAAGGTGTGGGTCGGGTCGCAGTTCCAGACCGTCGACCAGGCTGCCGTGGCGCGCGTGTTCGAACTGGGTCCGGACAAGGTCGCGCTCAACACCATGATGGCGGGCGGCGGCTTTGGCCGCCGCGCCGTGCCCACGTCGGACTACCTGGTGGAAGCCGCCAATGTGGTGCGTGCCTGGGTGGCCAACGGCCACACCGAACCGGTCAAGGTGATCTGGAGCCGCGAGGACGATATCCGCGGCGGCTACTACCGCCCGCTCCATGTGCACCGCGCGCGCATCGGCCTGGATGCGCAGGGCAAGGTGGTGGGCTGGCAGCACACCATCGTCGGCCAGTCGATCCTGAAGGGCACGCCGTTCGAGCCGTTCATGGTGAAGAACGGCGTGGACGCGACCATGACCGAAGGCCTGCTGGAGAACGACTACAACCTGCCGTTGCAGCTCGCGGTGCATCACCCGCAGGTCGACGTGCCGGTGCTGTGGTGGCGCTCGGTCGGCAATACGCACACCGCCTACGTCAAGGAAACGCTGGTCGACGAAATGGCCGCGGCGGCGAAGCAGGATCCGGTGGCCTACCGGCTGGCGCGGCTCGACGAGAGCAAGCACGCGCGCCATCGCGCCGCGCTGCGGCTGGCGGTGGAGAAGTCCGGCTACGGCAAGCGCAAGCTGCCCAAGGGGCATGCCTGGGGCGTGGCGGTGCATGAGTCGTTCAACTCGGTGGTGGCCCATGTGGCCGAGGTCTCGCTGGTCAAGGGCCAGCCGCGCGTGCACCGCGTGACCGCCGGCGTGCATGCCAACCGCGTGGTCAACCCGCTGTCGGCCGAGGCGCAGATCCAGGGCGCCTGCCTGTTCGGGCTGGCGATGACGCGGCCCGGGTTTGCCATCGAGATGGAGAACGGCGTGGTGAAGAACAGCAACTTCCCCGACTACCCGCCGCCGCGCATCACCGACGCGCCCGTGGTCGACGTGTTCTTCGTGCCGTCGCAGGATCCGCCCACGGGTCTGGGCGAACCGGGTGTGCCGCCGATTGCCCCGGCGGTCGCCAACGCGCTGTTCGTGCTGACGGGCAAGCGGCAGCGCCAGTTGCCGTTCGTGCTGGCCTGAGCGGCCACGCCGCGCCGGAGGCGCACGCCGCCTCCGGCGCTATCATGGCCGCATGACGACGACCGCCACCCTCCATTACCTCTACGATCCCCTGTGCGGCTGGTGCTATGCCGCCGCGCCGCTGGTGCAGGCCGCCCAGGCCGTGCCCGGCCTGGCGCTGGCGCTGCATGCCGGCGGCATGATGGCCGGGGCGCAACGCCAGCCAGTGACGCCGGCGTTGCGCAACTATGTGATGCCGCATGACCGGCGCATCCACGCGCTCACGGGCCAGCCGTTCGGCGACGCCTATTTCAACGGCCTGCTGTGCGACCCGCAGGCCATGTTCGATTCCGAGCCGCCCATTACCGCTATCCTGGCTGCCGAGGCGCTCTCGGCCGGCGCGCCGCAGAGCCTGGCGCCCGCCATGCTCAAGCGCATCCAGCACGCGCACTATGTGGAAGGGCGGCAGATCGCCCGGCCCGAGGTGCTGGCCACGCTGGCAGCGGAAGTCGGCATGGCGCCGCAGGCATTCGACGCAGCCTATGGCGCGGCGGCGGGCGCACTGGTTGCTCGCCATATCGACGCGAGCCGGCGCATGCTGGGCGCGCTTGGCGGCCGGGGTTTCCCGACCTTTGCGCTCCAGACCGGCGATGCCTTCCGCGTGCTCGACTTCGGTCCCTACCTCGGCAAGCCAGCCGCATGGCAGGCAGCGATCGCGCAGCAGGCCAGCCTCAACGATGGCGGCGGCGCATCACCCGTCTGCGGGCCGGACGGCTGCGTGTTGTAATCCACGCAGCCCGGGCGCGGTCCTATTGCCTTTGCCGCCCGGTCCGCGTAGAACGTGAAAAAAAGCGAGGGCGGCGGCGCCCTCCGGACGATCGAGGTGTGTCGATGGAGACCCAGGAAAGCGCGCTGACCATGGCGCTGATGACCGAACCCGCGCGCGTGAAGATCTGCCGGGCGCTGCTGCAGGCCGGCGAAGAAGGGCTGCCCGCGGCCGACCTCGCGCAACTGGCCGGGCTGCCCATCAAGCGCGCCGGCCACCTGTTCGAGGAAATGCTGCAGGCCAACGTGGTCACGCTGGCCATCCGCGAGCGCCGCGTCTGCTACGTGCTCAAGGCGCGGCTGGCAGTGACGGAAGCGCTGGGCTATATCGACGCCAGCGGGCTGGCCGACTGAACGCGTTGCAGCGGTGCGGCCGGGCACGGCGCCGTCCGCGATCCGCGGCAAGGCCTATCTGCTGACTTCCTTCAGCGCGCGGTCCCGCGTGGCCTGCATGTCCTGCATCAGCCGGTAGGCGGCATAGTACTTGAAGATGTTCCGCACATAGGTCGTGGTTTCGATGCCGATCTTCTCGGCCACGACGATCTCCACATTGTTGAACCACTTGTCCGGGTCCAGGCCGCGCGCCGCAGCCTCCTTGCGCATCTTCGCGATATTGCCGGGGCCGGCGTTGTAGCTGGCGAAGGCAAAGAGCGGACGGTTCGCTTCGGAGAAATGCGCATCGGGGAAATACCGGGTCATCAGCTTGTCCAGGTACTTCGTGCCCGCGTGGATGTTGGACTCGGTCTGCTTGATATCCCCCACGTTGAGTTCCTTGCCGGTGGCGGGCATGACCTGCATGACGCCGATGGCGCCCACATGGCTGCGGGCCTTCTGGTTCAGCTGCGATTCCTGGAACCCCTGCGCGGCCAGCATCAGCGGGTCGAAGCTGTAGTCCTTGCCGTACTTGTCGAAGAAGGCAATGGTCTGCTCGAAGCGCTTGTAATCCGCGTCATTGGTGTTGTTGCGGATCTGCTTGATGCTTTTCATCAGCTGCTTGAGCCGGTATTCCGCGACCCCGTGCTTCTTCAGGTGGTTGGCATAGAAATCATCGATCGCCGCACGCAGCTGCGGGCTGTTCTTGCGGAAGGCCCAGCCGATATAGCCCTCGGCGCGGAGCACGAGGTCAGGGCGCACTTTGATGTTGGGCAGGATCTGCGCCCACATTGCGGCTTTCCAGTCGTCCACCACGATGATCTGCAGCAGCCCGGCATTGACCATCTCCATGGCATCTTCGTCTTCGAGCGCGTCGGGCAGCAGCACCAGTTTCACGGGGGCCTTGCCGGTCTGGCGCAGGCTGTCGTTCAGGGCCGTCAGGCTTTCGTAGTAGCTGCTGGTGCGCCGCACATGCACGGTCTTGCCGGACAGGTCCACCAGGCTCGACAGCGCGGGTGCCTTGGGTCCGGTAACGACCAGTTCGCGCACCGCCTTGCGGTCGCGCGGCGCGATGAAGTCGACCAGCCTGAGCCGGGATTCGGTCTCGGTCAGGTTGCCGGCGGCAATGTCGCCCAGGCCGGCGGCCAGGTCGGGCAGCAGCCGGTCGCGCGTGGTCGGGATGATGATGACCGTCAGTGGGCGCTTGCCGAGCCGGCTGGCGTAGGTCTTGTTCAGGTAGCGCTCGAAGTCCCGCACCAGTCCGGCCGTCAGGCCGGATTCGTGGCCCTTGTCGCTGAAGTACAGCGTGCGGCTATAGGGCAC
Source organism: Cupriavidus sp. 21MJTG02-4 (assembly GCF_057798975.1). Lineage (NCBI taxonomy): Bacteria > Pseudomonadati > Pseudomonadota > Betaproteobacteria > Burkholderiales > Burkholderiaceae > Cupriavidus > Cupriavidus sp. 21MJTG02-4. Next base: position 346,563 of record NZ_JBYOJP010000005.1, on the reverse strand, counting down.
CAGCACGCGGATGGCGTGGCGCTCGACCATGGCATCGAAATCGCCTTTCCAGGGTTTGTTGGCCAGGCTGAGTCCGCGTACGGCGGCGGCGTCGGGTTTTGTGGCGGGCGCCGCAATCGGCGCGGAGGCCGGTGCGGACTTTTGCTGCGCGGCGGCAAGCGGGCCGAAGCAGCACGCTGCACCCACCAGGCCTTGCAGGAAGAGGCCGGCCAGCTTGGAGGGCAAGCGGAGAGCGGGCATGTCGAGCGCAGCCGCTGCGCGAATGCCGGCGGCGCGTGCTACTGGAGTCTAGTGCGGAAACGGCCCGGTGCAAGCCGGCCGTGAGGCGGCCGGCGACGGCAGCGCCGGCAGTGGCTTGCCAATCCACTGCCGGCGCTTCGGATGCGCTTCGCTATTGCTTCGGCGCGGTGAGTTCCTGACGCGCGGCGGCATCCGCGGCCTGGTTCTCGGCCTTGCGTTCCTGCTTGGCGGCGTTGACGTCCTGCTTGTACTCGCCCTTGGCAGTCTTCTTGGTGGCCTTGTATTCATCGGCGGCCTTCTTGCGCGCCTCGCGGCGCTCCACCAGCGGGTCCTTCGGTGGTTCGATCTGCGTCATGCCAGGCGGCACGCCTTGCGCACCGGCGGGCGCCGGCTGGGTTGCGGGAGTCTGGGTGGCGGGAGTCTGGGCAAAGGCGGCGGCACAACTCAGACCGGCCAGGACCGCGACGAGCGCGCCGGCCACATGGGTCGGACGGACGGGCTTTTGTTGATCCATTGGGAACCTCATCAGGGTTGTTGTCGGATGCGACCGGCATGCTGAGCCACGGGCGCGGTTGCGGCACCTGTGTCCAGCAGCGTTCGAGCGCAGGGACCAATTTATCGGTCCGCCGGGAATGGGGATGTCGGGGTTGCGCCGAATGGGTTGGGGGACGATGTCTGACAGGGATGTGCTTCGCAAGTCCCGCTGTCCGGTGGATATAGCAGGCGCGTCACTTTCTGGTGCCAGCATAAGACGAACGGGATCTCCGCAAAGCGCTGTAGCAGCGCCACGGTCATGGCGCTGAGTCGCGATTGCCGAGGCTGGTGACGCTGTTCGAGCGGTTCAAGCGTGCTCAGTCTTCCGCCCTGATATGCGCCGCGGCCACGATTTTCTTCCACGCCAGGACGTCATTGCGAATCGTCCGTTGAAATTCCGCGGGAGAGTTTCGGCCTACCCACGTCACGCCTTGCTCGGAGAGTGAGGATCGGGAGGACGGGTCCGCCATGATCCGGCCGATCTCGCGGTTGAGCCTGTCCACGATCGCGCCGGGCGTGCCGCCAGGGACGAAGAATCCGTACCAGCCGTCCAGGTCGAAGTCGAAGCCCTGTTCCTTCAGTGTTCGTATTTCCGAAAGCAGTGGCGCGCGCCGTGTACCGGTCATCGCGATGGGGATCAGTTTCCGGGCCTGGATCAGGGCAACAGGCGACCTGGCGTCCACGAACGCCAGCCGGACCACGCCACCCTGCAGGTCGGTGAGCAATTGCCCCATGGTCTTGTAGGGCACGTGCCGCATGCGGAGATGCTTTGCAGCCGCGATGGTCTCCATGGCGAGATGCCCGGTCGATCCGACGCCCCAGGTGCCATAGGCGATGTCGGGATGCCTTTCAACGTATTCGACGAAGCCGTTGAAATCGCGGACCGGGACGCCAGCGGCCGCGACCAGTAGCACGCCGCCCGCGCTGACCTGGATCACCGGGGCGAGATCGTTGAGCGTGTCATAGGGCAGCTTTTCCCGAAGTGCCGCGTTGACGGCGACCGCCGAGGCATTGCTGAACAGGATGGTGTACCCGTCCGGCGCCGCCTTCGCAGTCATGTCGTTGCCGATCAGGCCGTTCGCGCCGGGCCGGTTTTCGACGATCACGGGTTGCCCGAGGGACCTGGAAAGCGGCTCGGCAAACAGCCGGGCCATCAGGTCGGTGCCGGAGCCGGCGCCTCCCGGCACGATCATGCGCATCGGCCGGGCGGGCCATGAAGCGTCGCGCGCGTGGGCCGGCGCCTGAAGCAATGTGGTGAGCATCGCCGACAAGGTGCCTTGCAGCCAGTGTCTCCTGTTCATCAATGGAGTCTCCCGGAATTACTGCGGTGTCATGGGGCGCAAGCAGAGAGGAACGGGCCGCAGGCCCGTCCCCCAGTGACGTCAGGCGCGTTTCGGCTGCAGGCCAAGGAAGGCCCGGTTCCAGGTCGGGCCGATCACCAGTTCGTTGACGGTGGCGCGCGCCGGCAGCGCAATCACGAAGTCAACGGCGTCGGCAATGTCCTCTGGCTGCAGCATGCGCGCAAGCTCTTGCTCCGACGGTGGCGTCGGGCGGTTGACGAGGATTGGCGTGGCGGTCTCGCCTGGGTAGATGGCACACGCCCGGATGCCGTTTGCACACTCTTCCATCGCGACGGACATCGTCATTGCAGCCATCGCGTGCTTGCTCGCGCCGTAGGCGGCGCCGGTCAGCGACGAGGCGAAACGTCCGGCCCACGATGAAATATTGACGATGGTGCCTTCGCCCTTGTCGCGCATGCCCGGCAGCACCGCGTGCATGCAGTAGAAGGCGCCGTTGAGGTTGATGTCGATGACCCGGTCCCAGTCAGCCGGGGCAAGCCTGGACATGCTCCGGTTGGCGACATTGATGCCGGCCGCGTTCACGAGAATGTCCACCGCACCGACGCGCTCCTGTATTTGCCTGCCAGCCGCTTGCACCGCATCGCGGTCGGCGACGTCGAGCGGCAGTGCGATCATGCGCTCGCGGCCGCAATCGGCTACGAGCGTATCGAGCGGCGATTGCGTGCGAGCCGAGACGACGATCGTCGCACCCGCCCGCCATAGGGATAGCGCGCAAGCACGGCCGATGCCGCTCGAGCCGCCGGTGATCCAGACTGTCTTTCCGTGCAGGGATTTCATGAACGTGTGACTCCTTCAGGCAAATGCATATTCGATGGCGATGCGGTGTCAATGCGTGGTCACGCCCATGATCTGGTTGACGTCATAGATGGGCGGACGCGGGTGCTTCGCCCATGTCTCGGTAAGCAGGTAGCGCAGGCGAAAGCTCTCCGGCACATCGGCCAGCCCTGGCGTGAACAGCCACAGGCGAAGCAGGTGGCGTTTGCGTTCGAGTTCGGGATGATCCTCGTAGCTGGTGCGCGAGTGCAGGATCACGTAGTTGTTCAGGAACTGCATGTCGCCTGGCATGAGTTCCATGTCGATGCGAAAGCGCGCGTCCTGGGTGTACGCATCGAACCGGTCCAGCGCGGCGATATCCTCGTCCGTCAGGCGCGGCGCGTCCGGAAAGCGTTGCGCCGTATTGATGAAGCTGCGGATGTACCGGTTGAACAGCCTGCCGCCGTGCCGCGAAAAGACCTGTGTCATCGTGAACGGCGCTTCGCCGGGCGCCTCTTCGTGCCGGCGGTCGAAGGCGAAGGCGCGGTACAGGCGGGCAAGCAGCGAAGGATGTTCGGCCAGCAAGGCGTTATGGATCGCCATCGAACTCGCGATGCTGCTCAGTCCGCCCTGCCTGGCCGTGCGCAGGCACAGCAGGCCGACCACGTCGGCGCCGTCGGTATGAAACGGCAGGCGGTGGCGGGACTGGTAGCCGCGTGCGGTCATGTCGTCCTTCGGGTTCTTGCCGAGATCCCACACGTGCCCGAGCACGTCGCCAAAGGCGTTCTGCGCCACGGCGCGCCCCAGGTGCATGCCGATGCCCCAGTAGATAGCGCCGGCGTCCATCTTGCTGTAGCGCTCCACTGGCAGGCCGCGCAGCAGCACCACGCCGAGGCCGCGCTCCAGGCGGTGGCGCACGTCCTCCAGCTTTGCCGCCAGCGAGCCCAGCGCAAACGTGGCCTTGCTGATGGCAGGGACTGTGAGGCCAAGGGCCTTCGTATGGGCGAGGGCGGCTTCGAGCTGCGCGATGTCGTCGTCAGTCAGCCGCATGACCCATTCCCGTTCCCGGGCGGCCAGTTCGGCGGCGTTCCATGCCGCCGGGGTGTCGGCGATTTGCGGGGCGGCGATGTCCTGCATGGCTTGCATCGTTGTCTCCTTGCTGTTGTGGTCCGCGCCACGATGTGGCTGGTGCAGCCATTCTGCGAAGAGACGACGCGCATGAATAATGAAAAATGGTGAGTCTGACCAAACCAGACGGTAATATCGGCAGCAGGACCGTGGCGGCACGCCACGGAAACACAAGCAAACGCTGCAGGGCGAAGGGGTTTTGTTCATGGATGCCATCGGCTTCCTGCGCACAGGGTTGAAGCTGCGCCATCTCCGTCTGGTCATCGCGCTGGAAGAACTCCGGCAGGTCGCGCGCGTCGCCAATGCGCTGAATATCACGCAGCCAGCGGTGTCGAAGGCGCTGGCGGAGGTGGAGGAGGGGCTTGGGTATCCGCTGTTCGTGCGCCAGCCGCGCGGCATCGAGCCCACGCCGCACGGGCTGTGCTTCGTGCGCTATGCGCAGTCGATCCTCGATGAACTCGATCGCGCCGGCGACGAATTGCTGGCGCTGGGGCAGGGGTCGAGCGCGTCGATTGCGGTGGGCGCGATGCCGGGTACGACGCTATCCTTGGCCCCGCACATCGTCGCGCTGGCGAAGGCGCGCATGCCGACGCTGAGCATCGCCGTCTACGAGGCGCCGATGGACGTGCTGACAGGCCAGCTGCGCACCGGCAGGCTGGATATCGTGCTCGGCGCGCTGGCAGACCGCGCGTCCGCGGACGATATCGATCAGCGTCATCTCTACGACGAAGTGATGCGCGTCATCGTCAGCCGCCGCCATCCGCACGCCGCGCGCCGCAACGTGCAATGGAGCGATCTGCTCGCATTCCCGTGGGTGCTGCCACCGCGCACGGCGCGCCTGCGGCAGAGCCTGGAAGCGGCGTTCCGGCGCATGAAGGTGGCAGTTCCGGCGAGCCATGTCGAATCCGTGTCCGCCGGCCTGGTGCTGGGTTTGCTGGAAGAACTGCAGGCGGTGGCGGTGGTGACCGGCCGTCTTGCGCGCACCTATGAGGAGCGCGAGCTGGCGCGCGTCCTGCCGCTCGATATTCCCGGCGTGCTGCTGCCGGTCTCGACGTTCACGCTGGCCAGCAAGGCGCCGTCGCCCGCCATCGACGTGTTCCGGCATTGCGCGGAACTGGCCGTGGCAGGCTGAGGCGCGATCCGGAGGCGGTCTAGTCGGGCTTGATGTCGTTGACCTTCACGACATTGGTCCAGGTCACGTAGTCGTTGCGCACCGTCCGTGCGAATTCATCCGGCGTGGTCAGCGGCGGGTCCGGCATCATGTTCAGCTGCTGGAAACGGGCCGACAGCGCAGGAGAGCGCAGGGCCTTGTTGATCTCCTTGTTCAGCGTCACGACGATGTCGTTCGGCGTGCCTTTCGGCACGAAGAGTCCATACCAGCCTTCGTTGGTCATCGGGTATCCCTGCTCGGCCATGGTCGGCACATCGGGGAAAGCCGGCGCACGGCGCTTGCCGGTGACGCCCAGCGCGCGCAGCTTGCCGCTCTTGACCAGTGGTACGGGCGTCGTGATATCGGCAAAGGCAACCTTGATCACGCCGCCCTGCATGTCGGTCAGGATGGGCGAGACGCCCTTGTAGGGCACGTGCGTCAGCTCGACACCAGCCAGGGTGTGGAGCTGCGCCATCGCCAGATGCCCGCCCGACCCGATGCCCCAGGTGCCGTATACGTACTTGCCGGGGTTCGATTTGATGACGCTGACAAACTCTTTCACGTTCTTCGCGGGGAAATCCGGCGTCACCACCAGCAGAACGCCGCCGGCGCCGATCTGTGCGACCGCGACCAGGTCGTTCACGACGTTGTAGGGCAACCCCGGCCGCATGGCCTGGTTCATCACGGTGGCCGAGGCGCTCGCCAGCAGCACGGTATAGCCGTCTGGCTGGGCGCGCACGACGGAGTCGAGCGCCACCTGGCCGTTCGCGCCAGGCTTGTTGTCCACGACCACGGGCTGCTTCAGCGACTGCGAAATCTGTTCCGCGAATACGCGGGCCAGCACGTCGGGGCCGCTGCCGCCGGGGCTCGGCACGACCATGCGGATGGGCCGCGAGGGCCAGGGATCCCGGGCCAGGGCAGAGCCGGCCGCGAGCGCGGCGGCGGCCAGCGCCACGAGCTTGCATGCGGCGCGGCAGGCTTTTGAAACTGTCATGAAGTCTCCTGTAGGCACATGCCGCTTCCACGGATACGCGGCTATGTTGGGGCGTGTAGGTGGGAAAATTCTGCCCGCCGCGCCTGCCCCGAGACTAATGAAATTTCGTTTCGGAAGCATAAGCGAATGCTCATGCCAGCCGGATCTGCCATATGCCGCCCGATGCCGGGTATCAGCCGCGACGCACCGTCAGTCTGGGGCGCCGTCGCTGCTGTCCGCTTCGCATCGTGCCGGGCGCCGCACCGTGCCATCGCATGAACGCCTTGCTGAATCCCGCCTGCGACTTGAACCCCAGCACGCGGGCGATATCCCCGAGCGGCATGTCCGTGCTGCTCAGCAGCCGCTGCGCCAGCGCGTCGCGTTCTTCATCCAGCAGCATGGCGAAGGAGGTGCCGTAGTCCTGCAGGTGCCGGTGCAGCGTGAAGCGATGGACGGCGAACAGCGAGGCCAGCCGCGGCGCCGTGCATTCGCCCAGCAGCATCAGGTCGCGGATCGCCTGCCGGACTTGCCCGAGGAAATCCGGCTGCACATGGGACTCCAGCTCGCCGAGATAACGGACCACGGAAGACTCCAGTCCCTTGTCCGCCACGCCGCAGTGCGCGTCGAGTGTGTCCGCGGGAAAGAGGAACTCGTCCCGGGGCTGGCCGAAGCGGACATGCGTGCCGAAGTGTGCCGTGTATGGTCCCAGGCGCGGCGGCGGCGGGCGCGACAGGTGCACGGCTGCAGGTGCCCACGACTTGCCCAGCAGCATGCGGAACATGTGCACATTGGCCGCCAGGTAAGCGCTGACCAGGTCGTCGCGCCCGGCATATGCACCGGCGATCTCGACCGAGAACGAGGCAAAGCCATCGGCCGTGGTGAGCGAGGTGTCGACGCCGCGGTACCAGATGCGGCCGTAACGCAGAATGCCGTCCGCCGCATCACGCAGCGTGCGCGACGACAACAGCAGCAGGCGCAACGGCCCGGCGTTTTCCATATTGGCGCGAGCGCCGACGAGGATGCCGAGATGCGGACACGCGGCCGCTTCGGCCGCATCGGCAAGGATCCGGGCGCACACCGACAGCGCCACCGGCGCCATGGGCTCGGCCAGCGCAACCGGCGTCACGCCATGGCGCGCCAGGATCGGCCATGCCGGTGTGCCGAGCGCCTCCAGCGCTTCGACCACGCGCGCAAGCGTACCGATGGGAACCGACTGGGTCTCGTGCTTCATACGTTCAGGGTTTTCACCGAGTGTGACAACCGTGATTGAGAGTGTGACAGCAGGATAAACGAATGGGAGAGGCGACGTCCAGAATACAGTCACCGGCCCCATGGCAGTGGGCCTGCTCATTCCGGAGACAACGATGCATTTTCTCGACGACAGCCTGCTCCCCGAAAACCAGGAAAAGCTGGTGATCCAGGTGGCGCCCTATGGTCCGCAGTTCCTTCCCTCTGACTCGGACGATATTCCGGTCAGCATGGACGACCAGATCCAGAAGGCCGTCGACTGCTACAACGCCGGTGCAACGGTACTGCACGTGCACGTGCGTGAATCGGACGGCAAGGGCTCGAAGCGCATGTCCATGTTCAACGACATGCTGGCTCGCCTGCGGGAGGCCGTGCCCGACATGGTGCTGCAAGTTGGCGGCTCGATCTCGTTCGCGCCGGAAGACGAAGGGAAGGCGGCGCAATGGCTGGACTACGACACCCGCCACATGCTGGCCGACCTGGACCCCAAGCCGGACCAGGTGACGATCGCCATCAACACCAGCCAGATGAACATCTGCGAGATGCTGACGGAAGATGACGTCAAGGGCACGATCCTCGAGCGGCCGGAGTACTTCAAGGCCTACAGCGAGATGGTGTCGGATGCCAAGCCTTCGTTCTTCATCGAGCATCTGGAGCGCCTGACCAAAGCCGGCATCCAGCCGCATTTCATGCTCGGCCACGTGGCGCAACTGGAAACCGTGGAGCGGCTGATCCGCAAGGGCCTGTACCGCGGCCCGCTGATCCTGAACTACGTGGCCATCGGCGGCGGCGCCGCCGGCCTGCACCCGGCCGACATGATCGAGTTCGCGCGCCGCACGCCGGACGGCGCCGTGCTGACCATCGAAAGCGCGATGCGTGCCGTGCTGCCGATGAACGCCATGGCAATCGCCCTCGGCCTGCATGTGCGCGTCGGCATCGAGGACAACCTGTGGGGCAGGAAGGGCGAGCGCATGACCTCGGTGCAGCAGGTCGAGCAGATGGTGCGCCTCGCGCGCGAACTGGGCCGCGACGTCGCCAACGGCAAGGATGCCCGCCGCGTCTACAAGATCGACGAGTGGTACGACAGCGCCGACGAGACCATTCGCCAGCTCGGCATGGCGCCCAACCGCAAACCGGGCCAGCGTGGCTTCACGGTGCCGGGCACGGTGTAAGGCCGGCAGGCCAGTGCGCGAGTTCGTGGAGGAATACGCGTCGCTGGTCACGTATCTCGCCGGCGACCACTATCTTGTCGGCCAGGTGATCAGTCCTAACGGCGGCGCGGTCATCTGAGTCACATAACGTACCTGAAATCATGCAACAGAATCTTTTTGCCCACTACAAGGCGCTGCGCGACACGGGCGTGCTCGGCTGCGAACTGGACCCCCTCACTGCGTGGGACCCCAGGTGGATCGCGAGTTGGGTCGCGCTGGCCCGCGAAGCCGATGCCGAAGGCGTGCTCGATCCGAAGCTGGTCGCGCTGATCCGCCTGAATATCGATGTCACGGCCACGCACCTGTACAAGCCGGGCGTCGCGCGCCATGTGCGCGAAGCGGTCAGGCTCGGCGCCACGCGCGCGGAGATCCTCGAAGTCTTCAAGCTGGCGAGCGTCGTCGGCATTCACGCCTGCGCCGTCGGCGTACCGGCGCTGGCCGAGGAACTGGCGCGCGCGGGCATTCCCGACGAGCCCGTGCAGGCGGGGCCGACCCCGGTGTGCGACGCCGTGCGCGCGAACGGCATGTTCAACCCGCTGTGGGAAACGCTGTACCGCTGGGATCCGCAGTACCTCGAGAAATTCCTCGCAATGGGTTTCGGCCTCTGGAAGGACAACATCCTGCCGCCGCTGTGGATCGAGTTCCTCTGCATTGCCGGCGATGCCGCCATCACGCACCTGTACGGGCACGGCACGCAGCGGCATATCGAGGCCGCGCTCAGGCTCGGCGCCACGCGCGAGCAGATCCTGGCCGTGCTGAAGATCGTCAGCCTGCAAGGCATCGAATCCTGCGAGCTGGCCCTGCCGATGCTCGAAGAAGCCTGCCAGGCATCCGACAGCGCGCGCTGAGCAGCCGCGGCTCGCGGCGCGAGCCAGTGCCTGAATTACCAGCCATAGATGGAGATTGCTGTGGAATCCATGGCCAAATTGTCGTCGTCTGCAACCCTGAACGGGGACGCCGACGCCACGGGCGCGATGTATCGCAAGATCATGTGGCGGCTGCTCCCGTTCCTGTTCCTTGCCTACGTCCTGAACACCATCGACCGCATCAACATCTCGTTTGCCAAGCTGCATATGGCGAGCGATCTCGGTCTCGGCGATGCGGCTTACGGCATGGGTGCCGCAGCGTTCTTTGCCGGCTACATCCTGTTCGAGGTGCCGAGCAACCTGTACATGCAGAAGATCGGTGCGCGGCTGACGATCACCCGCATCATGCTGCTGTGGGGGCTGGCGACCGTGGCCACCAGCCAGGTCGGCTCGCCGCAGGCACTCTACGTCGCGCGGTTCCTGCTGGGCGTCGCGGAGGCCGGGTTCTTTCCCGGGGTCATCCTCTACCTGACCTACTGGTTTCCGGCGAGCCGCCGGGGCAGGATCACGTCGCTCTTCCTGATGTCGGGCACCCTGTCCGGCATGATCAGCGGTCCGCTGGCCGGCGCGATCATGACCCATCTCGACGGTTGGTTGGGGCTGCGGGACTGGCAGGTGCTGTTCGTGGTGGAAGGAATCCCCGCCATGCTGCTTGGCCTGGTCGCGTACCGCTGGCTGCCTGATGGTCCCGGCCAGGTGCGCTGGCTCAGCGCGCAGGAGAAGGCGTGGCTGAAGACGGACCTCGCCGCTTCGCAGGAAGCGCGGCACGGCGGTCTGAAGGCGCTGCTGAAGGATCCGCGCGTCTACGTGATCGGCCTGGCGTTCCTGTCCATCTATGCCTGCACGAACACCATTGCCTACTGGATGCCAACGCTGATCCAGGAATTCGGCGAAACGCAGGTCACTCGCATCGGCTGGATCTCTAGCTTGCCCTATGTCCTGGGTCTTGGCGCGATGTTCTTCCTCGCACGCAGTTCGGATCGGCGCCTGGAGCGGCGCTGGCACGTTGCCGGTGCGATGTTCGTGGCGGCTGCCGGCTTTGTGGCAATGGGATTGACCCGTGGCGCGATGGTCCCATCGGTGCTGTGCATGACCATCGGCGCGGCGGCCTGCCTCGCCGCGCTGCCGGTGTTCTGGACCATTCCTCCGGCTTACCTGGACGCCGTCCAGGCGCCCGCGGGCATCGCCTTCATCAGCAGCCTGGGCGGCGTTGCGGCACTGCTCAGCCCGGTCCTCGTCGGCACGATCAAGACGCGCACTGGCAACCTGTACCTGGCGTTCGACCTGCTGGCCGTGCTGCTGCTGATCGGTGCCGCCGCGCTGCTGCTGGCCGTATCCGCGGGCGCACTGCGCCGTCACGAGACTGCCGGGCCGTGCCACGAGGCCTGATCCCATCGAAACCCGACGGGACTTTCCCGTCATCACGCGGATGTTTGAAATGCGAATGAAAGACAAGGTCGCGCTCGTGACGGGCGTCGGCCCCGGACTCGGCAAGGCGATTGCCGTTACTTTGGCGCGCGAGGGTGCCCGGGTGGTGCTCTGCGACGTCAGCGAAGCCGCCCTGGCGGATGCCGGCGACGCAGTCAGGGCCGTGGGCGGTGACTGCCTGCCGATCCGCTGCGACGTATCGTCCAGCGAGCAGGTGGCCGGCATGTTCGCGGCCGCCGCGGAGCGCTTCGGCACAGTGCACGTGCTCGTCAACAATGCGGCACTGGTGCCGAACCGGCCGGTGGATACGGAACGCCGCAACAAGTTCTACGCATACATGCAGACGCCCGTGCCGCGCGACACGCTGCAGTTCACCAGCGAGATCACCGACGCGGAATGGATGCGCTACTGGGGCGTCAACGTGCATGGCGTGTTCTTCTGCACGCGCGAGGCACTCAGGCTGATGCAGCCGCAGCGCTACGGACGCATCGTCAACATCGCCTCGGTCGCCGGCACTTCGGCGAAGAGTGCGCACAGCCCGCACTACAGCGCCACCAAGGGCGCCGTCATCGCGTTCAGCCGTTCGGTGGCCATGGAAGTCGCGGGGGCCAACATCTTCGTCAATGTGATGGCGCCCGGCGGCGTGGCAACGCCTGACTTCAATGCCTACCTGACGCACATCGGCGAGAACGGCCGCAACCGCCTGTGGCAAGGCTGTCCGTCCGGACGCTTCGGCACGCCCGGGGAATACGCCGCCACGGTGCTGCACCTGGCCAGCGACGAGCATTACCTGGTGGGGCAGGTCGTCAGCCCGAACGGTGGTTCGGTGATCTGACGCGGCGCCAGGGCCGCTGGTGGACTTGCGCATCGTCGACGAGGACTTGCGCGACGTGCACAGGAAGGCAGCAGGCGCCCGGCACCAGCGTCGCGCCGGGACCAAGGGAAAACCCGCATCAACTCCCTGTCTTGAAATGGCCATACCCCGTCCCTATAATTAGCACTCGCTGGGGGTGAGTGCTAACAGCCTCCTGCGGTACCCGAAATTCCGCGGCCGTCGAACCTGATCGCGGCTCGCTTGTGAATCAAAACTCACTTTTGTATCTAGGAGTCCCGTATGAATCTGCGTCCTTTGCACGACCGTGTGATCGTGAAGCGTCTGGACAACGAAACCAAGACCGCGTCCGGTATCGTGATTCCCGACAACGCCGCCGAGAAGCCGGATCAAGGCGAAGTGCTGGCCATCGGCCCGGGCAAGAAGGATGACAAGGGCAACAACATTGCCCTGGACGTCAAGGTGGGTGACCGTGTGCTGTTCGGCAAGTATGCCGGCCAGGGCGTGAAGGTCGATGGCCAGGAACTGCTGGTCATGCGCGAAGAAGACATCATGGCCGTGGTGAACAAGTAATTACTTGTTGACGACTAGCACCGTACCGAATTAGGAGAATCAGAACATGGCAGCAAAAGACGTAGTATTTGGCGACGCCGCCCGTGCCAAGATGGTCGAAGGCGTGAACATCCTCGCCAACGCAGTGAAGGTTACGCTGGGTCCGAAGGGCCGCAACGTGGTGCTGGAGCGCAGCTTCGGCGGCCCGACCGTGACCAAGGACGGCGTGTCCGTGGCCAAGGAAATCGAGCTGAAGGACAAGCTGCAGAACATGGGCGCCCAGATGGTCAAGGAAGTGGCTTCCAAGACCAGCGACAACGCCGGTGACGGTACCACCACCGCTACCGTTCTGGCCCAGTCGATCGTGCGCGAAGGCATGAAGTTCGTCGCCGCCGGCATGAACCCGATGGACCTGAAGCGCGGCATCGACAAGGCTGTCGCCGCCGCCGTGGAAGAGCTGAAGAAGGTCAGCAAGCCGACCACCACCAGCAAGGAAATCGCCCAGGTTGGCGCGATCTCGGCCAACAGCGACACCTCGATCGGTGAGCGCATTGCCGAAGCCATGGACAAGGTCGGCAAGGAAGGCGTGATCACCGTCGAAGACGGCAAGTCGCTGGCCGACGAGCTGGAAGTCGTGGAAGGCATGCAGTTCGACCGCGGCTACCTGTCGCCGTACTTCATCAACAACCCGGAAAAGCAGGTTGTCCAGCTGGACAGCCCGTTCGTGCTGCTGTTCGACAAGAAGGTTTCGAACATCCGCGACCTGCTGCCGGTGCTGGAGCAAGTGGCCAAGGCTGGCCGCCCGCTGCTGATCATCGCTGAAGACGTCGAAGGCGAAGCCCTGGCGACCCTGGTGGTGAACAACATCCGTGGCATCCTGAAGACCGCCGCCGTCAAGGCTCCGGGCTTCGGCGACCGCCGCAAGGCCATGCTGGAAGACATCGCCATCCTGACCGGCGGCACCGTCATCGCCGAAGAAATCGGCCTGACGCTGGAAAAGGCGACCCTGAACGACCTGGGCCAAGCCAAGCGCATCGAGATCGGCAAGGAAAACACCATCATCATCGACGGTGCCGGCGACGCTGGTGCGATCGAAGGCCGCGTGAAGCAGATCCGCGCCCAGATCGAAGAAGCGACCTCGGACTACGACCGTGAGAAGCTGCAAGAGCGCGTGGCCAAGCTGGCCGGCGGTGTTGCCGTGATCAAGGTTGGCGCTGCCACCGAAGTCGAAATGAAGGAAAAGAAGGCCCGCGTCGAAGACGCCCTGCACGCTACCCGCGCAGCAGTGGAAGAAGGCATCGTCCCCGGCGGCGGTGTGGCCCTGCTGCGCGCCCGCGCTGCGATCTCGGCCCTGACCGGTGAAAACCCGGACCAGAACGCCGGTATCAAGATCGTGCTGCGCGCCATGGAAGAGCCGCTGCGCCAGATCGTGCTGAACGCTGGTGAAGAAGCTTCGGTCGTCGTTGCCAAGGTCATCGAAGGCAAGGGCAACTACGGCTACAACGCGGCTTCGGGCGAGTACGGCGACCTGGTGGAAATGGGCGTGCTGGATCCGACCAAGGTCACCCGCACCGCACTGCAGAACGCCGCTTCGGTGGCTTCGCTGATGCTGACCACGGACTGCGCAGTGGCCGAATCGCCGAAGGAAGAATCGGCTCCGGCAATGCCGGGCGGCATGGGCGGCATGGGCGGCATGGAAGGCATGATGTAATTTGTGCCGACTGACTGCCTTAACGGGCAGGCTGTCTGAGAAAACCCCCGCGAGTGAAAGCTTGCGGGGGTTTTCGTTTTTTGCGGATCGCTCTTGCAGTCGTGGCAGAAACGGGTTGCGGACCGCGCACGGTCAGAAGTCGACCGTTGCCGAGAGCAGCACCGTGCGCGGTGCCGCCTGCGAGAATCCGCCCCACGATGTCACGCCCGCCCAGTAGTCCCGATCGAACACATTGAGGATATTGGCGCGGAACGTGGTTGCCTTGCCGCCGATCCTGGTCGCATAGCGCGCACCCACGTCGAAGCGGGTCCACGCCGGCAGGCTTGCGGTGTTGGCCTGGTTCACGTACTGGCTGCTCGTATAGATCACCGCGCCGGTCAGCGTGAGGCCAGCCACCCACGGCAGATCCCACTCGGCGCCGAGGTTGGCCTGCACGTCGGGCACGCCGATGGCCGTCTTGCCGACCGCGGCGGCGGAGGCGGACCTGGTGATCTCGCCATCGATCCATGCAATGCCGCCCAGCAAACGCACGCGCGGCGTCACTTCGCCGAAGACATTGAACTCCAGGCCGCGGTTGCGCTGTTCGCCGTTGATCGAGAACACATTGCCGTCCAGTTGTCCGGCGGGCTTGGCAATCTGGAACGCGGCGAGCGTGGTGGTGAAGCGCCCGAAGTCGAACTTGGTGCCGATCTCGTATTGCCCGGCCTTGTAGGGCGCAAACGTTTCGCCGGCATTGCTTGCGGTGGGGGGCGCGATATCGCCCTTGCTCAGGCCCTGGATGTAGTTGGCGTAGACCGAGAACCCGCGCGAAGGCTGCACCACGAGGCCGACCATCGGCGTGGTCGCACTCTCGTCATAGGACGCCGCCACGGCGCCGGTAGTCTGGTTGAAGTTGCGCGACTTGACGCGCTGCTGGCGCGCGCCCAGCGTCAGCAGGACGCGCTCGTCGAGGAACGACAGCGTATCGGAGAGCGCCAGTCCGCTCAGGTCGTTGTCCGACAGCCGGGGCACCTGGGCTGGCGCCGGCAGATTCTGCGCGGGTCGCGTGACGGGATTGTAGATGTTGGAAGAGACCGGCGTGCCGCTGGTGAAGGCGCGATCGAGGCTGTCGGAGTAGGCGCTGGCCTGGAAGGTGACTGCGTGGCGCACCGGGCCGGTCTCGAAGCGTGCCCGCAGGCCCGCGTCGAAGGTCGAGCGATCGACCTTGAACTTGTAGTACGTGGGGGTGCTGAGCGTATCGCCCTGCGTATTGACGATGGCGGGCGTGGTGCCGAACACGCGGTCGACCCGGCTCCACGCGCCGCCCGCGCTGGCGAACGCGGTCAGGTCGTCGGTGATTTCGTATTCGGTATGGAACAGAACCGACTCTTCGCGGTTCTTGGAGTACTCCCAGGGCTGCGTGACATTGCGCCGCCCGTCAGGTGCCGGCGGCACGGGAACACCGCTGGCGACCATGAAGGGACGCCCCGGGGCGTCGATCCGCTCTTCCTGCGCAATCACGTCGAGCGAGGCACGCAGGCGCTTGCCCCGGTAGTCGAGCGCGACCGCGCCGACCGGCGCCTTGCGCGACTGGTTGTCGGCGGTGGTGTCGCCCTGGTAGTAGCTGCCGTTCACGCGGATGCCGAACTCCTTGTCCTCGCCGAAGCGCCGCGCGACATCGAGATGCCCGCCGAGTTGCGAGTCCGATGCATAGCTCGCGGTGAACGAGGTCAGGTCCTCGTTGGCGCGCTTGGGCACGATATTGATGACACCGCCCACGCCGCTGTTGGGCGACATGCCGTACAGCAGCGCGGCCGGTCCCTTCAGGACCTCGATGCGCTCCGCGTAGTCGGTGAACACGCGATAGGTCGGCGCGACCCCGTACAGCCCGTTGAAGGCGATCTCGCCGGCATTGCCTTCGCCGATCGGAAAGCCGCGGATGTAGAAGGTGTCGATATTGGCCCCGGAAAGCCCGGTCGCGCGCACGGACGGGTCCTTGCTCAGCGCATCCGCCACCGTGGCGGATTGCTGGTTCCGGATCATCTCCGACGTATAGCTCGTGACGTTGAACGGCGCCTTCATGACGCTGGTGTCCCCGAGCATGCCGAGCCGGCCGCCCCGTGCGACTTGTCCGCCGGCATAGGGAGGAGGCGGCTCGTCCTTGTCGCTGCTGGCGCTGACGGTGACCTGGGGCAGGGTGTGCGCCTCGGGCGCGACAGGGCTGTCGGCGGCGGATGCGCTCTGTGCCCACGCGGTATGGAAATGGACCGTGGCCAACAGCCCGATCAGCGCCTGCGACGGCGCGAACGGCCTGGTGGCGATGACTGGACAGACTGGTGCAGTACTGCGAACGCTTTTGAAACGGCGACCCTTAGCCGGCATGTCAGACCTTTCATAGTTGGTGGCTGGATGTCGGGGGCGCTGTTTGCGGCGTCTTCCTTGTGCGCAGCATTGAATTTTTTGAAATCCTATTGAAAATGAGAAGCGTTATCAAGTAGATTATGGGAACACTTTGGTGTCGCGGGCGAACCGTGCTGCGCGCCATGGAAGAGCCCCTGCGCCAGATCGTGCTGAACGCTGGTGAAGAAGCTTCGGTCGTCGTTGCCAAGGTCATCGAAGGCAAGGGCAACTACGGCTACAACGCTGCTTCGGGCGAGTACGGCGACCTGGTGGAAATGGGCGTGCTGGACCCGACCAAGGTCACCCGCACCACACTGCAGAACGCCGCTTCGGTGGCTTCGCTGATGCTGACCACTGACTGCGCCGTTGCTGAGCCGCCGAAGGGTGGAAGGCATGATGTAAATCACGCCGACCGACTGCCGGCCCGGGAGAGGCGGCAAGCTGTCTGAAAAGACCTCCGCAAGCGAAGGCTTGCGGGGGTTTTTGCTTGTGCCGGCGCATGGCTGGCGACCGTGCCTGTCGCCAAAGGTATGAATCAAACCTGCAACACGCGGCGTGGTTCGGGCGGGAGCTGCGGGGGCGCCAATACGCCGCAGCCCTACCGCGAGTGCATCCGCTGGCACTATTGAGGCGGTCGCCCCGGCCTGGTCTGGTTGCGGGACAGCTTCGGGACCGCAATGCCTCCTGCTTTCCGGTTCCCGCGTTTCATTTCTTGATCGCTTACTGGCTGACAGCCTGTCGGCCCGTTCCGCCATTGGATCGATACCAATTGCCATACGCCTCGCCAAGAATGCATGTACGTCGGTAGGGCTTGGGAAGATTTAACGGGTTGTCTGCACGCATGCGCATGCGCATTCGCGCCGCTGACGGATGGCAATGCTCGTTCGGACCCGTTCCCGCAATCCGCCCCATCGTGCTCACATGAATATCCAAGGGCGAAGCCATATGTCCAGGTACGACAACAAGAAGGAAAGAGGGGTCATTCTTCCGATTGTGGGCCTGACCCTTGCCGTGCTGCTGGGCATGGCGGGGCTGGTGATCGACTTGGGCGGGCTTTTTGTGGCCAAGACGGAACTGCAGTCGGCCATGGATAGTTGCGCATTGGCCGCGGCGCAGGAACTCGATGGCCTTCCGGATGCGCTGACACGTGCCACCAGCGCGGGCTTGGTCGCTGGCAATGCGAACAAGGTGCGCTATCAAAAATCTGCGGTGTCGCTTGCATCCGCCGATATCACGTTCAGCGACAGGCTCAGCCCGTTCACGGCAACGACCTCCGCCGCCACTGCGGGCTATGCGAAGTGCGGTCGCACGACCAGCGGCATTGTGGCTTATCTGATCGGTTTGGTTGGCGGTGCATCGAGCAATGCCGTCGCTGCCGTTGCCGTGGCCACGCGTGCCCACGCGCAGAGTGCTTGTGCAGTTCCACTCGGCTTGATCATGAAGAATGGCTCGAGCAGCCCCGACTACGGCTATTCCACTGGGGATTGGGTCCTCATGCGTCATGACAACAGCACGGCCTCGCCAGGCGAGATGGGTTGGTACAACTTAAATGGTAGTAATAAGGCGACTGACACACGCGACGAATTGCTCAACGGCTACTGCGGTTCCAAGGTCAAGGACCAACTGGGTACGCCTGGAAACCAGGCAACGGTCGACGATATCTGGAACAGCCGACTCGGAATCTACAAAAAGATCACGACGGAAATAGCCTCCATGCCGCCCGACTATACGGGTTATGCATATACATCGACAAACTGGCCAGCGCAGGCAAACGCTTATGACGGCCCGAATCCGACTTGCAAATCCACCACCTGCCCCACCGCCGAAAATTACAAGACAAAGCGAAGCGCAAATGCGAACTATGCAGACAAGGGAACGACCCTTGCGCAAGGAGATGCCATAACCAACGAAAACATAGGTCCAGGTGGATATAAGGATGTGGCGTCGTCCGGCTCACAGGGGGATCTAGCGAAATATGGCTCGGACCGTCGCCTTGTCATCGTGCCCGTCATCACGTCGACCGGCCTGGTCAAGGATTTTGCCTGCATGCTGATCCTGCACCCAGTGGCGAAGAATACGAAGATTGCCTATCTCGAGTACCGGGGCAATGCAGGAAACGCGAAGAGTCCCTGCCTTGCCAATGGCCTGGCTGGTGGCACCACGGGGCCGCTGGTTCCGGTTCTTGTTCAGTAGAGGGAACAATGAAAACGAGGCAAAAGGGTGTTGCTCTGATCGAACTCGCCATTACGCTGCCATTGCTGCTGGCGATCACCTTCGCCGTGACGGAATTCGGCCGAGCCATCTACACCTACAACACGCTGGCGAAGGCTACGCGCGACGCGGCACGGTATCTGACCACGCAATCCGCGGGCAATACCAATGCATGGGCGACCGCGCAGAATCTTGTCATATATGGGGTTCCGTCAGCGGGGACCACGACCCTTGTTCCGGGACTGTCGACGAGCATGGTCGCGATCTGCGATGCCTCCGTATGCGCAGCAAACAAGAGTGTAGGGAGCGCTCCGTTGATCAACACGGTGACAGTGACGGTGACGGGATACAAGTTCAGTCCGATACTGGACCTATTGGCGTTTACGCGCTTCTATACCGGAGGCAATACGGGCATTGCATCGTTAACCTTTGGAGACATCTCTGTCACCATGAGGCAATCCTATGAATAAATATCAGAGCGGTGCGACGGCGGTCGAGTTTGGCCTCGTGGCGATCATATTCTTCAGTGTCCTGCTCGGGATCCTGGAGTTCGGGCGCGTCCTCTATACATGGAATGCCGTTGCTGAGGCTACCCGCTGGGGCGCCAGGCAAGCAGTTGTCTGCGATCGGAGTTCTGCGTCGGTGCTAAGCAAAATGCAGACGATTGTGCCCAGTCTTGATTCATCGACTGTCGCCATCGACTGGTACGATGCAAACGGCATTAGTGCAAGCTGTGACGCCGCTACCTGCACCGGCGTCGCAATCAGAGTGAAAGGATTGACGATATCCCCAGTATCTCCGGCTGCCTGGATCGGATTTTCGAGCCTGGCGGTGCCAGGATTCGTAACTTACCTTCCGCGGGAGATCATGGGGCAAGATCCTGACAGTAGCTCCGTCTGCACGTCGTAGGACATCGGCGTGCGAAGATGCTCTTGCTTGAACCCTGTTCCGACATATGCGGATTGCGCTCAGCTCCATTGTTGGTGGATGACGCGATCCTTGATGAAGTTGAGCCATTACCAGAGCGTCTATGGCAGGCGCAACATGATTTGGACGACATCAAATCCCCGCAGGACCGACGGGAGCGTTGATGTTCACGCTCCATGAACACTCAAAGCTCCACCACGTAGCACCAATCAAATCTCGTATTCTCCAACTCTCCCGTACGCCGGCTGACATAGCCACGCGGATTGCAAACCACGCGCGAGTCGTCAAGGTAATAATCAAAGCTGGTATGCGTATGGCCGTGGATCCACAGATCGGCCTGCGCCACCAGATCAGGCCGTCGCGACAGGAAGCCGGCGGATACCAGGTCGTGCGAATAGCGCGGATCCAGGCTGCCGAGGTCGGGGCCGTGGTGGGTTACCACCACGGTCTTGCCATCGAATGGCTGGGCCAGCTGCCCCGCGAGCCACGCGGAGGCGGCGTCGTGCCGCGCCAGCGCGTCTGCCGGCAGGAAGTGCCGCAGGTGCCCGTCGCGGCCGTCGAGCTCGATCAGGCGGTGGTCAAGCATCACGGACGAACACGCCTGCATCGACTGCTCGCGCCGGTCGGTGCCGAACAGGTTGTAGTCGGTCCACCAGGTCGTGCCCAGAATGCGTACCCGTTCGCCATCCGTGCCGAATTCCATTACCGCTCCATTGAGCACATGCACGCGGGGATAGGCGGCAGCAGCGTCTGCCATCAACCGGTCGACGGTATCGAAATTTCCTTCGTAGTACTCATGGTTGCCCGGCACGTAGATCACCGGCTGGTCGAACGTGTTCGCTGCCCAGTCGATGCCGTTGCGGCCATTGGCGATATCACCGGCCAGAATCACGATATCGGCCGCGCAGGCCGGCACCGTCTGCGGCATAGAGTGCTCGATATGCAGGTCGCTTAGGATACGTAGTTTCATGGGGACTCCGGCGAATTCGTTCGGACCGCGCCGTGGCAGGGCGACAGTGCTTGAATTCTTAAGAAGGCCGGCGATCCGGTCAAGTCCCCGGCTTCGGGGCGACGCTGCGCAGCGGCTCGCGCAACAGGCGAAAAAGCCCGGAGCCAGGTCCGGGCAAAGACCGTCTTGCCGGCGTTGCACCGGGAGACAGCCGGGGGAACCGTTTCCGGTTGCCCGGAAGGCCTCTCAGCCTTGTCCGGCCATGGTCGGCAGCAAAACGCGATAGATCTGGATAAATGCCGGCCCCATCACGACCAGCAGCAAGGAAGGGAAGATCGTGAAGATCAGCGGGAACAGCAGCTTCAGCGCAATCTTGGCGGCCATTTCCTCCGCTCGCAGGCGGCGCTTGGTGCGCAGCATTTCCGACAGCACGCGCAGCGAATCTCCCAGGCTGGTGCCGAAGCGATCGGCCTGGATCAGCATGGATGCAAACTTGTCGACGTCTTCCACACCCGTGCGCAGCGAGAGGTTGGACAGTGCCTTCTCCTTGGAGAAGCCCGAGCGCAGTTCGAGCAGCATCAGTTGCAGTTCATCGGCCAGGACCGGGCAGCGCAGGGCCAGTTCGTCTGCCACGCGCATCAGTGCCGCATCCAGGCCGAGGCCGGCTTCCACGCATACGGTCAGCAGATCGATCACATCGGGAAACTCTTCGAAGACCGTGCGCTGGCGTTCGGCGACCTTGCGCGCCAGGACGAAATTCGGCAGATAGTAGCCGACGGCGGCAAGCACCGTCAGCAAGGCCAGCATGGTCTGCTGTTGTTGCAGCGCCGGTTCACCGGTGGCAGCAATCAGGCCGATGGTTGGCAGCGCGACAGCCAGTACCGTCTTGGCGGTAAAGTACAGCGGGGCCGCGCTTGCGCGACGCCAGCCGGCGTTCATGAACCGCACACGCAGCTGCGACCCTTCCCATCCCTCCTTTGGCAGCGACAGGCGCGAGACGGGCTGTGCCCACTGCGCGGCCTTGTCGATCCACGTTTGCTGCCCTCCGGGGTCGCCGGCCAGCTGGCCGGCCTGGGCCGCCTGGCCCGCGAGCTGTTCGGCGCGGCCGCGCATGCGGTTGGGCGCGAAGGCATAGAGTACGCCGAATACCGTGCCGAATGCTGCCACGAAGATCAGCCCAAGCACGACAAGCTGATCGGACTGAAACCCCTGAATGATGCCTAGCATGATGGACTCCCGTCTGGCTGACTGCCCGTGCCTGTGTGTCGAAGCACTATGCGGTTCGAGTTATGCCTGCCCCTACGCTGGTCGGTACGTCAGACCCGGATGCGAATGATCTTGCGCATCCACAGTACGCCGAGCGTCATCGACACCAGCGCACTCCCGACCAGCTGCAGGCCGATCGGGTCTTCCCACAGCACCTTCATGAAGCCCGGGTTGACGATCATGATCATTCCAGCGGTCGCGAAGGGCAACAGGCCGAGCACCCAGGCAGACATGCGTCCTTCCGCGGACAGCACCCGGATCTTGGCGAACAGTTTCAGGCGCTCGCGCACCATGTTGCCAATGGTGTCGAGGATCTCCGCCAGGTTGCCGCCGCTTTCGCGCTGGATCAACACCGCGATGACGAAGTAACGCAGGTCGCCGACCGGTACCCGTATGGCCAGGTTGGTCATAGCTTCATCGAGCGCCACGCCGTAGTTGATTTCTTCGAACGTCGTGTGGAATTCAGGGCCGATCGGCGCCTTCATTTCCTGGCCGACCATGCCAAGCGCGCCGCTGAACGCATGACCGGCGCGCAAGGCACGGGCGATCATGTCGACGGCATCGGGCAACTGGGCTTCCAGTAGCTGGATCCGCTTGGCGCGCTGACGCGACACATGAAGGATCGGCAGGATTGCAGCGAGCGAGGCGGCGACCAGCATTAGCTGCATGGGCACCGGCGCCACCGGGATCAGCGCGACGGTGCATAGGGCCACGGTCGCGCAGTAGCCCAGCAACTGGGCCACCGACCACGAGCTACCGGACTGCTCCAGCCAGCGGTCGAGCGCCCCGACACGCGGCATGCTCATCAGCCATTTCTGCATGCGCGGCGAGTCGGCGAGCAGCCGCTTCTTCAGGATCGACAGCTGTTCGGCACCGACCTGGCCCCCGGCGGACAGCGCCCGCAATCGGGCCTCGATGCGCTTGGCCGCCGCACCATGCGTGCTGTTCCACCAGATGAAGACGCCCTCGACGCAGAGCACCACGGCCACAAACAACAGAATGCCGAAGGCATAGAAGATCATGCTCATGACTGTCTCCGCATGGCGTTATCGCTGTGAGATTCCGTGACTGCCTCAGACTTCATGGCGCTTGGCCGGATCGTAGGTTTCGTCGGGCAGGCCCACGCCGAATACGCGCAGGCGTTCGGCAAACTTGGGGTACACCCCCGTGGCGCGGAAATGGCCGCGCACGGTGCCGTCCTTGTCGACGCCAGTGCGCTGGAACGTGAAGATCTCCTGCATGTTGATGATGTCGCCTTCCATGCCGGTGATCTCCGAGATGCTGATGATCTTGCGCCGGCCATCGGTCAGGCGCGCGGCCTGGACGATCACCGTGATCGCCGACGCGATCTGCTGGCGCATGGCCTTGGCCGGCATGGTCAGGCCCGCCATGCTGACCATGTTCTCCAGGCGAGTCAGGGCATCGCGCGGCGTGTTGGCGTGGATGGTGGTCAGCGAGCCTTCATGGCCCGTGTTCATGGCGTTGAGCATGTCCAGTGCCTCGCCGCCGCGCACTTCGCCCAGGATGATCCGGTCCGGGCGCATCCGCAGTGCGTTGCGCACCAGCGCACGCTGCGTGATCTCGCCCTTGCCCTCGATATTGGGCGGGCGCGTTTCCAGCCGCAGAACATGGGGCTGGCGCAGTTGCAGTTCGGCCGCATCCTCGATGGTGATCACGCGCTCGTCTTCGGGGATGAATCCCGAGAGGATGTTCAGCAGCGTGGTCTTGCCGCTGCCGGTGCCGCCCGATACGAGCACGTTAACTTTCGCCTTGGACAGTGCCTGCAGCATCTGCGCCATCGGCGGCGTCAGGCTGCGCAGTTCCACCAGGTCCGAAACCTGGAGCGGATTGACGGAAAAGCGACGGATCGAAAGCAGGGGGCCATCGATGGCCGAAGGCGGAATGATGGCGTTGACGCGCGAACCGTCTGGCAGGCGCGCATCGACCATCGGGCTGGTCTCGTCGATACGGCGGCCCACGCGCGAGACGATCTTTTCGATGACTTTCATCAGGTGCGCATCGTCATAGAACACCACTGTGGTCAGTTCCAGCTTGCCGCGCCGCTCGACATAAGTCTGACGTCCGGTATTGACCAGGATGTCCGAGACTGTCGGGTCCTTCAGCAGTGGCTCCAGCGGGCCGAAGCCGAACATCTCGTCGTAGATCTCGACCGTCAGCTGGCGCCGTTCGTTGTCGTTGAGCAGAACCCTTTGTTCGTCGATGATCAGGTTCACCAGCGTGGCGATCTCATGCTTGACCTGGTCTTGCGGAAAGCGCGCCAGGCGCTCCAGCTCCACTCGGTCCAACACGGTTTCATGCACTTCGCGCTTGAGTGCGTGGTAGCCCGGTGACGCGGCGCCGCCGGCAGGCGTTGCCATCGTGAACTGGATCGAGGCATGGCCGTTGGTCGTGTTTGCCGGGCTGGTCCCGGCAAGCTGTTCGCGGATTGACATGATGGGTTCCTTCATCTTGAATGGGGTTCAGCGCTGCCAGGCGGCCGTCGTCAGGTGCTCTTGGTGCGCAACATCAGGCGTCGCAGCGGCGATACGGCCGGGCCTTTGCTAAGACGGTTGCTCTCGGACGGTGTGGCCAGTTGTGCAGCCATGGCCTGCAGCGCCCGCGTGATGGTGCTGCGCCGGCTCAGCTTGCCAACCGGTTCGCCGTGGCTGACGGCTTCGTCCACCGCCGACGGGTCGTCGGGCAGGGTGAGCGTCACCTTCATGCCGAGGATTTCTTCCATGGTCGCGCGCGGCACTTCGTTCTTGCGGCCCATGCGATTCAGTACAACCTGGACCTTACCCGCCGGGTAGTGCAGGGCGTGCAGGATGTCGAGCAGGCGGCGGCTTGGTCGCCCGCACGCGACAGAGGGCTCCGTCACCACGTAGATGCGCTCGCTGTGGTCCAGCATGCTGATCGACAAGGGATCGATGCTCTGGCCCATGTCGAACAGGATGAAGTCATAGTTCGGCTGCGCGACGGACAAGATCCACTCGAGCTTGTCCTTCTGGATCTTCGTGGCCGAGACCGGGTCCGTTGCTCCTGCCAGCAGGTCAAAGCCACTGTCTACGTGGACCACGCAGTTATCAAGGAAAGCAGCATCCAGGCGGTCGACCTGGTCGCACACGTCGGGCAGCGTCGACGGCGGGGTCTTGTCGCTGACGATGTGGGTCAGGTCGCCGAAGTGCCGGTTCAGGTCTACCACCAGCACGCGCTTGCCATGTTGCCTGGCAAGCATGTCGCCGAGATTGGTGGTGACGAAGCTGGTGCCCACGCCGCCCTTGCAGGCAATCAGCGAAATGACCTGGGCGGCTTCCTGCGCGCGCGGCACGTGGGTGGCTTCGATCCGCCTCAGGGCCTCGGCCAGCTGTGCCTTGTCCAGCGGCCACGACAGCACATCGCGGATGCCGGCGCGCATCGCCTTGATCAACACGTCGGGGCTGGGCGACTGCGTGACCAGGATGCAGGGCAGGTCGGTGTGTTGCTGGCGCAGGGCCTCGATCGACAGCATCTGCGCCGGCCCCAGGTCCGGCACCTCCACGACCAGCATGTCCGCCATGCGCAGCCGACCAGCATGGAGCGGGAAGCGGGCCAGGCCTTCCTGAAGCGACATGGCTCGGAAGTTCCCGACGGCGGCACAGAGTCGGCTGATCTCAGCCAGCCGTTCGGCGTCCTCGGATGCAATCAGGATCTTCAGCATGATGTCCTCGTGTGTCTCTGTTCTGGTTGCCTGGGTCCGGAGTGAAGATGTGCTGCGGCGGGCTCAGCGGCTACCGCCGCCACCCATGCCGACGCCGCCGTAGCCGCCCGCGCCGAAGTCGATGCCGAAGCCCCCGGTCGTGGCGCCGGTCGTCTGCATGCGGATCAGCGAGCGGTCAAAGTTCCGCATCGCCGCCACCGCCGTCTTGCCGTCGGTGCCAGTGACAGTCGGCAGGCCGGCCGGCGCGTCGGGGTTGATGATCTGCATCTGGTTGACCGTGGCGAGTGCCACGCCCCGCTGGCCATCCCACACCGGGGTGGTTGTCATGCAGGCCGACAGTCCGAGGCAGGACAGGGCGCCCGCCACCAGGGCGGTGCTGCGCGGAAGCTTCGAGATCTTGCTCATGGTTGCTCTCCTGTTTGCTGTGGCGCGGCGGCTCAGTTGCTGCCCGACGCGGTGCCGTTGGCCGTGCCGGCCGTCCGCGCCAGCGCCAGGCGCGCGGCGGTGGCTTCGATGCGCGCGATGCGCGCGGCCGAGTCCTCCGGCGGCGGCAGCGCCGCCACGCTGCGCGCTGGTGCAGCGGGCGCCCTGGGTGCGGCGGCCACCGGCTGCGGGGCCGTTGGGGCCGGTGCGGGCGGCGTCGCCGGGGACGGCGCTGCCGCCGTGGAAGGCTGTTCCAGCGGCCGGCCATTCGGCGTGGCCGAGATCGACGTGGCCGGATTGGCTTCGCTGCGCGGCGCCGACGGCGCGGTGGCGGGCGCTGCTGCCGGAGCCGGAGCGGCCGGTTGCGACGGGGCCGGGGCGGGCGGCGCATTGCGGTGGCCTTCCATATTGCCCATGAAGTACAGCGAGAACGGGTCAGGCGTGGCGAAGCTGTCTGTCGGCAGCGGGTAGTTGTTGGTCGCCATCGGCTTGACCAGGCGCGGCGTGATGATGAACACCAGTTCGGTCAGATCCTGCTGGTACTGCGTGCTGCGGAACAGCGTGCCCAGCACCGGCACTTCGCCGGCACCCGGCAGCGCCTTGAGCGAGCCGCGCGCGCTGTCCTGCAGCAGGCCGCCAATGGCGAAGCTTTCGCCATCACGCATCTGCACCGTGGTGGAGGCGCGGCGGGTGGTGATGAGCGGCAAGACAGTCTGGCCCGCCAGGCTGCTGCCACTGACCGTGGCGCCGGTCGGCGACAGCTCGGATACTTCCGGTGCCACCTTCAGGTGGATGCGGCCGTTGGCGAGCACCGTGGGCGTGAACTTCAGGCCCACGCCGAACTCTTCTTCCTGCAGCGTGACGGTGCCGGCGCCGTTCAGCACGTTGGCCTGCGCCACCGGGATGTAGATCTTCCCGCCGGCGAGGAAGCTGGCTTCCTGGCCGCTGATGGTGACGAGGTTTGGCTCGGCAAGGATCTTCACCAGGCTGTCGTTCTTCTGCGCGTCAATGGCAAACTGGAACGGCTTGTTGTTGGCCTTGCTGCCGAAGATCGCCCCCGAGGCGCCGGTCAGCAGCGACGTCACCAGGCCGCCGGTCCAGGAGCCGAAGCCGCCTTGCAGGTTCACCGAGGAGCCAAGCTGGTTCAGCAGCGTCTTCGAGACCTCCGCCACCTTCACTTCGAGCATCACCTGTTGTGGCGTATCGACGGACAGCATGTTCAGCACACCGCCTTTCTTGGTGGCGTCGCCACCGCCGGCTTGCGCCGCATTGGCATAGGCCTGCGCAATCTCCATGGCTTGCTGGGCCGACTGCGAATTGGTGACGCTGCCCGTCAACACCAGGTTGTCGGCGGCCGTCATGACCTTGATGCCGGGTTCGCCGGGCAGGAGCTGGCCGAGCGATGTCTGCAGCCCGCCGGCATCGGCGTTGACTATCACATTGATGATGCTGCAACTGCCGCTGCGGCCCTGCACGATCATGTTGGTGGTTCCCACCGCGCGCCCCAGCACATAGAGCGTCTGTGCCGAGACCATCGTGGCCTGCACCACGTTCGGGTTGCCGAGCGTTCGGTTCTTTACCGGTTCCTGCAGCGTGATCAGCTGCGACTTGCCGACCGGCACTATCACGCTCGACTCAGCCCGGACCGAACCGGTGCAATTGGGTCCGCGCGCATCCGCGGCAGGCACCGGCGCCCCAGCCCCGGCGGGTGCCGTGCCCGCTGGCGCCATGCTGATGGTCATCTGCATCGGCGCCTGGGGCGCCTTGGCCGCCGCGGGCACGGTGGCCTTGCCCACGTTGCCGGCTTCGATGGCGGCTTGTGCCGCGGCGGCCAGCGGTGTGCAGAGGATGGCAGCCAGCACCAGGATGCGGGTGCCGCTGGCGGCTTCGGATCGTTTCTGGTTCATTTTGAATCTCCCCCCGGAGAAGGCTGTGTTGCAGCTCGAAATTCGTGGATACCGTGCGCTACGAGATCAGAAGCACTCGATGCCGCCCTGGATGCCTGCCAATACGCCGACACAGTTGCCCGAGTGCGGCTGCGCGGCCACCGTACGGGTCTTGACCACGGTGCGCGTCTGCGTCTGCGTGACCACCTTGACCTGGGGCGCTTCCGGCGCCTTGCCCAGCAGCGTGCCCTTGGTCGCGCCGCCGGTATTGATGTCGGCCACGTCCATCTGGTTGCGCAGCACCAGCGACAGGGTTCCCACGCTGCGCGCCACGTCCAGCTTCTCGGCCTGGTCGGGCGTGACTTCCAGCGTCACTGCGTTGACCACCTTCGGCTGGGTGTCGTCGCGGCTGACCTGCTGGGCCACGGCCAGCACCAGGATCTTCTCGAGCACGATCTTCGAGATGCTGTTGTTCTGCGTGGTCTTGGCTTCCTCATTGGTATTGACGATCACGTCGACGTAGTTGCCCGGCAGCGCGAAGCCGGCCACGCCCACCACGTCGTTGACGCGCACCGTGATGGCCCGCTTGCCGTCGTTGATGACAGCGGACAATCCGCCCTTGGTGCCTACGGGTGCGAGCTTCGCGTCGAGAACCGGCTCGCCCCGCTGCAGGCTGGTCCGGACCACGCGGCCTTCGAGCAGCTTCAGGTCCTCGAACGCGCCGGGCGGCACGCTGGCGGTGGGCCAGTTGACCAAGCGCAGCTGGCTGCCGTTCAGCGGCTGCCCGAGGTTCAGGTCGTTGGCGGCCACCACCACTTGTTTGACGGAACTGGACGACTGCTCCATCAGCCATCGCGACGCCGATACCACAGCCGCCACGCCGGCGAGCAGGGCAATCAGTAGCATCAGGATTGCGCGTGTGTTTTTCATGATGACTCTCCCCTGGAAGTTCCGTGTTGATTGGTACGGTTCAGCTTGCCGCGCGCTGGTCGATGGACCAGTGATGACGATGAGTACCGGCCGATGGCATGCCTTCGGCCGAGGTCCGCAATCCGTAATAGGCTTGCCATGCGGCGAGCAGTCCCTCCTGCGTGACCTGCGGAGCATGGCCGTGATAGCGCACGCCCGACGCAACCAGGCGCAGCAGGTCGCGCGGCAGGCAGGCCATCAGCGGCGTATCGCTTTCGTAATGCAGGCTGTCGACCAGGAATTCGAAAGCGGTGTCGGCGCTGGTCAGTCCGAGATCCGCGGCGGTGCGCTGGTACACCTCGCGGTAGTCGTCGATCGCCAGTGGCCCTACATAGAGCTTGCTGCCCAGGCGGCGCAGGAAGGCATCGTCACCGAGCGCCGAGGGCTCGAGGTTGGTCGAGAACACCGGCCAGACGTCGAAGGGCACGGAAAAGCGTACGCCGGTCTGCAGCGTGAACATGTCGACCGAGCGGTCCAGCGGCACGATCCACCGATTGAGCAGGTCATCGACGCCCACCAGCTGCCGGCCCAGGTCATCGATGATGTAGATGCCGTTGTTGGCTTTCATGTGCGGCGGCGCCTGATAAAAGCCGGCGGTGCGGTCGTAGCGCAGGTCCAGCATGGCCAGCGTAAGCTCGCCGCCGGTAAGCACCACCGGGCGGTGGCACAGGACCCAGCGGCGGTCCAGCGAACGGTGTGCCATCGACGCCTCGTTGTCACTGAAGGGCACATGCACCAGCGGGTCGAACACCTGGATGATCTCGCCGGCCACGGTGATTGCATGCGGCACCGGCACGGCGCCCGGCAGCAGCATGCCCAGGCGCTGCGCCAGATAGGTCTTGCCGCTGCCAGGTGGGCCGTAGATCATCAGCGCGCGGCAGGTGTTCAGGGCCATGCCGATCGCATCCAGCAGGTGGACCGGGATCACGAGGTCATGGAAGGCTGCGGTGACATCGGCCTTGGTAACGGAGCCGTGGCTGACCGAGTGGTGCTTGACGGCTTCGATGTAGGCATCGAGGCTGACGGGTGCCGGACCGTTGTAGCTGCAGCGCGCGGTAGCCTCGGCGGCGCGCGTGTAGCCGGCATCGGTGAGGCGGAAGCGCACGTCGAGGTCGCTGGCGCCGCGGTGCGCGATTTCCAGCAGGCGCTCGCGTACCGCGATCGTGGCGATTTCGTTGACGACAACAGCGGGCAGCTTCAGCGTGTCGGTCAGCACCGCGAGGGTAACGGTGCGGTGCAGGTAGGCGGCCTTCATCAGCTGGCCTAGCAATTGCGCCGTCTCAAGCCCGGTATCGGCAACGCTACGCGGCAGCACATGCCAAGGCGGCAGCGTGCCATGGTCGACGCCAGTCCTGCCGACTGCAACGGATTCCAGGTGCCGCTGAGCATGCCCGGTGTCATGTTGCTCGTTCATTGCCGTCCCCCCGAAACTCGATGTCGTTATCGTCCACGCGTACCCATGGCGCAGCTACTGTGCAGGCATCAGGCACTCATGAATAGCGTGATGACCGTGCCGGCGGCGATGGCAACGCCATAGGGCAGGGAGCCGACCGAGGCTGCATGGTGGCCCGTCCTGCCAAGGCCGATCACGTTGTGAAACAGCTGGCCGCCTTGCCCGGAGCGCAAGGCGACAGCCAGGCCCCACAGCCCGCCCAGTACGAATGTCGCCAGCGCAATGCGCAAGGCCATGCCCGAGCCTAGCCAGCCGCCGACGGCAGCCATCAGCTTGACGTCGCCGGCGGCCATGCCCCGCAGCATGTAGAACGGCAGGAGGAGGAGCAGGCCAGTCAGCCAGCCCAGGGCCCATACCCCGATCCCTGCACCGAATCCATGGAGGTGGATGTTGGCCGCGCAGGCAAGCAACCATGCGCCGAACGTCAGCCAGTTGGGAATGCGGCGCCGCTGGATATCCGAGGCCGCCGCCGTCAGCACGATGGCAATCAGGCAGGGGCCAACAAACGGTGCTTGAGTTGTCAGTTCGATGGGCATGATCGGTCGTCCGGTTCTGTTCCGGTGCTCACGGCATCGCTGCAGCGACTCTGTCGAACAGGTCGCGGACCGTCTGTCCAAGTGCTGTGACCGAGGCGATGATCACCAGTGCAATGAGCATGGCAATCAAGGCGTACTCGATCGCCGTCACGCCTTCGTCGGCACGAGCAAAAGCCAGCACGCCTTCAAACTTTCTGAACATGACGGTTCTCCAGTGGAGGACATGTTTTCGTAAGGGTGACTTGCGCGAACGGCATCCCGTCGCCCGGACGCCATTCGCGCTCCCCTTCACCCGGCTTACGTTGCCGGAGTCAGCGCGCTCTGGATCTTGTCGAAGACCGTGCTCAGCTTGGTACCGACAAGCGTGGCACCGGCAATGATCAGGAGCGCGATCAGTGCGGCGATGAGGCCGTACTCGATTGCGGTAACGCCATCTTCTTCAGTGAAGAAACGCTTGGTGTTGTCGATGAGTTTTTGCATGACAATCTCCTTCAGTTGAGGGCACTGCTATTGCGGATGAACTACTGGCAAGACGACGGGCTTCGGGCGGTCCGCAGGTGGCGCAGTCATGAAACGGCCACTGTCCGCCCCGGATCCTCTGCGGCATTTGCCGGGCTGAGCCTGGTGCGCCAGGAGGACGGTTGGATGCCCTTCGTAGCGTGAGGTCCCTCGGCTTGCTCAGGTCGAAGCCCCCCGAAGCTGCAGAGCCCATGCGTGCCCGCGATGCGATGGTTTCGCGGGAACGAATGCGCCGGGCATGTCTTTGATCTGCTTCCATCATTTGCGAGTACCTCGGTTCCCCGTTTCTGATTGGCTTTCTCTCCCCGTCACCGGGCAGCGCGCCTCTCTTACTGCATCCCCGCTGGATGGTGCCGCTCCATGCCGGGTACGCAGTCCAACGCAAAAGCTGGGCCACCCCGTTGGAAGGCTTGATCCATAAGGGATTTCGATGGCTTTGGCGTGGCGGCGCCGGGGTGAGGGCTGCCGCAGCCATGCCAGCGTTTCCGCGGGGAATCGTGCTTATTTCCCTGGCCGCGAAGTGGGTGTAGGCCACTGAGATGGGATCGAGGCCGTCCGCGCCGAAAAAGGATGAGTCCGCCCACTACTTTTGGATGGCATCAGCGTCGCCGCGTCAGGTTCCACGGGCTTAAAGTCGTAGAGCCAGGTGGCCGGCGCATCGACTACCAGCGTTTCATTCTGGAAACGGGCGCTCTTGCTGGCCAGGCGTGCTGGCTGAAAATCGTGCGGGCGTCGACAGGAAAGCCCGCAAACGCTGGCAACGGCTCTGCGTTCACGATTGAAACATTCGCAGAGCGCTGACATGAAGGGGTTCGCCAGATTCTTCTGCGTCGCTTGTTTATTTGCGACTGCCTGACAAGAATAGATCGACGTGATAGGCGGCCGCTTTGCCTTGCGCGCCATTTCGAGGAGAGGGGAGCAATGAGCAACATGGAGCATGGCTCGATGGCAGCGCTGTATCCGTCGACGTCCAGGCATTGGCTGGATCGGGGCCGCGTGCGCTTCTACAGCCTGTCCATGCTGCTGGTCTATCTGGTGTTCATGGTCTTGTGGGCCTGGGAAAGCAAGGGCTTCACATCGGACCGGGTCGTGCGCCCTGGCGGAGACTATTCCGTGTTCTGGAGTGCGTCGTACCTGGCGCTGAAGGACGGCGCGGCGAAGGTGTATGACTATGCGGCGCTTGAGCCGGTGATCAAGGCTTTCGGAGCGGTCAAGGGCGATGGAAATTTCTATCTGCCTTGGCTATATCCACCGACATTCCTGTTGCTGGTCCTGCCTCTGTCGTTGTTGCCATTCGCCTTGAGCTACCTGCTTTTCATTTTCGGCACGGCCGCCATCTATGTCACAGCGCTGCTGAAGATCCTGGATCTGCGCGCTGCACCGCGCCACTTGTTGTGGCTGCCCGTGCTCGCATTTCCCGGTCTGCTGGAGGCAGCAATGATTGGCCAGAACGCCATGCTGACCGCGGGAATTGCGGCATGGTCCCTAATCCAGCTAACGCGTCGGCCGGCGTTGGCCGGGGTCCTCATCGGCTTGTTATGCGTAAAGCCGCAGCTTGCAATCGTATTCCCGGTCGTGCTGATCTCTGCCCGTGCATGGACGGCATTCTTCGCCGCTGCGGCGACAGCGTTGGCAATGGTTGCACTGAGCTCTGCCCTGTTTGGTTGGGAAACCTTCTCCGGGTTTGTCGCAAACAGCAGTTCTGTCATGGCGCATGTGCTGGAGCAAGGGAGCAGTGCGTGGTACGCAAGTCCGACAGTATTTGCCATGCTGCGCACGTTTGGTGCTCCGGTCCCAAGCGCGTACTGCGCGCAGTTTCTCTCGGCCGCCTTTGGCATCCTTACCCTGGTCAAGGTCTGGCGAAGTCAGGTGCCGATGGAGTTGCGTTTCGCTGCGTTGGCTGTGGCCACCCTTCTGGTCAGCCCATACCTGTGGTTTTATGAGTTGACCTGGCTGGGTATCGCCATCGCCGGTTTGACGGTCGACGGCGTGCGCCGTGGCTGGATGAAAGGGGAGCGGGAGCTGCTGTCGGCTGCCTGGCTTCTGCCGTTTTTTCTGGGGATAAATCGATTGGTAGAAATTCCCCAAGTCGGGCCGGTCGTGACGTTGCTGCTCATGGCAGCAATCCTTCGCAGGGCCCGGCAAGTTATTCCGGAACCAGGCGCCAGATAAATACGGAAGGCAAATACCAGGCGCGCAGGAGTGCGTTCATTGGCGGCGTTTCAGTGAGTCACGCCGCATCGGGGAGAGGATCATGACGGGCCCATACGATGTCAGAATGCTTTCACTGGTTGTGCCTTGCTACAACGAGTCGGCAAGCATCGCGAGCTTCTTCGATTGCGTCGTGCCGATCCTGGAATCCATTGACCGCATCCGCTTCGAAATTGTGTTGGTAAATGACGGAAGCACAGACGATACGCTCGTCCAGATGCTTGCGTGCGCGCACCGCGACGAGCGCGTGCGCGTAGTGGACCTGACGCGCAATTTCGGCAAGGAAGCCGCACTGACTGCCGGGCTCGATGAAGCCCTGGGCGATGCCGTGATTCCCATGGACGTGGACCTGCAGGATCCGCCCTCACTGATTCCCGAACTGGTCGCGCGCTGGCGCGAAGGTGCCGAAGTCGTGCTGGCGCAGCGGAGCAGCCGCGCGTGCGATTCCTGGCTAAAGCGCGTGACGGCGGCCAGCTATTACAGCATCCATAACCGCTTGTCCGACCTTCAGCTGCCCGTGAATGTCGGCGATTTCCGCCTGATGGACCGGGTGGTGATCAATGCACTCAAGCAGTTGCCGGAACGGCATCGTTTCATGAAAGGCCTGTTTGCCTGGGTGGGTTATAAGACGGCAATCGTCCGCTACGAGCGTGAGCCGCGCAGCGCTGGCCGCTCGAAGTTCTCCGGCTGGCGCTTGTGGAATCTTGCACTTGAGGGCATCACCAGCTTCAGTACGCTCCCGTTGCGCAGCTGGACCTATATCGGGCTGCTGATCGCCGCGATCGCCTTTGTCTATGGCACCTTCATCGTGGCGCGGACGCTGATATTCGGCGTCGATGTGCCCGGCTATGCCTCGCTGCTTTCGGTCGTGCTGTTCCTGGGTGGCATCCAGCTGATCGGGCTTGGCGTGGTGGGCGAGTATATCGGCCGGATCTACGATGAAGCCAAGGGGCGGCCGATCTACCTGATCCGCCGCCGCTACCAGGAGCTTGGCCAGGATCGGCAACTGGTGTCCGGGCGGCGGGTAATCCGGCTTGAGCGCGGGCACGCCGGGAACGGCCGCTGATGCCGTGGCCGATGCCGGGCCGGCCTATTTCCGATAAGTCCAGCTGCGGTGCGCCACGTAGGTGAACACGGGCACCATCACCACCACACAGGCAAGTCCGGCCCAATAGCTGGCGCCCAGGGACTGTGCGCTCCACGAAATGCCCATCGTCAGGCCCAGGCCGAGCAGCGATACGCCGGCAAAGCGGCCAAGGGTCCTGTGGTGCAGCCGAGACGAAAAGCTCCACAGCGTGTTGAGCAGATAGGAGCAGGCGGTCGCGCACAGGAAGGCCACGCCGTTTGCCGTAACCGGTGACGTCCCTATTGCGCTGATGAGCGTCGCGGCGACGGCGACATGGACGCCGGTCGAGCTTGCACCGGATACCAGGAACCGCGCGACCTGGCGGAACTCGCCCGTGCTGACGGCCGTGCTCACGATGCGCGGACGATTGCCATCAGCGAAATGCCGAAGGGCAGGGGCCGGCTGGAAAGCCAGTGACGTTCCGCGCTGAATAGTGTGTGCAGCGCGTTGTTGACTGATTCGGCCGGCACGCCGGCACCGCTTGCCTTCGTGCTGCCGCGCAACCGGTCGCCGAGGCGGGCGGTGACTGCCAGCGGCGACAGCAAGGTGTTGAAGTAGGTGATCCGCTCCATGCGCAAGCCGCAACAGCTGACCAGTGACTGCAATGATCCCTTGCTGTAACGCCGCTGGTGATGGAGGAACACGTCGTGGCGGCTCCAGAGCCACTGGTATGCCGGCACGGTGACCAGCACGGCTCCGCCTGGCTTCAGCATTCGCGCCGCGCAGTCGAGTGCGCCGTCATCATCGGCAATATGTTCCAGGCAATCCAGCAGGCAAACCAGGTCGAAGCTGCCTTCCGGAAACGGCATGTCGTCCGGGCACCTGCCGCAGCGGATGTCGTAGCGATTGCCGGTCTTTTCACGCGCCAGCTGCAAGGCGATGCCATCCATTTCCACGGCGCTTACCGTGCCGAACTGCGAAAGCATGGCAAGGTTGCCGCCGGTCCCCGAGCCGATTTCCAGGATCGACGCATCGGGCGGCAGGGCCAAGCCCGCCAGGACGGTCGCGAGAATGTCGCGCCGCCCGCGGAACCACCAGTGGCCGGCTTCGGTCTCGGCCATTTCAAGATAGGCGTCAGGGGACATGGAGGGGCTCCTCGGAGGTTGTCAAGGATCAGCCCTGCACACAGACCAGCCCCAGATCGCCCTTCTTCACCTGTAGCTTGTAGTCCCGCATCAACCTGAACAGCGTCACGCGCGAGATCCCGAGTTCCGCGGCCACATCGATCAGGCGTTCATGGTTGCGCTGCAGCGCCTCGACGATCGCGCCTTGCTCGGCGGCCTCGCGGATTGCCGCTAGCGTCTGCGGCCGTTCCTCTGCCGGTGCCGCCAGTTCCAGGTCTTCCGGCTGGATCACCCCGTCCTCACACATGGCCGCCGCGTGGCGGATGCGGTTGATCAGCTCGCGGACGTTGCCAGGCCACTCATGCTGCTGGATTGCGCGCAGTGCCGTCGGCGAGAAGCCCCTGATGTGATTCGGCGACTGCTTGCGCACGCCGGCGAGCATATGTTCGGCAAGCAGCATGAGGTCGCTGCCGCGCTCGCGCAACGGTGGCTGGCGCACGCGCAGCACGCACAGGCGGTGGTACAGGTCGCCGCGGAACCGTTCGGCCGCGATCGCCGCTTCCAGGTCGACGTGGGTGGCCGAGATGATGCGCACATCGACTTCGATGGATTCGGTGCCGCCCAGGCGCTCGATCTTGCCGGTTTCCAGGAAGCGCAGCAGGCTGGTCTGGCTTTCCAGCGGCATGTCGCCGATTTCGTCCAGGAACAACGTGCCGCCCTGCGCCATCTCGATGCGGCCGAGCTTGCGCTTGGCCGCGCCCGTGAACGCGCCGCGCTCGTAGCCGAACAGTTCCGACATGAGCAGCGTCGGCGGGATGGCGGCGCAGTTGACGGCGACAAAGGGCTTTTGCGCGCGATCGCTGGCGCGGTGGATCGCTTGCGCGGCGAGTTCCTTGCCGGTGCCCGATTCGCCCGAGATCAGCACCGGCGTGTCCCAGAGCGACACCTTCTCGATGCCGCGGAACAGTGCCTGCATGGCCTGGCAATTGCCGATCATGCCGTCCGGCCGCGCGCTGCTTGCACCCGCGCGCTGCGCGGCGGGGCGCATCTGCGCGATGCCTTGCGCGTGGCCGAGCGAATGCGCCAGATGCGCCAGCTCGAACGGGGCGGTGTAGTAGTCGACAAAGTAAAGGCCAAGCAGGCGGCGCGCCGCATCGCTCAGCGCGTCGCGGCTTGCGACGATGCCAATCCAGCTCAGCAGCGGATGCGATAGCCAGGGCTCGAAGGACTCCAGCTCGGTGTCGCTGAACCCGCTGTGGAGATCGAGCAGCGCGGCACAGGCCTGTGGATTGTGCGAAAGCGCGTCGAGATCATGCAGGCTCGACGCAAAGCTGATCTTCCAGCCGCGTTGCGACAGAGCCCGGCACAGTGTGGCGTCGTGATGCTGCGACAAGTAGAGCAGCGGACGATTGGCGTAAGCGCTCATACGATTTCCCCGGATCTTTTTTATTGACGAAACCGCTGCCAGCAGTTGCCGGACACCGGATTCGGTGGCCCTCAGGCCCGCTCCGGCCGCGCGTCGATGCCGCGTCGGCCAGGCGTCTTTCCCGAATTCTGTTTTTTTGCCAGGCCCGCTAGGCGGGCCTGGCTACACCCCTTGTGATGCCGGCGCACCGGCATCCCGCTCTGTTCGCGGTCCCCATCGCCGCCATGGTCATCCATGACTGGCTTTGACTGTCCAGGTCGCACGGGCCGCCCCCGCTGGCGCGACCCGTGGTTTCCTGAAAGACCTCTCCTGTACTTCCCGGCTCAGACCGCAACGGTATGCGTCGGTGCGAGCCGTTCCCTTCCGCGCGGCCCCGCGCTTACAGCACCAGCCCGAATCCCGCCCTGGGAAGCGGGGTCGTTCTGAAACTGATCTCCGTCGAACGTTTGCCAGCGTGTTGGCGCTTCGGTTTCAGACTTCCCCAATTCCGGGCTTCATGTTCGCGAGGACATATTCGCGACGAATGTGCCAGAGCCGGTTAAACGCATGAAAACAAAGGAAAAATTGTGGTTTTCCGAAATTCGTCGGGGCGTGGGAAAGTCAAAACGTTCCATTTCTGTTACTGCCCGGGTCGTCGAGCGCGGTTGGGCGCGACACAGTCATGGTGCAAACGACACGCATACTCATCTACTTGTGGATGAAGGGGCATTTCCTGTCGGTCGGTCCCTCCGGACGGGGGGAAGCGCTGTTGGAAGCGCCAGAGGGCCACGACACTGAGTCGGCACGCGAAGAGACCTCCGAATGGTTGCGCGTGTGTAACAAGGAACCGAAGCGATTACACGGAAGCGCACTTCACTGACCGGGTTATCCCTAAGTGCAATCGGCGTTGTGGCTTCTTTTGATCTTGTCGCCGTACGCGTGGCGGCGCGATGACACGCCTTTGCACGAGTCGGCGGATGAAGCCATCGATTGCCATCCACCACATCTCATCTCTATGGATGGGATGGGTAGAAATTGCACGGTAGCTGGCATGACCGCGCCAATCGGTTGCATCCGTGAAACTCTGACCGCCGGAAGAGTGTCGGCGCCCGGGCTCGACACGGTAATGGTGCCTTTTGACGCGAACGCTGATCCGCTGTGGTTCGCTGCATCAAACGAAATTGATTTGTATTGCCAACATTGGGCATCAAAACAATTTCAGGAGTGATACGTCGCGGCTTTGGCAGGCGTAGCGGAGTCCGCCGCCAACGCTCCAGGCGCACCTGTTGCACAATCCAGCCCATGACGATGACCGCTCCTCCAAATCTCTCTTCTGCATCCCCGCACGCAAAGCCTGCTTCCGATCCCCGCTGGCGCGTGCTGGCGGTGTTTTCGCTGGGCTTCCTGGTGTCCTATGTGTTCCGTGGCGTCAACCTTGGGTTTGCGCCGCACCTGACACGCGAACTGGGCCTGAGTGCCGGCGACCTGGGCCTGCTGACGAGTTTCTATTTCCTTGGCTTCGCCTGTGCGCAACTGCCGGCGGGCATCCTGCTGGACCGTTATGGCCCGCGCCGCACCGAGGCCGCGATGTTGCTGGTGGCGGTGGCCGGCTCGCTGGTCTTCGCGCTGGCGCCGGGCATGGCGTGCCTCGCTGCCGGCCGGATGCTGATCGGCGTCGGCGTGTCGGTTTGCCTGGGCGCGGCAATCCAGGCGCTGTCGATGTGGTTTCCCTTGTCGCGCATGCCGCTGCTCAATGGCGTGGTGATGGCCATCGGCGGCCTCGGTGCCGTGCTGGTAGGGACGCCGCTGGCGTGGCTGCTTTCGGTTGCGGACTGGCGCATGGTCAGTGCCGGGCTGGCGGGCGTGACGCTCGCGATGGCGGTGCTGCTGTGGTTCGGCGTGCCGGACAAGCCGCGCGCCGGCAAGGAAAGCCTGCGCGAGCAGTTGCGTGGCACGCGCCAGATCCTGGCCAGCGAGCGTTTCTGGCGCGTGGTGCCGCTGACGTTGCTGAACCAGGGCGTATTCCTGGCGGTACAGACCTTGTGGGTGGGTGCTTTCCTGCGGGACGTCGGGGGCTTCGGGCCGGCCACCAGCGCACGGCTGGTGTCGGTGATCGGCATTGCCATGATGGTGGGCTGCGTCGGCTCGGGGTGGGCCGCGCGGCACCTCGAACGGGCGGGCATCAGCCTGTATGCCTTTGCCGTGGCGGGCATGACGGCGTTTATCGTCGTCCAGGTGCTGCTGCTGGCTCAGGTGCCACTGCCACCGGCGCTGCTGTGGGCGGCCTACGGGGTGTTCGGCTCGAGCGGTATCCTGACCTATGCCGTGCTGGCGCGCAGCTTTCCCGATGCGCTGATCGGCCGCGCCACCACGGCACTCACGTTGACGGTGTTCCTGGCGACCTTTGCCTGCCAGGTGGGCGTGGGCTTCGTGCTGGATCTGTGGCCGGCTGCCGGCGGCGGGCACTATCCCGCGCAGGCGCATCGGGTGGCGTGGAGCGGATTGGTGGTCCTGCAGGGGCTTGCGGCGGTGTGGTACGCCATGGGGGCGCGCCGCCCCAATGTTCCGCAGAATGTTCAGTAGATCCCAGGCAGGACGCGAAACCGTACCTTTTCGCGATACTCGCAGTATTTGGGATCGTCGGACAGCAGCGTTTCCTCCCGATTGATCCGCATGACCTGCAGCGTGTACAGCCCGGCATAGACCAGCAGGTTCTGCAGCCCGAAGTTGGTGAGCAGGAAGCCGATGTCGGCGATGAAGTAACTCAGGTAGATCGGATGGCGCATGAAGCGGTAGGCGCCGTTCGATACGATTCCCCGATTCGCTGGCAGTATGCCGAACGAGAAACGCAGCGAAAGCTTGGCATAGATTTGCCAGGCAATCCCCCCGACCTGCAGGCCGGCGCCGATTATCTCCGGGGCAAGATGCGCGCCGGGCGCCAGTTCGATCGCAAGGAAATAGAATGTGCCGCCCAGCGAGCAGAGCACCGAGACCGGATTCCAGTCACGCTTTTTCGGAACCCGGGCAAACAGCGTCAGGCCGAGGGTCAGGCAATTCGCCAGCACGAGCAATAACAGAGTGATTCGCGATGGGTTGGCGAGCCATTGCCGGATTGCTCCGTATGCGAAGCCAGCAAGCAGTATTGCCATCGCGGTTCGCAGCGCCAGCTCCAACGTCAGTTCGCGCAGGTCCGCTTTCGGCGCGCCGCTCGCTGGTACCTTCTGCGCTACGCTTTCTGACATGGTTTCCCCCGTTCCAGCGGACGTCTGGCGCGCCGCTATGTATCGCTGCAATGTCGTCGTGGACTCAGCTTAGTCGGCGCAGGCCGGGCGCCATATCGGGTAAAGGTATGTTTCGCGTTTGAACAGCTGTCGCTGTGTGCCGGGCACGGCCGGCTGACAATGGATTCAGGAAATGGCAAGTGTCTGACCATCTGTTGGCTGGCGTACGAAATGCGGGTCGATCCGACTTGCATTAATTGATCAGGCCGTTATTGTCATCAGCAAAGAATGTCTGGAGGTTGCATGCTATCCAGACCAGATAAACCCTGCTGTCAAAGGCACTCTGTTAAGGCAAGGCCAATACTGCAGAGGCAAAGCATTGCAATCGGGGAGCGGGATGACATCACATGTCCGGGTCTGGGACAGGAGCGATACGATCCGCTGGCTGGCAGCGCTGGTCGTCGCCGGGATTGACGCGCTGTGGATCATTGGGAGCGGCCGGTCCATCGATGCCGGGAGCTTGTCAGGGCGGATAGCGTTGCTTCTGGTGTTCGGATGCATTGCCGGGGGCATGGTCGTGCTTACATCTGACACAGTCCGCCACCGCATGCCTGTTCTCCATGGACTTGCGGGTCGCATGCAGTTCCGCAGACTTGCTCTGGCCGCGTTCGCGCTGTTGTGGGTCTTCGCCTTCGTCTGCGCCACCAGTGTTCTTTCCTACCTGGTCGTGGCCCTGTCGCCGCCACTGATCGACCACCAGCTGACGGCATTGGATACCGCGCTGGGGTTCGACTGGCCAGCGGTCCATGGCTGGGTCCGCGCAAGGCCGGCATTGAGTGCAACCCTGGACTGGTTCTACAAGATGGGCCGAATGCAGCTGCTCCTGATTCCGATCGTGCTTTCCCTGCAGGATCGTGATTGGCATCTGCGCGAGTACCTGACCATGTTCGCGGCGTCGCTCGGTCTGCTGTTTCTGGTATCGGGCCCCTTTCCCGCCCAGGGTGCATTCAACTACTTTGCTGCGGCAGGCTATCCAATCTCAGCGGAGGAGTTGCGCGATTACTCGCACTTCGCGGCGCTGCGAAGCGGAGAAATGAGAGTATTCAACCTCGAAACGATGCAGGGCCTTGTTTCCATGCCATCGTTTCACACGGCCATGGGGCTGATGTTCATTCAGGCAATGCGGTGGTCACGCGCGGGTCTGCTGGTCGTCGTCCCGTTCAATGCGGTCATGATCATGGCCACGCCTACCCAGGGCGGACACTATTTCTCGGACGTGATCGCGGGGGCGATACTGTGGGCCGTTTCGGCCGCTCTCGTACGATATTTTTCCCGCCGCGGGACGACTGAAGTCCGGGGGCCGGTGGCGCCGCAGCCTGCGTAGGCAGGGGGCCATCTACAGCACAATGGGGTGGTCGTCCAGCTCATTCGGGTTCCGTCCATCTCCTGCCGGGAAATGCGTGGCCAGCAGATCATGGATCTGGTCCACCGCCTTCAGCACTGGCCTGACCGAAAGATCGCGGGCCAGTCCCACCGCAAGCTCATCGCAAACCGCGCGCCAGATTGTCGCGCCCACGCGCCCGTCGATGCCCCGATCCGCCAGCAATTCCACCGCATGATCCGCCAGGTTGATGTAGAGCAGCACGCCGGTGTGCTCTTCCGTATTCCACACCTCCAGCGCTCCGAACAGGGCACGCGCCCGAGCCCGCGCCGTGGTGCCGCCCCAGGCATGGCCCAGCGGCAGGCTGGACTCGATGACAACGCGGATCTCTCCGCGGTGGCGCGCTTCGCCGGCGTGGACGGCGTCTTGCAGTTGCTGCTGCGCCGGTGCCGGGAAATGACGGCGGGCGGTGCCGGTGGTGGTGCCGAGGTGGCGCAGCGCGCGTCGCAGCGATGCCATGGTCCGCTCTCCTTACCAGTTGCCGGAGGCACCGCCGCCGTCGAAACCGCCGCCGCCTCCGCCGCCGAAGCCGCCCCCGCCGCCCGAGCCGCCACCGAAATCACCGCCGCCGCCGAAGCCGCCGCGACGCCCCCAGTCGCTGCCCATGCCGTAGCCGCCCAGTCCGCCGAGGCCCCCCGCGATCACGTCGCGGCCGCGCGGGGAGGTGACGATCTGCGGACCGCGCCGCCGCGTCGCGGCCGTCAGGAAGAAGAACACGATGATGGCCAGCGGAAACAGCACCGGCAGCCAGTCCGACCAGAATGACGATTCCTGCTTGCGCGGCTGCGGGCCGACCAGGCCTTCCTTGTCGATGGTGGCCTGGATCGCGGAAATGCCGGCCGACAGCCCGCCATAGAAGTCGTTCTGGCGGAAGTGTGGGGCCATGATGTCCTGCAGGATGCGCTTGGACATGGCGTCCGTGAGCGAGCCCTGCACGCCGCGTCCGACTTCAAGCCGCATCTTGCGCAAGCCCGGCGGGTTGTCCTTGGCAATCAGGACGATCACGCCGTCGTCGATGCCCTTGCGCCCGGCGCGCCAGGCGTCGGCCACGCGGATGCTGTAGGCGTCGATGGTCTCGGGCTCGGTCGTCGGCAGCATCAGCACGAAGATCTGGCTGCCGCGCTGCTGCTCGTACTCGGCCAGCACGTTTTCCAGCGCAGTGCGCTGGGTGGCGGACAGGGTATTGGTCAGGTCGGTGACGCGCTGCGTCAGCGGCGGTACCGGCACGAAACCGTCATTGGCCGCCAGGGCCGGCATGGCCAGCGCGGCGGCCAGCCAAAGCAGGGCGGCCAGCCAGCGGCGCCCGGAACGGAAGGCGGGCAAGTCCATCAGCGTGCCCATGATGATTGCCTTGCGGTCAGAACTTCACAGCGGGCGGTGTGGAGATGGCCTTCTCGTTTTCCACCGCGAACGAAGGCTTGACCTCGTACTTGAACACCATGGCCGTGAGATTGGTGGGGAAACTGCGCGCGAGCACGTTGTAGTCGCGCACGGCGACAATGTAGCGCTGGCGCGCCACGGTGATGCGGTTCTCTGTGCCTTCAAGCTGCGATTGCAGGTCGCGGAACGAGGCATCGGCCTTCAGCTGCGGATAGTTCTCGGACACCGCCAGCAGGCGCGACAGGGCACCGGACAGCTCGCCCTGGGCCTGCTGGAAGCGCTTGAACGCCTCAGGATCGTTCAGGGTCTCGGGCGATACCTGGATGCTGGTGGCGGCGGCGCGTGCCTTGGTCACAGCCTCGAGCGTTTCGCGCTCGTGCGTGGCGTAGCCCTTGACCGTGTTGACCAGGTTGGGGATCAGGTCGGCGCGCCGCTGGTACTGGTTGACGACCTCGCCCCAGGCCGCCTTGACCGCCTCGTCCTTGGTCTGGAAGTCGTT
Source organism: Cupriavidus sp. 21MJTG02-4 (assembly GCF_057798975.1). NCBI lineage: Bacteria > Pseudomonadati > Pseudomonadota > Betaproteobacteria > Burkholderiales > Burkholderiaceae > Cupriavidus > Cupriavidus sp. 21MJTG02-4. The sequence continues at coordinate 303,014 of NZ_JBYOJP010000005.1, read as the reverse complement.
ATAGCCGCAGGCCGACAGCAGGCTGGCCAGGCAGGCCAGCAACAGCCAGCGGAACCAGCCGGCAGCCCGGTTCGAGGAGGAAGGCAGGGGCAGTGAGGCGCGCATCGAGGGCTCCCGGTTTGAGACGAATCTCAAGTGTAGCGCACGGCGCGTTACCGCCGGCGGCGACCCCGGGAGCGCTCTGCCTCAGGCCGCGAAGGCCTTGCGCGCGGCGTCCAGCGTGGCCTGGAGGATGGCATCGTCGTGGCAGGCCGAGACAAAGCCAGCCTCGAAGGCCGACGGCGCCAGGTACACGCCGTTGTCGAGCATGGCGTGGAAGAAGCGGTTGAAGCGCGCGGTATCGCTTTTTGTGACTTCGGCAAAGCTGCCCGGCACGCCTTCGCGGAAGTAGAGTCCGAACATGCCGCCGATCGCATCGGCGGCAAACGGCACGCCGGCGGCGCGGGCGGCTTCGCTCAGGCCATCGGCAAGCTTGCGGGTTTGTGCGGCAAGCTGGTCATAGAAGCCGGGCGCCTGGATCAGCCGCAGCGTGGTCAGGCCGGCGGCCACCGCCAGCGGGTTGCCGGACAGCGTGCCGGCCTGGTACACGCCGCCCAGCGGTGCCAGCCTGGCCATGATGTCGCGCCGGCCGCCAAAGGCCGCCGCGGGCATGCCGCCGCCGATGACCTTGCCCAGGCAGGTCAGGTCCGGGGTCATGCCGTAGTGCGCCTGGGCGCCGCCCAGCGCCACGCGGAAGCCGGTCATGACCTCGTCGAAGATCAGCACGGCGCCGTCGCGCGTGCACAGTTCGCGCATGGCCTTCAGGAAGGCGTCGCTGGCGCGCACCAGGTTCATGTTGCCGGCGACCGGCTCGACGATCACGGCGGCGATCTCGCCCGCGTGCTTGGCGAACGCCTGCTCCAGCTGCTCGACGTTGTTGTACTCGAGCACCATGGTGTGGCGCGTCACGTCGGCGGGCACGCCTGCCGAGGAGGGCGCGTTCTGCGTGGTGTCGGCAAAGGTCAGCAGGCCCGAGCCGGCCTTGACCAGCAGGCTGTCGGCATGGCCGTGGTAGCAGCCTTCGAACTTGATGATCAGGTCGCGGCCGGTGAAGCCGCGCGCGAGGCGCAGCGCGCTCATGGTTGCCTCGGTGCCGGACGAAACCAGCCGCACCTGTTCGATGGACGGCACCAGCTTGCAGATTTCCTCCGCCATCTCGATCTCGCCTTCGGTGGGCGCGCCAAAGGAGAAGCTGTGCGCGGCGGTCTCCTGCACGGCGCGCACCACGTCCGGGTGGGCGTGGCCCACGATCATCGGGCCCCAGGAGCCAATGTAGTCAATGTAGCGCTGGCCCTCGGCATCCCACATATAGGCCCCTTCGGCACGCGTGATGAAGCGCGGCGTGCCGCCCACCGAGCGGAAGGCGCGCACGGGCGAATTGACGCCGCCGGGAATGGTTTGCTGGGCACGGTCGAAGAGCTGCTGGTTACGGGACATGGTCTGCCTGGGTCTAAAACTCGGGAAACGCGTTCAAGCGGACGCGAACTGGCGTCAAAGGATGGGCAAAGCGGTGCAATGCGCGGGGAATAGCGCGGCTTTTATCCCGTATTTGTACGCTAACGTGCGCGAACACGGCGGATTTGGCACGATTCTGGCTAACGCGGCTGGCGCCGTCGGCGCCGATTCGGTACCATCTGCGCTGAATTTTAATGGAGAGCGGCCAGAGCCTGTTATGGAATACAAGACTTGGATGTGCCTGATCTGCGGCTGGATCTACGATGAGGCTGCCGGCGCGCCGGAAGACGGTATTGCCCCGGGCACCAAATGGGAAGACGTGCCCATCAACTGGACCTGCCCGGAGTGCGGGGCCCGCAAGGAAGATTTCGAGATGGTGGCCATCTGAGGCCACGGCTCGCTGGCGTCGGGGGCGCGGCATCGCCGCGTCGCGCCGACGCGACAATTCGCCGGACTGTGCCGGTCGCTCCGGATTGACGGCCCTCCGGCGTCTTGTCACACTCTGTCGCAAAATGATCCTTCGTCCATCCCGCCATTCGGGGGTGGCACAGGACGGAAAGGCAGGTGCGGGTTCCACGTGCCGCCACAGGCCGGTCTTCTGACCGGCCTTTTGCAGGGAAGATTATTCGGGGTTCCGTCGGGGCGGCTGGCCAGGCCAGGCTGTCCCGCGCGGGTGTTCTCAAGAGATTGCCGGTGCTCCCCAGGGAGACGCTGGTCGCGGGAACAACATGCGGGTCGCACAACCACTAGAAAACCATTGGGTCAATGCCGGCGCCAGCGCGCAGCCGGAACCGGAGCCGGCGTCCGCGCCGGCATCGTCGCGCAGAGTGCTGGTGATCGATGATTCCAGCACCATCCGCCGTACGGCGGAGATCTTCCTTTCGCAGGCGGGCTATCAGGTCGTGCTTGCCGAGGACGGTTTCGAAGCGCTTGCCAAGGTCGGCGACATGCGTCCCGATCTCATCTTCTGCGACATCCTGATGCCGCGTCTCGACGGCTACCAGACCTGCTCGCTGATCAAGAAAAGTCCGCGTTTCCACGCCATTCCCGTGGTCATGCTGTCCTCGCGCGACGGCGTGTTCGACCGCTCGCGCGGGCGCCTGGTCGGCGCGCGCGATCACCTTGCCAAGCCCTTTACGCGTGACACGCTGTTGCAAGCCGTCCAGGCATGCATGCCTGCCCAGGCGGCCGGCAACGCGCTGCCGGCATGACCCGGATTCAAGGAACTGACTCATGACAACCATCAACAAGATCCTCATCGTCGATGACTCGCCCACCGAAGCCCTGTTCATGTCCGACCTGCTCGGCAAGCAGGGCTTCAAGGTCTCGGTCGCCGGCAACAGCGAACAGGCTTTCACGCGCCTGGAGGCCGAGGCCTTCGACCTGATCCTCATGGACGTGGTGATGCCCGGCCAGAACGGCTACCAGGCCACGCGCGCCATCAAGCGCGACGACCGCTTCAAGGATATCCCCGTGATCATGTGCACCAGCAAGGGCCTGGACACCGATCGCATCTGGGGCATGCGACAGGGGGCTTCCGACTACATCGTCAAGCCGGTCGACAGCAAGGAATTGCTCACCAAGATCGCGGCGCTGTCCCACTGACGGCACCCGTCTTCGCCAGTAAGCTGGAGACGCACATGAACGCGCCACGCCAAGACCTGCGCACCCGCCAGACCCGCCTGCAGGATTACCAGGCCATGCTGGCCAGGCGCCTGCGCGAAGCCCGCAACGTGCCCGCGGCGGACAGCTACCTGGCGCTGCAGGTGGGCCAGCGCGGCTGGCTGCTGCCGCTCGCGCAGACCGGCGAGGTGCTCGACCTGCGCCAGCCGAGCCGCGTGCCGCTGACGCAGCCGTGGTATGCCGGCCTGGTCAATGCGCGCGGCAACCTGCTGGGCGTGGTGGATTTCGGCCTGTTCTGCGGCGAGGGACCGACCCCGCTGCAGCCGGGCAGCAAGATCGTGGTGCTGTCGCGCCAGGTCGAGCGGGCCTGCGGCATCCTGGCCACGCGCGTAGTCGGCCTGCGCCACGCGGCGGACCTGCGTGCGCCGGCGCAGGACGCGGCGGCCGACGCCGCATGGGAAGGCCGGCGTCTGGATGATGGCGACGGCCGTGCCTGGCAGGTGCTGGACGTGCGCGCGCTGCTCGATGCGCCGGCGTTCCTCCAGGCAGGCCGGGTCGCTGCATAGCCCCGTGCGGAATTCCGGCGCCGTGGGTCGCGGTGTCGGGGGCAGCAGAATTAAGAATAAATAACGCGGCGGCGCGGGTCGAGGCCGCCCCAGACAACGATTCAACGGACAGAGGGTGCTATGGGGTTCAAGAAAATCAGCCTGGGAAGCCGGAAGCCGGCCGCCGACGCGGCTGCGGGCCTGGTGGAGGACCGCGCCGGCGTGGCATCGGCGGGCATGCGTGCCGGCGGGCTGGGCCGTTCCCCCGTCGATGCCGTGTCGTCATGGCTGGAACGCATGCCGTTCTCGTCGCAGCAGCGTGGTCTCACCATCGGCGTGGTGGTGTCGCTGGTGGCGCTGCTCGGCTCGGTGTACATGGACAACCGCATCGCCAACAACGCCGCCGCGCAGATCGAGATCTCCGGCGACATGCTGATGCACTCGCAGCGCCTGGGCAAGGCCGCGCCGGTGGCGCTGCTGGGCAACGTGCAGGCCTTCACGCAGCTGCGCCAGTCCAAGGAAGCGCTGGCCGAAGACTTGCAGGCCCTGCTCGCCGGCAGCGTCGAGAAGCAGGTGCGCGCCACCACGGGTGCGGCGCAGGCCCTGCTGGAAACCGCGATCAGTTCGTGGAAGCGCAGCGAGAAGAGTGCCGCCGACGTGCTCGCGCAGCAGCCGGTGCTGACCACGATCGGCCAGACCCTGCAGGTCTTCAACGCCTCGAACCCCGAACTGCTCGAGGCCGCGGAACAGGTTGCCGCGCTCAAGCTGCAGTCCGGCTCCAACGCGCGCGAGGTCGCCGCCTCGGCGCAGCTGGTGATGCTGACGCAGCGCCTGGGCAAGAACCTGAACGAATTCCTGTCGGGCGAAGGCGTGAACCCCGAGACGGCGTTCCTGCTCGGCAAGGACACCAACACCTTCCGCGAGACGCTCGACGGCCTGCTCAACGGCAGCGAGGCGCTGCGGCTCAACGCTGCGACCGATGCCGAGACGCGCGGCTACCTGCAGCAGCTTTCGCAACGCTTCGACGCGGTGCAGAAGACCACCCAGACGATCCTGCAGAACCTGCCCGGCCTGATTGCCGCCAAGCGCGCGCAGCAGCAGATCTTCAACGACAACGAAGCCCTGCGCGGTGAACTGTCCGCGCTGCAGAAGTCCTACGCCGAGGCGGCGCGCTTCCGTCCCGTGACGCTGGGCGCCACCGTGGTTTCGGCGCTGATGACGCTGTTGTGCCTGGCCGGCCTGGCTGCGCTGTACCTGCGCGATTCGCGCCTGCGCGCCGTGGACGCCGAGGCGCGCGAGCGTGAAGCCGAAACGCGCCGCCTTGAGGAAAAGCGCAACAACGACACCACGCAGAAGGCCATTCTGCAGCTGATGAACGAACTGCAGGACATCGCCGACGGCGACCTCACGCGCCAGGCCACCGTGACCGAGGACATCACCGGCGCCATCGCCGACTCGGTGAACTACACGGTGGAAGAACTGCGCGAACTGGTGGGCCGTGTGCAGCAGACGGCCGGGGAAGTGACGCTGGCCTCGGGCCAGGTGCAAGCGACCTCCAACCAGCTTGCCACGACGACGGAAGAGCAGTCGCGCCAGATCCGCCAGACCGGGGAATCGGTGGTGGACATGGCCGACCGCATCACGCAGGTGTCGCGCGGCGCGGCCGAGTCGGCCAATGTGGCGCGCGCCTCGCTGACCGCCGCGGAGCAGGGGCAGCACGCCGTGCAGAACGCCATCGCGGGCATGAACGACATCCGCGAGCAGATCCAGGAAACGTCCAAGCGCATCAAGCGCCTGGGCGAGTCGTCGCAGGAGATCGGTGAAATCGTCGAGCTGATCTCGGACATTACCGAGCAGACCAACGTGCTGGCACTCAACGCCGCCATCCAGGCGGCGTCCGCCGGCGAAGCCGGCCGCGGCTTCACGGTGGTGGCCGAAGAAGTGCAGCGCCTGGCCGAACGCTCCGGCGAGGCCACCAAGCAGATCGGCGCGCTGATCCGCACCATCCAGACCGATACTCAGGACGCGGTGCACGCCATGGAGCGCAGCACGCAGGGCGTGGTGGAAGGGGCGCGCCTGTCGGACAATGCCGGCGCCGCACTGCAGGAAATTGGCCGCGTGTCGCGCCAGCTGGCCGAGCTGATCGAGCAGATTTCCCGCTCCACCTCGCACGAGGCGGACCTGGCCGGCGGCGTCGCCCGTCACATCGAACGCATTCTGCAGGCGACCGAGCACACCACCGCCGGTACCCGCCAGACCGCGAATTCGGTGCGCGAGCTGACGCAGCTGACCGAAGAGCTCCGCAATTCCGTATCGCGGTTCAAGATTGCCTGACCTTGATGACGCCCGCTGTCGCGTCTGGACTGCCCCGCCTCGCGCGCAAAGGCCGCAATGGAAGCCGTGATGTCCTTGAATTCTCCTTTACCGCGTGACCCCGCCGAGCCGCTGCCGCAGATGTTGCCAGCGGACCTGACCCACGCGCCGCTGGCGGATGCGCCGGAGCCGGCCATGCCGGCCTCGCGTGACCTGTCCGTGCTGGCGTGGGTGGCACCGAGCCTGCGCGCCGCGCTGGACGATGCCGCGACCGAGCTGTCCCACTACGTCGATGAAGTCCAGCAGGCGCCCGAGGCGCTGGGCGCGCGCGATACCACGTCGCTGCGCCTGGCCGGGCAACAACTGCACCAGGCCGCGGGCGCCGTGCATATCGTGGGCCTGCGCGGGGTCGACCCGTACTGCCAGGCGTTGCGGCGCCTGATCGAGGGCCTTGACGGCGGCGGCGTGGCCGCCAATGCCGGCACGCTCGCCGTGTTCCGGACCGGCGTGCAGGCGCTTGCCGAATACGTCGACGACCTGATGGCGGGCGATGAGCAGGACCCGCTGCGGCTGTTCCGTCCGTATGCCGAGATCCTGTCGCTGCTCGGCGACGAGCGCGTGCATCCGGCCGACCTGTGGCTCGATGAGCTGCAGATCCTGCCCGGCATCCTGCTGCCCACGCGCAACGCAACGACCGTCACGCGCGCGCGCCAGCGCTATGAAGCCGCGCTGCTCAAGGCGCTGCGGCTGCCGCTGCAGTGCGCCGAGTCCGAGCGGCTGCGCGATGCGTACCTGCCGTTGCAGGAAGCGCTGGACGACGTCCGCGCCGGCGAGCAGGAGGCGCGCCGCGCCACCGACCACCCGGACCGTGGCATCTGGCATGTGCTGGCGCTGGTGTTCCGCGCCATGGCCCACGGCTTGCTGCCGTCCGACCTGCTGTCGAAGCGTTTTGCCGGCCGTGCCCACCTGTTGCTGCGGCAATACCAGCAGGGGCAGGTACGCGTGCCGCAGGCCTTGCTCAACGATGCCATCTTCTTGCTCGTCTGGACCTTGTCCGAGCTGGGGGAACCCCCTCTGCACGGCGTGGACGAGATCGCCCTGACGACGGTGCGCGCCGATATCGCGCGCACCGTGCAGGCGTTCCGCCTCGACCGCGCGCACGCCAAGCCCGGCGCCGACCACCGTCTGCGCTACTACGGCTGGCTCGATCCGATCGATACCCGCAACCTGCAGCAGGCCGCTGCGGGGTTGGAGCGTGCCGCCGAAGGCGATCCCGCGGGCTGGGAGATCGCGCTCGCGGCGCTGGCCGAGGCCGCGCAGCCGCTCGCGCAGCCGGCCCTGCAGCTGTGCCTGTCGCAGGCCGCGCTCCGGCCCGGCGCGGCGCCCGACCGCCACGAGGCGCTCGGCGCCACCGGCATCGCCGTGTTCCTGTCGCGGGCGCTGGCGTTGCCCTGGCGCGTGCACGGCATGAGCCCGAACCCCACGGCAGCGGTCTTCGCCGCGCGCTGCGAGGAACTCGCGCAATGCCTGGCCGACCCGGCCGCCGTGGCGCCGGCGTGGCTGGCGCGCATGGCCGACGAAGCCCGCGCCCAGGCGGCGCGCGTGCAGGCCGTGGCGCAGTTGCGCGCGCAGCTGGACGGCGGCGAATCGTGGCTCGATACCTATGACCGCAACGCGTCCCGGCCCGATGCCGGGACCAGCCTGGCGGAGGCCGTGCAGGCCTTCGAGGCGTTGCGCGCCACGCTGGATGCGTTGCAGGACACCGATGGCCTGCCGCACGGGCTGAACGACGACGCGCAACAGGCCGGTGAGGCCGTGCAGGAGGCGGTGCGGCAAGCCGGCAGGCTCGGCGCCGGCGTCGACGAGACCTTGCGCGGCGAGACCCTGTCCGCCATCGCCGAGACGCTGGGCACCGTGCATGCGTTTATCGATGCGCTGGAGCTGGGCCGCAGCCGTCACGAAGCCAAGGACGAGGAACTCGACGAAGCGCTGGCGCTGGGCCAGACGGGCGCGGTCGGCAACGATCCGCTGTCGGTGGCTCGTGCCGCGGCCAGCGAAGCCATCCGCACCGGCGCCACCGCCGACATGCCACCGGTCCAGCGACTGCGCACCGCGCTGCAGGCGCTGGCCGACCAGGCTGCCATCGACGACAATGCCACGCTGCGCCGCCAGGCCTCCGAAGCGAGCACGCAGCTCAATGCGTGGCTGGCCGGCAGCGACACATCGGGCGAACGGCTGGTGGCGGCACTGGCCGAGCCGATGCCGGTCGCCCCGCAGGGGGCCGGACCGTCGTTGGCGCCCGACGATGGCACCGCGCTCGACGCCGAACTGTTCGGGATCTTCCTGCACGAGGCCGACGAAGTCCTCGGCGGCATTGCAGGCGACCTGGGTTCGGGCCTGGACGCGCTCGGCGATGCCGATACGCTGAGCCGCATCCGGCGCGCTTTCCATACGCTCAAGGGCTCGAGCCGCATGGTCGGCCTGCATCGCTACGGCGAAGCGGCCTGGGCCGTGGAGCAGGTGATGAACCTGTGGATCGCCGAGGCACGCGAGCCCGTGCCGGCCCTGCTCAACCTGCTGCGCCGCGCGCACGCGGAGTTGTCCGCGTGGGTGGCGCTGCTGCATCGCGATGCCGGCGCGGCCCATGACATCGCGCCGCTCGTCGCCGCGGCCGAGGCGGTGCGCGATCCGCAGCCGGAAGCGCCCGCAGTTTCCGGCACGGCGGAGCCGGAACAGGTCTTCATCGACGACGCGCCGGTACCGGACACCGTGGTCGCGGAGGCATCCGAAGCAGCGCCCGAGGCCGGGAGCGAGACGCCCGCCGCCGCTCCCGACGACGACAACGTCATCCCGTTCCGCCTGTCTGGCGCGCTGTCCGACGAGGACGACAACTTCAAGGTCATCGGCCCGATCCGCATCGGCCTGCCGCTCTACAACGTCTACCTGCAGGAGGCCGACGATCTCCTGCGCCAGTTCGCCACCGACATTTCCGAGTGGCGCCATGAGAACCACCCGTGCCCAAGCGAGCTGGCGCTGCGCGTCGCGCACACGCTGCAGGGCAGCGCCTCGACGGTGGGGCTGGAACCCGTGCGCGAGATTGCCGAGGCGCTCGAGCAATTGCTGCTGCAGCTCGGCGCGCACCCGGTCGCCATTCACCCCGGTGACTTCCGTCTGCTGGAGCAGGCGGTCGAACGGTTGCGCGGCATGCTCCATCAGTTCGCCGCGGGGATCTGGCCCGAGGCGGATGCCAGCCTGCACCGCAGCCTGACCGAGTTTGGCGAGCGCGCACTGCTGCGCCCACGGGTCCAGGTGCCGGCACCGCAGGCGCCTGCCGAGCCGGATGGCTCCGTGGCCAGCCTGTTCGGTCAATTGCCCGCGCACGCGCCGGAGCCGGAAGCGAACGCAGAACCCCCGGCAGCGGAAAAGCCGGCCCAGCCGGCATCCCCGGCATCCCCGGCATCGCAGGCACCAGCGGCGGTGACGCATGACGCGCTGGTGATTCCGTTGCCGACGCCCGCCCGTCCGCTGCCGGTGGCGGTCGTGCAGGCCGATGCCACCGAACTGGACGCGACCCTCGTCGAGATCTTCCTGGAGGAAGCGCACGGCAGCCTGCCTGAACTCGGCCGGCTGGTGCGCACGTGGGAAGCGGCGCCCGAAGACGCCAGGCAAGGTGGCCTGGTGCTGCGCGCGCTGCATACGCTCAAGGGCAGTGCGCGCATGGCCGGCGCCATGGCGCTGGGGCAGGCCGCGCACGAGATGGAAACGCTGCTCGACGCCAGCCTGCGCGCGCAGCGCGTCGGTCCGCAGCTGTTCAGTCGCCTGTATGCGTGGTACGACCGGATCCTGATGCATGTCGAGGCCCTGCAGGCCGGCCGCCTGCTCGTGCCGGACGATCCTGACGTCATCAACGGGCTGGCCGCGCCGGAACCGCCCGCTACGCCGGTGATGGCCAGCGTCGCCGCCCCCAAGACGGATAGTGCGGAAAGCGCGGAAAGCGCGGGCGCGGCGTTGCCGGTGCCGCTCGGCACGGCCACGGCTGGCGAGCCGGCGCAGGTGCCGGACGCGTCCGAGCGCCAGCGGGCATTGGTGCGCGTGCAGGCCCGCGCGCTCGATACGCTGATCAACGAGTCCGGCGAAGTCGGCGCCACGCGGGCGCGGCTGGAAAGCGAACTCGATTCCATGCGCGCCTACCTGGGCGAACTGAACGACAACGTGGCGCGCCTGCGCGGCCAGTTGCGCGAGATCGAGATCCAGGCGGAGTCGCAGATGGCCTCGCGCATTGCCGACGCCCAGCACAAGCAGGACTTCGATCCGCTCGAATTCGACCGCTTCACGCGCTTCCAGGAACTGACGCGGATGATGGCCGAATCGGTCAACGACGTGGCCACCGTGGAGCAGAACCTGCACCGCGGCTTCGACCGCACCGCCGGCGACCTGGCCGCGCAGGCGCGGCTCACGCGCGGCCTGCAGCGCGGGCTGATGCAGGCGCGCATGGTGCAGTTCGACGCGCTGGCCGAGCGCCTATATCGCGTCGCACGCCAGTCCGCCGCGGAGACCGGCAAGGAAGTCAGGCTGCTGATCCAGGGCGGTACGGTGGAGGTCGACCGGTCCGTGCTGGACCGCATGGCCGGCCCGATCGAGCACCTGATCCGCAATGCCGTGGCGCATGGCATCGAAACAGCGGAAGTCCGGCGCGCCGCGGGCAAGTCGGCGGCCGGCTCGCTGACGCTGGAAGTGCAGCAGGAAGGCAACGAGGTCGTGCTGCATTTCGTCGACGATGGCGCGGGCCTGGACCTCGCGCGGATTCGCGCACGCGCCGTGGAGCGCGAGCTGCTGGCGCCTGACGATGAAGCCAGCGACGCGCGGCTGACGGAGATGATCTTTACGCCCGGGTTCTCGACGGCCGATTCGGTCTCGGAGCTTGCCGGGCGCGGCGTGGGCATGGACGTCGTGCGTGCGGAAACCGTGGCACTGGGCGGACGCATCACGCTGTCGACCGCGGCCGGCCGCGGCACCACGTTCACGGTGCACCTGCCGCTGACCACGGCGATCACGCAAGTGCTGGTGGTGGGGCTGGGCGGGCGCATGTATGCGCTGCCGAGCGGCATGATCGACCAGGTCCAGCAGCTGCGCACGCAGGCCCTGCTCGATGCCTATAACCAGCGCCAGATCACCGTGGCCGGCAACGCCGTGCCGTTCCATTACTTTGGCGCCTTGCTCGAGGAAAGCGCGGCGACGCCGTCAGGCCGCAAGTATTCGCCGGTGGTGGTCGTGCGCAGCGGCACCGAGCGCGTGGCGGTCCATGTGGATGAAGTGGTGGGCAACCGCGAAGTGGTGGTCAAGCATATCGGTCCGCACCTGGCGCGCCTGGAAGGCATTGCCGGCGCCACCACCATGGGCGACGGCGAAATCGTGCTGATCTACAACCCGGTGGTGCTGGCCCAGCGCTTCGAGCGCGTGCGCGGCGAAGCAGCGCCGGCGGCCATCCAGTTGTCCGCTGCGCAGTCGCTGGGCGCGGTGGCCGAACTGGGGGGCGATGGCGCCGCGACACCGGTTCCTGGGCTGGTGATGCAGCCTACCGTGATGGTGGTGGACGATTCGCTGACCGTACGCAAGGCGGCGCATCGCCTGCTGTCGCGCGCCGGCTACGAGGTACTGCTGGCCCGCGATGGCGTCGATGCGCTCAAGCAGCTCCAGGACGTGATGCCGGATGCCATGCTGGTGGACATCGAGATGCCGCACATGGACGGCTTCGACCTGACCCGCAACGTGCGCGCCGACAGCCGCACCACCCACATGCCGCTGGTGATGATCACCTCGCGCACGGCCGAGAAGCACCGGCGCTATGCGCAGGAAATCGGCGTGGACGTGTATCTCGGCAAGCCCTACAACGAGGACGAGTTGCTGGGCACGCTGCAGCGGCTGATCGGCGCACGTGCCGCCAATATGGCAGGTTCGGTCGCGCAGATGCTTGGGGATCAGCCGGAAGCCTGAAGCGGCTTGCGGGGCGCCGGCATGACAGAGTGGGCCGCCCCGAGGCGGCCCGCTTGCTTTGCGGACTTCGCTAAGCGAGTTCGATCAAGCGAGCCGCGCGCATCGATGCGCGCGGCTACGCAGTCAGTCACCAGCGCATCTGCGCATTGTGCGTGCCCGTGCTGACGACTTGCGTCTTGGTCCGGCCCTCATACGTCGCCCGCACGTTGTAGCTGCCCGCCGGTGCGCGCAGCAGGCACTTCGGGCCGTCCGCCACGAAGTTCGCGACTTCACGACCGTTGCGCGTCAAGGTCACGGTGACGTCCGACAGGTATTCGCCGCGGGGGCCCTGCGTGAAGAGCAGCCCCATGTTGTAGTTGCCGGATTTCGCGTCCAGCGCGCGCTGTTCATCCGTGGCCACACCACCGCAGATGTAGGTCACGGAGCCGGCCTTGCGCGGCACCATCGCATCGCGCGGCGGTGGCGGCGCAGGCGTAGCCAATGGCGGGGAGGGGGCAGGCGGGGAGGGCGCTGCCAGCGGCGGCGACGGTGCTGCCGGAGCCGTGTTGATCGGCGCGGGAGTCTGCGCAGGTGCCGCTGCCGGCGGTGTTGCCGTCGTGGGCGGCATCGGCGGCGTGCCCGGCGCCGGCGGAGCGGGCGTCATGGGCGCGGCCGCGGCGTCCGCCGGGGCCGTGTAAGTCTGGGCTTGTCCCGCGGCAGGCACGAACGCAAACACTGCCGCTGCGCATGCACCGGTGAGAAGGGCAAGCCGCTGTGTCCTGGCGCGCCATTCCCGCGTGTCTTGCAGGTGGATGGGGCCGGACGTTTGTCGAGATAGTTGCCGCATATCTTGGCCTCCTTGAAGAAAGAAGGAAGGACAGTGCCGCCATCGCCCCTTGCGGGGCAGGCAGGTGTCCATTCCATGCTAAGGAGCGATGCGCGGACACACTGCCGGTCAGGCTCCTACATGCGTGTCGGAGGAGGGCTTTTTGCGGGATCTGGGCGGCGCGCAGGCCACCCGGGAGGCGCACGCCGCGGATATCCGGGGCGTGCGAAGGCGTGAAGGCTAGGACTTGCGGCCGACCAGCCTTGCCGGGACCGACAACGTCAGTGCAGCACCCACCACCAGGCAGGCTGCGAGCAGGTACATGCCGGAGTCCGTGCTGTGGGTCATGTCCTTGAGCCAGCCGACCGCATACGGGCTCAGGAACCCCGCCAGGTTGCCGAGCGAATTGATCAGCGCAATGCCGGCGGCCGCGCCGGTGCCGGCCAGGAACGCCGTGGGCAGGCTCCAGAACAGCGGCAGCGTGGTCAGGATGCCGATGGTGGCCAGCGTGAGCGCCACCATTGCCAGCGCGGTGCTGTCGTGCCATTGCACCGAGAGCACCAGGCCCAGCGCGCCCAGCACGGCCGGGATCGCAATGTGCCAGCGGCGCTCGCCCGAGCGGTCCGCGCTGAACGCGACCACCACCATGCCGACCACGGCGCAGCCATAGGGAATGGCGGTCAGCAGGCCGATGTCCAACGCGCCCTTGACGCCGGTCTGCTTGATGATGGTCGGCAGCCAGAAGCTCACGCCATACAGGCCCATCACGAAGCAGAAGTAGATCGCACTCATCAGCCACACGCGCGGGCTCGACAGCACGGTGCCGATGGGCGGGTCTTCCTTGTGCGCGTCTTCGCTCGCGATATTGCGCTGGAGCAGCGCCTTCTCGTCGGCGCTGAGCCAACTGGCGTGCGCGATGCGGTCATCGAGGTAGGCCAGCACCACCAGGCCGACCAGGATCGACGGGATGCCTTCGAGCAGGAACATCCATTGCCAGCCGGCCCAGCCGTTGTGGCCGTCGAAGGCCTGCATCGCCCAGCCCGACAGCGGGCCGCCGATCACGCCCGACAGCGCGATGGCGGTCATGAAGAACGTGGTGGTGCGCCCGCGCCGGTTGGCCGGGTACCAGTAGGTCAGGTACAGGATGATGCCGGGGAAGAAGCCGGCTTCCGCGATGCCCAGCAGGAAGCGCAGCACGTAGAACATGGTCGGCGTGGTGACGAACATCATCGCCGCGGAAATCACGCCCCACGTGATCATGATGCGCGCGATCCAGATGCGCGCGCCGACCTTGTGCAGGATCACGTTGCTCGGCACTTCGAACAGGAAGTAGCCGATGAAGAAGATGCCGGCGCCGAGACCGTAGATGGTCTCGCTGAACTTCAGGTCGCTGAGCATCTGCAGCTTGGCAAAGCCCACGTTGACGCGGTCCAGGTAGGCCACCACATAGCACAGCAGCAGGAAAGGCACCAGCCGCCAGCTCACCTTGCGGTACGTAGCGTCTTCAAATGCGGCGTCGCCGACGCCGGGATTCACTGCAGTCGTTGTCATGCTGTCTCCTCGGGATGATTGCGCTTCTACGACGCTTCTACGATCGGTGATGCAGCTACAGCCATGGCACGGACGACGCTATACCTATACGCAGCGTCCGCCGTCCACTTCGATGCAGGTGCCGGTGATGAACGCGGCCTCGTCGCTGGCCAGGTACAGGCAGGCATTGGCGACATCCGGCGGGGTCGACATGCGTCCCATCGGGATGGTGGCAAGGAACTTCGCGCGGTTCTCCGGCGTATCAGGCATGCCCATGAATTCTTCGAGCAGGCCGGTGGCGCCGATCACGGGATTGACGCAGTTGACACGGATGTTGTCTTTGCCGAGCTCGGCCGCCATGGCCTTGCTCGCGGTGATGACGGCGCCCTTGCTGCCGTTGTACCAGACCAGTCCCGGGCGCGGCCGGATGCCGGCGGTCGACGCGATATTGACGAACACGCCGCCACCACGCTGGCGGAAATGTGGAATGAAAGCGCGCGCCGACCAGAAGATGCTCTTGACGTTGACCGCGTAGACGCGATCGAACTCGTCCTCGGTCACTTCCATGATCGGCTTGTTGCGGTGCGTGGTGCCGGCGTTGTTGACGACGATGTGCACGTCGCCGAAGGCGGCGAGGGTGGCGTCGCGCATCGCCTCGGTGTCGGCTTCGCGCGCGACGTCGGCGCGTACCGCGCGGGCCTGGCCGCCGGCCTCGCGAATCGCTGCGGCGACACGCTCGGCGGCGTCTTCGCGCAGGTCGGCCACCATGACGCGGGCGCCTTCGCGGGCGAATGTGTGCGCGATGCCCTCGCCAAAGCCGGACCCGCCGCCGGTTACTACGGCCACCTTGTCTGCCAGTCTCATCGCTCGTCTCCTTGGGTTTGTTATGTCGTGCGACGCTTCAGGGCGCTTAATGCGCGAACGGTCCGCGCCCACGCAATGCATTCGCTACCATCATCACCGCCAGCAGGAACGGCAGCGCCACATACAGGCACCAGTGCACGCGGTCGCCTACGGTATCGCCCCACTTGCGCTTGAAGACCTGCAGGCGCGGCATGCCGGATGGGTTGGTGGCGCGCTTGTTCTTCACATGCCAGGCCATCCAGAAAAAGAAGATGGCAAAGGCGATCGACAGGAAATTGATGTTACCCATGTTGAATGGCAATGGTTTTCAGGGTGGTAAAGGCGTAGAGGGCTTCGAAGCCCTTTTCGCGGCCGTAGCCGGACTGGCCGGTGCCGCCGAAGGGCAGCTCCACGCCGCCGCCGGCACCGTAGTTGTTGATAAAGACCTGGCCCGCGCGCAGCTTGCGCGCAAGGCGTAGTTGCC
Source organism: Cupriavidus sp. 21MJTG02-4 (assembly GCF_057798975.1). Lineage (NCBI taxonomy): Bacteria > Pseudomonadati > Pseudomonadota > Betaproteobacteria > Burkholderiales > Burkholderiaceae > Cupriavidus > Cupriavidus sp. 21MJTG02-4. Next base: position 287,383 of record NZ_JBYOJP010000005.1, on the reverse strand, counting down.
GCCCGCCGTCTCGCGTCCACAATCCCGCCACCAGGCCGTACGGCGTGCCGTTGGCCAGCGCCAGGGCTTCGGCTTCGGTGTCGAACGGCATCGCGGCCAGCAGCGGACCGAAGACCTCCTCCTGCGCCAGCCGGTGCGCGGGCGGGACATCGCGGAACAGCATCGGCACCTGGTAGTAGCCGGACTCCGGCGCTTCCCCGACGATCTGGCCCTGCGCCATCACGGCGATGCCGGCGTGCTGCGCATCGGAGACGAAGTCCCACACGCGCTGCTGCTGCTTGCGGCTGATCAGCGGACCGCATTCCAGGTCCAGCTCCGAAGGGCCGACACGCAGCGATTCGAACACCGATGCGAGCCGGTCCAGCAGCGCATTGTAAAGCGGACGCTCCACCAGCACGCGGCTGCCCGCCGAGCAGGTCTGGCCGGCGTTCTGGATGATGCCGTTGACGATCACCGGCACCAGCGCATCCACATCGGCATCGGCAAAGACGATCTGCGGCGACTTTCCGCCCAGTTCCAGCGTGACCGGCACATGGTTCTCGGCGGCAAGCTGGGCCACCTGCTTGCCGGTCTGCGGCGAGCCGGTGAACGAGATGTGGTTGATGCCCGGGTGGCGCGCCAGCGCGGCGCCAGCCTCATGGCCGTAGCCGGTGACGATATTGAGCGCGCCCTCTGGCAAGCCGGCCTCGGCGGCAATCTCGGCCACGCGCAGCAATGTCAGGCAGGCGTCCTCGGCCGGCTTGACCACGCAGGCGTTGCCGGTGGCCAACGCCGCGCCGACGCTGCGCCCGAAAATCTGCAGCGGATAGTTCCACGGAATGATGTGGCCCGTCACGCCGTGCGGCTCGCGCAGCGTGAGCACCGTGTAGCCGGGGTTGTACGGAATGGTCTGGCCGTGCAGCTTGTCGACCGCGCCGGCATAGAACTCGAAGTAGCGGGCCACGGCACGCGCATCGGCGCGGGCCTGTCGTACCGGCTTGCCGGTGTCGCGGGCTTCGAGCGCGGTCAGTTCTTCTTCGTGGGCGATCAGCGACAGCGCCACGCGGTTGAGCAGGCGCACGCGCTCGGCCGGCGCCATGGCGCCCCAGGCGCCATCGGCCGCTTGCCGCGCGGCGTGCACCGCGACGTTGATGTCAGTGGCGTTGCCGCGGGCGATCTCGGCAAAGGGTTCGCCGCTGGACGGGTCGAACACCTTGATGCGCAGGCCGTTGTCGGGCGCGATCAGGCGGTTGGCAACGAAATGCTGGGCATGCATGCGGGGTCTCCGGGAGGCTTGCGCGGGGTTTCCGGTGTGAATATGGAACGAATCGGGACCAATCGGTGCGAATCGGTGCGAATCGGCGTGGCTCGGAATTCAGCGCTGGCTGAAGAATTCGCCATTATCGCGCAGCCCGGGCGGCGCGCAAGGCACGGTCTTTGTCAGCCTCGGGTCAGGGGCGAGCCGCTATAATGCCCGCCATCCATAAACACACCGCAGGCATCTGGAGAATCGCATGAGCTTCAATCTCGTCTCCCCGGGCAAGGACATCCCCAACGATTTCAACGTCATCATCGAGATTTCCGCCCAGAGCGATCCGGTGAAGTATGAGGCCGACAAGGAAACCGGCCTGCTGTTCGTGGACCGCTTTATCGGCACCGGCATGCGCTATCCGGCCAACTACGGCTTCATTCCGCAGACGCTGTCGGGCGACGGCGACCCGGTCGATGTGCTGGTGCTGAGCCCGTTCCCGATCCTGGCAGGCGCCGTCGTGCGCTGCCGTGCACTTGGCATGCTCAAGATGACCGACGAGTCGGGCGTGGACGCCAAGCTGGTCGCCGTGCCCCTGGACAAGCTCTCGCCGGCCACCGCCTTCATGAAGGGCCTGTCGGACGTGCCGCAGAACCTGCTCGACCAGATCAAGCACTTCTTCGAGAACTACAAGGCACTGGAAGCCGGCAAGTGGGTCAAGGTGGAAGGCTGGGCCGGCATCGAGGAAGCGCACAAGGAAATTACCGACGGCGTCGCGAACTTCAAGAAGTAATTTGCGGCCAGTCAGGCAATTTATGCGTCGTTCTCGCGCGAGCCTGAACGTATGCTGAACGAACCCCGCTGCGGCGGGGTTTTTTATTGCGAGAAACCTGACCGTCGGCAAGCCGCGCAAGCGGATGCGGGAGTACGCTGTCGGTATCCCTAAAATCACAGGAGTCCCCTATGAACCGCCTGCAGAGCGTGCCCGGTGCCATTGATTTTTCCGGAACCGCGCGCCGCTACGATGGACTGGCCATTTTCTTCCACTGGACGGTGTTCCTGCTGGTCGCCGTGGCCTATGCGGCAATCGAGCTGAAAGGCTTTGCCGGCAAGGGCACGCCGGCCCGCTCGCTTGCCATGGCCGCGCATGAGTGGGCTGGCGTGCTGGTCCTTGTGCTCGCCGTGCCGCGCCTGCTGTGGCGTCTTGTGCATGGTGCGCCGACAGCGGAACCGGGGCCGCGCTGGATGCACTGGGCAGGGGAGGCGATGCACTGGGTGCTGTACCTGTATATCGTGGCCCAGCCGATCCTTGGCCTGCTCGCCCTCAATGCCGGCGGCCACGTGCTGGCGCTGCCCGCGCTCGGCATCGAGATTCCGGCGCTCGTGGGACCTGACCAGGCGCTGAAGAACCAGGTCAAGGAGATTCACGAAACGCAGGGAACGGCGTTCTATCTCGTGATCGGCTTGCACGCCATGGCGGCGCTGTTCCACCACTACATGCTGGGGGACAACACCCTGCGCCGCATGTGGCGGCGCTGAGCCGTCAGTCCCGCTGGGCGAACGGCGTGCGCTCGTTCAGTTCGTCCAGGTAGGCATCGATGCCTTCGCGTTCGCGTACCAGGAAGCGCTCCACGGCGTCGGCAAAGGCCGGATGCGCGAGCCAGTGCGCCGAGCGCGTGGGCACGGGCAGGAAGCCGCGGGCCATCTTGTGCTCGCCCTGCGCGCCGCCTTCAAAGGTACCGATGCCGTGACGGATGCAGAACTCCAGCGGCTGGTAGTAAGCGGTCTCGAAGTGCAGGCAAGGGTGATACTCCAGCGCGCCCCAGTAGCGTCCGTACAGCGTGCTGATCCCCGGCGTATCGTCATAGACGAGCAGTGAGCTGGCGATCGGCTGCCCCGCGCGCTCGGCGATCACCAGCAGCAGGTGCTGGGGCATGGCCGCACCGATGCGCCGGAAGAAATCCAGGTTCAGGTACGGCGTCGAGTGGTGCTCGCGGTAGGTCTGGCGATAGCAGCGGTTGAAGAAGCGCCAGGCCTCGTCGTCGATCTGTGCGCCGCGGAGGTGGCGGAAAGTGATGCCGGCTTCGGCCACATGGCGGCGCTCGGCGCGGATGTTCTTGCGCTTCTTTTGCGACAGCGTGGCGAGGAAATCGTCGAAGCTCGCGTATCCCGTATTGGTCCAGTGAAACTGCACCCCATGCCGCATCATCATGCCGGCCTGTTCCATCAGGTCGGCCTCGGCATCGTTGGGAAACAGGACGTGCAGCGATGACATCCCGCTGTCCGCCGCCAGTGCCAGCACAAGCTGCAGCAGAATCCGTCGCGCGTCCGTGTTCTCGGCCAGCAGCCGCGCGCCGCGCACGGGCGAAAACGGGATCGCCGACAACCACTTCGGGTAGTACTCCAGGCCATTGCGCGCATAGGCATCGGCCCAGGCCCAGTCGAACACGTACTCGCCATACGAATGCGCCTTCGCGTACAGCGGCATGGCGCCCGCGAGCCTTTCGGGCTGGCCGTTGGCAGCGGGTGCCCACAGGGTGAGATAGCGCGGATTCCAGCCGGTGTCGGCGCAGGCGCTGCCGCTGGCATGCAGCGCGTGCAGGAAGGCGTGGCGCAGGAAAGGGGTGGCGTCAGGATCGGTGGCGACCAGGGCATCCCAGCTATCCGCAGCGATTTCGGCGAGATCCGAGACGATCTCGGTCCGGTAGTCCCGCATGCTGCCAGGCTCAGGCGGTTCCGCGGCTTGCCGCGTGTCGAGCGCGTCGCCCTGGTTGCAAGATTCCGACTGCATTGCGCCTGATTCCCTATCTCCAACGATCGGGCCGAGTCTACCGGAAACCGCCCGATACCGCCGCACGCCGCTCCTGCCGCAGCGTCGGCGTGCGCAGCGTCGTAAAATGGCGCATGGCCGTCACAGTGCGGCCCCCAGATTCCCCGATGCCGCCGGCCGCACGCCGGCGCGCTGCAGACGCCGGCAAAGGCCCGATATGAAGAATCCGTTTTTCAACCTGTATTCCCACGGCTTTGCGCGCGTGGCGGTGGGCGTGCCGGTCTGCCGCGTGGCCGACCCGGCCTTCAATGCGGCCGAAACCATCGCGCTGGCCACGCAAGCGGCCAAGCAGGGCGCCGTGCTGGTCGCGTTCCCGGAACTGGGCCTCTCGGCCTATACCTGCGACGACCTGTTTCACCAGCGTGCGCTGCTGGATGCCTGCGAAGCGGCGCTCGGCACAATCGTCGACGCCTCGCGCAAGTTGTCGGCGGCGCTGATCGTGGGCATGCCGCTGCGCGTCGAACACCAGTTGTTCAACTGCGCCGTGGTGGTGGCGCGGGGCCGCGTGCTGGGCGTGGTGCCGAAGTCCTACCTGCCGAACTACTGGGAATTCTACGAGGCACGCCAGTTCAGCGAAGCCGACAATGCGGCCACCGATTCCGTCCGCCTGCTCGGCCAGGACGTGCCATTCGGCGCCGGATTGCTGTTCGAGATCGAAGACATTCCGTTCTTCCGCTTTCATGCCGAGATCTGCGAAGACGTGTGGGTGCCGGTCCCGCCGTCGTCGTTCGCCGCGCTGGCGGGTGCCACGGTGCTGGTCAACCTGTCGGCGTCGAATATCGTGATCGGCAAGGCGGGCTACCGGCACCAGCTCGTGTCGCAGCAATCGGCACGTTGCCTGGCGGCTTACCTCTATACCTCCGCCGGCAAGGGCGAGTCTTCCACCGACCTGGCGTGGGACGGCCAGGCGCTGATCTGCGAGAACGGCGAACTGCTGGCGGAATCCGAGCGATTTGCCGATACCTCGCACCTGCTGTTCGCCGACGTGGACGTCGAACGGCTGTCGCGCGAACGCATGCACCAGGTGACTTTCGGCCACTCGGTGCGCCGGCACAAGGCCGAGGTGGACAAGTTCCGCGTGGTCCATTTTGCGCTGGAAGTGTCGCTGGACAAGGCGCTGCCGCTGGACCGCAAGGTCGCGCGCTTCCCCTACGTGCCGGCCGACCCGCGCCAGCGCGACGAGCGCTGCCATGAGGTCTACAACATCCAGGTGCAGGCGCTGGTGCAGCGACTGTCGGCGAGCAAGATTTCAAAGGTGGTGATCGGCGTGTCCGGCGGGCTGGATTCCACGCACGCGCTGCTGGTGTGCGCCAAGGCGATGGACCGCCTGGGGCTGCCGCGCTCGAACATCCTGGCGTACACCATGCCGGGATTTGCCACCAGCGACCGCACGCTGGGCCAGGCGCGCCAACTGATGGAGCTGGTCGGCTGCACGGCGCGCGAGATCGATATCCGCCCGAGCTGCCTGGCGATGCTGAAGGACCTGGACCATCCCTATGCGCGTGGCGAGAAGGTTTATGACGTGACCTTCGAGAACGTGCAGGCCGGCGAGCGCACCAACCACCTGTTCCGGCTGGCCAACCACAACGGCGCGATCGTGATCGGCACCGGCGATCTCAGCGAGCTGGCGCTGGGCTGGTGCACCTACGGCGTGGGCGACCATATGTCGCACTACAACGTGAACGCCAGCGTGCCCAAGACGCTGATCTCGCACCTGGTGCGCTGGGTGGCGGAAACCGGGCAGGTCGGCACGGGCGGGTCTGACGTGCTGATCAATGTGCTGGACACGGATATCAGTCCCGAACTGGTGCCCGGCGATTCCAAACACGGCCCGGAGCAGAAGACCGAAAGCACCATCGGTCCGTATGAGTTGCAGGACTTCAATCTCTACTACACGCTGCGCTTCGGCTTTGCGCCGTCGAAGATCGCCTTCCTGTCGCTGCATGCGTGGGGCGACAGCGAACGCGGCACCTGGCCCAATGGCCCGCACGTGGCGCGCAACCAGTATGGTCTGCCCGACATCAAGCGCAACCTGGCGATCTTCCTGGATCGCTTCTTCCGCACGAGCCAGTTCAAGCGCTCGTGCATCCCGAACGCGCCCAAGGTGGGCTCGGGCGGTTCGCTGTCGCCGCGCGGCGACTGGCGTGCGCCGAGCGATTCGGAATCGGTGGTGTGGCTGAAGGACCTGGAGAAGGTGCCCGACTGAGGCGCTAGCAGGCTAGGTGGCCGGCGGTGTTTCGAAGCGGCCGGCCAGCAGGTCCCGGTGGAAAGCCAAGAGCCAGTCGGCGGTTTCGTCGAGCGGGTAGGCCTGCTGCCCGCCACTGGCGAGGCAGTCGACCACGGCATACCCGTAGATGCCGGCCGGGTCGGCGTGCTGCCGTTCGCGGCCATTCAGTCGGAAATCCGCATTGGTCCCCGCATGGCTGTGCACCAGGGCCTGGAACAGCACGTGTTCAGCGGTTTCGATCAGTGGCATAGGGAGTAGTTGTCGGCGGTGTCACGATACTTCGGCCGAGACCAGCTTCAGCCCGATCACGCCGCAGAGGATGAGCGCGACGCAGCCGATGCGAGCTGGCGATACCGGCTCGCCCAGCCATGCCATCCCCAGCACGGCCGTGCCCGCTGCGCCGATGCCGGTCCAGACCGCGTAGGCCGTCCCCACCGGCAAGGCCCGCAAGGCGAGCGTTAGCAGCATGATGCTGCTGAGTCCGGTGAGCACGGCAAACAGGCTTGGCCACGGCCGGCTGAAGCCGGCGGACCATTTCATGCCAAAAGCGAAGGCAATTTCCAGTACGCCGGCGCAGGCTAGCAGGATCCAGGACATCTTGGGCTCGGTTGTGAGACTGATAGTCAGGCCACCAGCAGGCGGTGCGTGAACAGGCGGTGCAGCGTGCGGACAAACAGCACGGCGATGGCAAGGGTCAGCAGCGCGAGGATCACCGCGGCCACGATATGCAGCATGCCGGTATCCGCATGATGCGCGTACTTCAGCGCGGCGTTGGACAGCGCGGCCATCGGGAAGCTGATGGCCCACCACGACGCGGCAAACGGCACCGAGCGGCGGAACACCTTGGCCGCGAGCACCACGAACAGGAACAGGCCGAAGTAGAACAGCAGGGCGGCGAACATGTCGACATGCTGCGTGACGTTGACGTAGGCCAGGAAGCCGACCTCGAACGGCGCGATCAGGATGATCAGCGAAGGCACCATGCCGGCGGGGAGGGGGTCATGGTGGACCAGGCGCGAGAAGATCATCGCGAAGAACACCAGCGCCATCACGGCACCGACCGACACCGCGAACAAGTTCACCTCCGGCGCCCAGGCCATCGGCATGGTGCCGCCGGCCACGGCGATATCGAGCGTCGCCACGCCGGGAATGAGCCAGGCCGGCCCGACATGCGTGGGGTCGCCCTTGCCGCGGAACAGGCGGCTCGCGATCACATAGGTCAGCGCGATGGTAAGCACCGAACCGATGGTCCACACGACCTGGCCAAGCGTCTCGCTGTAGACGCCGACCACCGACGACAGCAACAGGATGGCAATGGTGATGGTGCCGAAGAAGTTGCCGGCGACCGGATGGTTGAACTCGGCCTTGACGGCGGCCGGGTACAGGCGCCACTTGGCCAGATAGCCGATCGCCAGCGCCACGAACGTGATCACGGCCACCACGCCGATGGCATCGGCAATGGCGGGGCTCGTGCCAAATACCTTGCTCGCGCCGCGCCATGCCAGGGACAGGCCTGACAGGCCCATGACGGCGCCGAACAGGTTGACCGGGAGATGCTGGACCGAACTGCGCTGGAGGGGCGCCGCGGCGGCGGGATTGGCTGCAATAGTCATGGTGCTTCGTCTGCCTCTTTGGGTTGCCGAGCGCGTCGCATCGGCGGTGGAACGACCCTGGGCAGATTTCCGGAATGGAGAGGTGCCCCTGGTGCAATGCATTATGGAAAAAGCATGAGCTGACTTAAAGCGGCTAGTTACGGCAATTCCTGCCAATCCGTTAATGCTCTCGGCCAACGGCGTTTTCGCTGCCGGCGGGCCCCTCTAGACTGCGCTCCGTCTCCGTTGGAAGTACTGAGGAAGCGATATGAAATTCAGGAAGTCGAGAGGTGCCAGGTTCACCTGGGCGGTGTTGTGCTGTCTGGGACTTGCCGCTTGTATCCAGGCACCGATCCAGCGCTACGAAGGCAGCCACGCGCTGCGCGAAGGCCGGGGCGGCGCGCGGGAAAGCATGGATGGCATTGATATCTGGACGCGCGGTGAACCGTCCGGTCCATACGAAGTGCTGGCTTACACGACAGTGGAGAGTCCCGACGGCTGGATCGGGGGGCGTATCCTGCTTTCGCGGGTGGCGGAACGCGTGCGAGCGGCCGGCGGCGATGCCGCCGTCCTGGGCGCAGAGCGCGGCCGCGTGGACAGCACGCCGCTGGACCGGGGCCGGACGTTGCTGGAGGGGCGGCGCGTAGTGGAGATCACGATCGTGCGTTATCGGTCCCGTGCCGAAGGGACGGAACGGGCGGGATGGCCGAAATTGACTAAGCTTTCAAAACAGGAATTCGCCGCCTGACCGTCATGAAGATCGCTGTCCTTGCGTTTCCCGGCGTCCAGATGCTGGACCTGGCCGGCCCCATCGATGTCTTCCACGAAGCGGCGCGCCAGGCGGGCGAGCCCGGGGCCTATGCATTCGAGATCGTGTCGCCGGTGCCCGGCGTGCTGCGTGCGTCGAACGGCATGACCATCACGCCCGACACTACGCTGGAAACCAGCAGCCCGGATATCGACACCCTGCTGATCGCCGGCAGCCCGCAGGTCAGCCTGTTCGAGAACGACAGCGCAATCGGAGCCTGGCTGAACCGCTATGCCCATACGGTGCGGCGGCTCGGCTCCGTATGCTCCGGGGCCATGCTGCTGGCCCATGCCGGCCTGCTGGACGGGCGCAGCGCGACCACGCACTGGAATTCCACGGAACGCCTGTCCCGGCAGTTTCCTCAGGTCCGGGTGCAGCCGGACCAGATCTATGTGAAGGACGGCAACCTGTACACCTCCGCGGGCGTCACGGCCGGGCTGGACCTGGCGCTGGCCATGGTCGAGGAGGATTTCGGGCGCACCGTGGCGCTGAAGGTCGCGCGAGAGTTCGTGATGTTCCTGAAGCGGCCCGGTGGCCAGTCTCAGTTCAGTGCGCACCTTGCCGCGCAGAGCGCGGAAAAGAGCGCGATCCGGGATGTGCAGAACTGGGTGGTCGAGAACCTCGCGCAGCGGCTGTCGGTCGAGAGCCTGGCCGAGCGAGCCGGCATGAGCACGCGCAACTTCGCGCGGATCTTCAAGCAGGAGTGCCAGGTCACGCCGGCGGATTTCGTCGAGAGCGCGCGCATCGACGCGGCCAGACGCCTGCTCGAGGAAACGCGCAATCCGCTCAAGCGCGTCGCGGCTCTGACAGGCTTCAACGACCCGAACAGCCTGCGCCGCGCGTTTATCCGGCGGCTGGGCGTGTCACCAGCCGACTACCGCAGGCGCTTTCGCGCGACGGCATAGCCGACGCTATCCACACACCGTCCACAGGGGATCCACAGGGGATCCACAACTTGTGCCACCGGTTCATCACAAGGTTGCCCACAAGGTTATCCACAGCCATGTGGCGCGCGAGGCTGCCGAGTCATGCGCGTGCCGGCGCACCTTGCGCATGCATTGAACGGCGCACGCCGTCGATAGGCCGCGTCAATGGCTGGTAAAATGCCAAGCGAACCACGCCCTGTGCGCGCCCGTTGCGCGCCGGCGGCGCGTTACCCAACGACTATAACCAGGGGCCAGTCATGAAGCAGATTACCGCCATCATCAAACCGTTCAAACTCGACGAAGTGCGCGAATCGCTCGCGGATGTTGGCGTGACGGGGCTGACGGTGACCGAAGTGAAAGGGTTTGGCCGCCAGAAGGGGCATACCGAGCTGTATCGCGGCGCCGAGTATGTGGTCGACTTCCTGCCGAAGATCAAGATCGAGGTCGTGGTCGCCGAAAACCAGCTCGACACCGTGCTGGACGCGATCGTAAAGGCCGCGCATACCGGCAAGATCGGCGATGGCAAGATCTTCGTGACGGAGATCGAGCGCGTGATCCGTATCCGTACCGGCGAGCAGGACGAGGCGGCGGTCTGATGCATGCGCCGGGCGACGCCGCCTGGCGTCAGCTCGGCAGCTTCCAGCCGTAGCGCACCGACACCAGCCGCATCGCGATGATGCTCAGTGCGCCGGTAAGCAGCGCGGCTTCCTGCTGCACCTGCAGCCAGGTCAGCCCCATATAGGCCCAGCAGCCCACGAACGAGCATGTCGCGTAGGGCGAGCGGTCGCGCAGGATCATCGGGACTTCATTGCAGAGCACGTCCCGCACCACCCCGCCGAACACGGCCGAGATGATGCCCATCATGACCGCCACGGTCGGCGTCATCTGCGCCACCAGCGCCAGCGAGGCGCCCGTCACCGAGAACAGGCCCAGGCCGATCGCATCCGCCACGATCATGGCGCGCTCCGACGCCACGCGGCTGACCACGCGCAACACCAGCGACGCGCCGACCGACATCGCGAAGATCAGCAGCACGTAGCCTTCGTGCTCGACCCAGTAGAACGGGCGGCGATCCAGCAGGACGTCGCGCACCGTGCCGCCGCCGAAAGCGGTGGCGAACGCGACGACGAAGGTGCCGACGACGTCCAGCCGCTGCTTGCGCGCGTCGACCACGCCCGATACGGCAAAGGAAAGCATGCCGATCACCTCCATCACATGGAGGATCAGGGGCAGGCGCCCCATCAGCAATTCGAGCGGAAGGTGCATCAGGCGCGCGGCTGGCGCAACAGGACCATCAGCGCACCGGCCCCGCCAAGGGACTCGCGGGCCTGCACGAAGGCGATTACTTCCTCCTTCTGCACCAGCCAGCTGCGGACCTTGCCTTTCAGGACCGGCAGCTTGTCGGGCGAGCCGATGCCCTTGCCGTGGATCACGCGTACGCAGCGCACGCCGTTGCGTACCGAGCGGCGCAGGAATTCCGACAGCGCTTCGCGCGCTTCGTCGCTGCGCAGGCCGTGCAGGTCGACCTTGTCCTGCGGCACCCACTCGCCACGGCGCAGCTTGCGCACGACATCCATACCGATGCCGGGGCGGCGGAAAGACAGGGACTCGTCCGTCTCCAGCAGCATGTCGACATCGTATTCATCGGACAGGGACGCTTCCAGCACGGCCTTGTCGTTGCGCTGGGTTTGCACCGGAATCGGGGCGGGGCGGGGACCCGGGAGAGTGGCGTGATTGCGCTCGCGCAACTGGCTGACCTGGCCGACGCTGCTGCGAAAGACATCGGCTTCCGCGCGCGCGCGTTCCGCGGCCTGTTCGGCGGCGAGCCGTTCGGCTGCGCGGCGTTCGGTATCGGCCTTGAGGGTTTTGCGCAGCCCGGCCAGGTCATTCAGGCCAAAGCGCTTGGTCGGACGGTCGGGTTTGCTGGCGCCGTGCGTCATGGAATTCTCCGGGGGCTCGGCGCCAATTATATCGGCAGGGGGAGGGCCCGGCCGGTCGGCCGGGCCGCAGGGGCTTACTTGAGGGCTTCGATAAAGCGCTGGGCGTCCAGCGCGGCCATGCAGCCCGTGCCCGCGCTGGTGATGGCCTGGCGGTAGACGTGGTCCTGCACGTCGCCGGCCGCGAACACGCCCGGCACGCTGGTGGCGGTGGCATCGCCGGTCAGGCCCGATTTGGTGACCAGATAGCCGTTCTCCATTGCCAGCTGGCCGACGAAGAGGTCGGTATTGGGCTTGTGGCCGATGGCGATGAACACGCCGGCAAGCTTGATATCTTCGGCCTCGCCGGATTTTGCGCCGCGGATGCGCATGCCAGTCACGCCGGATTCGTCGCCCAGCACTTCGTCCAGCACGCTGTCGTAGCGGATCTCGACGCGGCCTTCCTTCACGCGCTGCAGCAGGCGGTCGACCAGGATCGGCTCGGCGCGGAAGCTGTCGCGGCGGTGGACCACGGTAACCTTGCTGGCGATGTGGGACAGATACAACGCTTCTTCCACGGCCGTGTTGCCGCCGCCGACCACGGCCACTTCCTGGTTCTTGTAGAAGAAGCCGTCACAGGTGGCGCAGGCGGACACGCCACGGCCCATGAACGATTCCTCGGACGGCAGGCCCAGGTACTGCGCCGAGGCGCCGGTGGCGATGATCAGCGCGTCGCAGGTGTACTCGCCGGCGTCGCCGATCAGGCGGAACGGACGGGCGGGATTGCCGCTTTCATCCGTCAGCTTCGCCGTGTGGATGTGATCGAAGATGATGTCGGTCTTGAATTCTTCCGCGTGGGCCAGCAGGCGCTGCATCAGTTCGGGGCCTTGCACGCCCTTGGCGTCGCCGGGCCAGTTCTCGACATCCGTGGTGGTCATCAGCTGGCCGCCTTGCGCCAGACCGGTGATCAGCACCGGCTCCAGGTTGGCGCGGGCTGCGTAGACAGCGGCGGTGTAGCCGGCGGGACCGGATCCGAGAATCAGCACTTTTGCGTGTTTTGCCATGATGCGTTCCTGTGGCGGTGCGCCATGCTGCGCACCGGCATTGCTCGAAACCGACATTATAAGAGGAGCCGCATTTGCCCACTGTTGCAAATTCCAATGGCGGCGATAGGGCCGCGCCACGTTAAAATGGCCGCCACCATCACCTGCAAGCGAACCAGACCAAGGCATGGCCAGAGCAACCACCACCACCCGGACGGACCCGTCGGCGCTGCCTTCGCGCATCGGCAAACTGCTTGGCGAAGTGCGCTGGTTCCTGCTGCTGGCCGTCACGCTGGGCTTCCTTTGCGTGCTGGCCAGCTACAGCAAGACGGACCCCGGCTGGTCGCACGCCAACCAGGTGGCAGATATCCACAACCTCGGCGGCCGCGTGGGCGCCTGGGTATCGGACGTGCTGTTTTTCATCTTCGGCTTCTCGGCCTACTGGCTGGCTGTGCTGCTGGTGCGCCGCTGCTGGCGCGGCTGGCGCACGCTGACCGCGGAACTGCCCGAGCGCGAGGAGCACCGCCAGGGCGTGACGGTGAGCTGGATCGGCTTCGGGTTGACGCTGTTTTCCAGCATGGGCCTGGAAGCCATCCGCATGTATCCGCTGCGGGCCGCGCTGCCGCGCGCGCCGGGCGGCGTGCTGGGCGACCTGCTCGGCGGCTGGCTGCAGACCGCGCTGGGCTTTACCGGCGCCACGCTGCTGTTGCTGCTGATGCTGGCCATCGGCCTGTCGCTGTTCTTCCATTTCTCCTGGCTGACGGTGGCCGAACAGATCGGCGGCTTTGTCGAGTCCCTGTTCCTGGGCTTCAAGGCCCGGCGTGAAAGCAAGCAGGACCGCATCATCGGCGAAGCCGCCAAGGTGGAACGCACCGAGACCGTGGAGGTGCAGCGCGTGCGCATCGAGGAAGCGCCCCCGGTGCAGATCGTGCGCCCGCAGGCGGTGCCCAAGCACGAGCGCGTGGAGCGCGAGAAGCAGCAGCCGCTGTTCGCCGATATCCAGGATTCGGACCTGCCGCCGCTGGCGCTGCTCGACCCGATCCCGCCGCACCAGGAAACCGTCAGTGCCGAAACGCTGGAATTCACCTCGCGCCTGATCGAGAAGAAGCTCAAGGACTTCGGCGTCGAGGTCAAGGTGGTGGCCGCCTATCCGGGCCCGGTGATCACGCGCTACGAAATCGAGCCCGCCACCGGCGTAAAGGGCAGCCAGGTGGTGAACCTGGCGCGCGACCTGGCGCGTTCGCTGTCGCTGGTGTCGATCCGCGTGGTCGAGACCATTCCGGGCAAGAACTACATGGGGCTGGAGCTGCCAAATCCGAAGCGCCAGACCGTGCGCCTGTCGGAAATCCTCGGTTCGCAGGTCTACAACGAAAGCGCGTCCAGCCTGACCATGGCGCTGGGCAAGGATATCGCTGGCAAGCCGATGGTGGCCGACCTGGCCAAGATGCCGCACTGCATGGTGGCCGGCACCACGGGCTCGGGCAAGTCGGTCGGGATCAACGCCATGATCCTGTCGCTGCTCTACAAGGCCAAGCCGGAAAGCGTTCGCCTGATCCTGATCGACCCGAAGATGCTCGAAATGAGCGTCTACGAAGGCATTCCACACCTGCTGTGCCCGGTCGTGACCGATATGCGTCAGGCCGGCAACGCGCTGAACTGGGCCGTCGGCGAGATGGAACGGCGCTACAAGCTGATGAGCAAGCTCGGCGTGCGCAACCTGGCCGGCTACAACAAGAAGATCGACGAGGCGGCCGCCAAGGAGGAGAAGATCCCGAACCCGTTCAGCCTGACGCCGGACGCGCCCGAGCCGCTCGATAAACTCCCGACCATCGTCATCGTCATCGACGAACTGGCCGACCTGATGATGGTCGTGGGCAAGAAGGTCGAGGAACTAATCGCACGAATCGCGCAGAAGGCGCGTGCCGCGGGCCTGCACCTGGTGCTGGCCACGCAGCGTCCGTCGGTCGACGTGATTACCGGGCTGATCAAGGCCAACGTGCCGACGCGCATCGCTTTCCAGGTCAGCAGCAAGATCGACTCGCGCACCATCCTCGACCAGCAGGGCGCGGAAGCGCTGCTCGGCATGGGTGACATGCTCTACCTGGCCCCGGGCACCGGCATGCCGGTGCGCGTCCACGGTGCCTTTGTCTCTGACGACGAAGTGCACCGCGTGGTGGAAAAGCTCAAGGAAGGCGGCGAAGCCAACTACATCGAAGGCATCCTGGAAGGCGGCCTGGCCGAAGGCGACAGCGGTACGGACGGCTTTGGCGGCGGCGCGGGCATCGGTGGCGGCGGTGGCGAAGCCGATCCGCTCTACGACCAGGCCGTGGAAGTCGTGCTGAAGAACCGCCGCGCGTCGATCTCGCTAGTTCAGCGCCACCTGCGCATCGGCTACAACCGCGCGGCGCGCCTGCTGGAGGATATGGAGAAAGCCGGGCTGGTTTCGGCCATGTCGGGCAACGGCAACCGGGACATCCTTGCAACGCCGGGCGCCGCAAGGGAAGATGACTGAGCGCCGCATCGGTAACATGCAGTTACCCGGCAAGTGGCGCCGGGCGGAATCCGGCGCCGCTCCAGCGCTCTAACCAGACAGGTTGCACCGCCGCGGCAGATGCGCAGGCGGTGCGGCGCCTCTTCCATCAGCAAGGATCTGATACATGCGAAATCGCATTCTCGTGTCGGCTTGTGCAGCGCTGGCCGTATTTGCCCTGCACGTGCCCACGGCCCTGGCCGCCGCCACCGACCAGCTCCACAGCTTCGTTTCCGGCGTCAAAAGCGCGAAGGGCGAATTCACGCAGCGCCAGGTCAAGGGACAGGGCGACACGCTCAAAGTTACCGGTACATCCAGCGGCAGCTTTGTGTTCTCGCGCCCGGGCAAATTCACCTGGCATTACGCCAAGCCCTACGAGCAATTGCTGCAGGCTGACGGTCAGACGCTCTACATCTACGACAAGGACCTGAACCAGGTCACCGAGCGCAAGCTTGACGGCGCGCTGGGCTCCAGCCCGGCGGCCATCCTGTTCGGCAGCAACGACTTCGAGAAGAACTTCACCGTGAAGAACGGCCCCACGCGCGACGGCGTGGAGTGGCTGGAGATGACGCCCAAGTCGAAGGACACGCAGTTCGAACGTATCGGCATCGGCTTCAAGGGCGGCAACCTTGAGGCGATGGAATTGCGCGACGCCTTCGGCAACACGACGCTGCTCACGTTCTCTGCGATGCAGAAGAATCCGCCATTGCCGGCGGATGCGTTCCGGTTCACGGTGCCCAAGGGCGCCGACGTGATGAAGCAATGAGGCGCGCCATGTCTGCACTGAAACCGGTGTTTTTCGCCCTGGCCGCCCTGTCCGTTGCGGCGGCTTTGTCTGCCTGCGCGACGACGGGAGGCGGCAAGTTCGATGTCGATTCCTTCCTGCGCGCGTCCGACACGGCGCTGCCCGAAGTGCTCGGCAACCAGACCTTCCTGTCCGCGACGCGCGTGCCCGCGAACGAGTGCGCGACCATGCTGCAATCGGCCAGCACCGGCGTGCTGGAAGACCTGCCGCCCAGCAGCAGTGCACGCGGCCCGGCCTGGGTGCTGCATCCCGCCGGTTCGCCCGGCAAGGTCTGGCTTGTCACCAGTGAAGCCGGCGGCGAGCGGACCTGTCACGGCCCGCTGCCCGCCGATGCAATGAAGGCCCTGGTCGACCGGGCCAAGGGCTGATCAGCCAGCCGTGCTGCCCATGTGCGCGTAGCGCTGGCGCGGCACCGGCAGCGCCTTGAGTTGCTCGCGCCGGATGCGGATCGCTTCGGCGTCACCGCGCTTGATGGCGGTGCGAAGCTTGAGCACGGCTTTGCGATATTGCTTCTTCTTTCGAACCCTGGTGGTGATGGCCATGGCAGGCAGTCTCCGTCTGGTGAGAAAAGCAGGGGGACGGCCGGGCCAGCCGGCACGACCGTAGTCCCATGGTACTGCCGGCGATTCATGCGGGCGGTCGCCGCCCAAAAGATTCAGATCGGCTTGCCAGGAAACTGAATGCCGGTCGACCCTGTCCCACCATAGAGGTCGCGGAAACAGAGGGTCGCGACAGACTGAAGTTATCGGACCAAGGAAAAGAATATGCTCTCCGTCCTTCGTCGGCGTGCACTGCACACGCTAGCCTTCGCGGCGGCGCTTGGCGCACTGGGCGCCGGTTGCGCGGCGGCGCCATCAGCATCTCCCTCGGGGACCGCCAGCCCTGTCACGACCGCCGGTGCTACCAGCCCGACCCAGGGACCGTCCCAAGGCCCCACGCGCAGCCCGACAGGCCCGCAGGGCGCGCTGGGTTCGCCGGAAGGCTGCCAGGCCGACAAGCTTGGCGACGACAGCCTGGTCGGCAAGACCGAGGCCGACGCCATCGCGATGCTGCAAGGCTGCGCATGGCGACTGGGCGAACGCGATGGCCAGCAGTATCCCGGCACCATGGACTACAACCCGCAGCGCCGCACGCTGGGCATCACGTCCGGCAAGGTGGCGTGGGTCCGTCGCGGCTAGTTGCCCATCGGTTTTCCTGCGCAGCGTCAAACATGACACAAATGTAATTTGACCGCCTAAACGGGAATGATTATTTTTTCGGCTCTATCCGAACAAGCAAGGCGAGCCGGGGCTGGCTCGCCGCCATCACTGGGGAAGAGCCATGCGTGTCACCGCCACTGTTTGTCGTTTGCTGCCCTGGTCCGCAGCGCTTGTCGTCCTGATGCAGCCGCTTGCCGCGACCGCGCAGGAAAAGGTGCTCAACCTCTACACGGCGCGCCACTATCAGACCGACGAGGCGCTTTACGCCAATTTCACCAGGCAGACCGGCATCAAGATCAACCGCATCGAAGGGCAGGAAGATCCGTTGCTGGAGCGCATTCGAAGCGAGGGCGCCAACAGCCCGGCGGACGTGTTCATCACCGTGGATATCGGCCGCCTTTGGCGCGCGCAGCAGGCGGGCGTGTTCGCGCCGGTGAAGTCAACGGTGCTGGCGTCTCGCATTCCTGCCAACTACCGCGATCCTTCGGGCGAGTGGTTCGGTTTTTCCGCGCGGGCGCGCGTCATTGCTTACAACAAGACGGCCGTGAAGCCCGGCGATATCGGCCGCTATGAGGACCTGGCCGACCCGAAGTGGAAGGGCAAGGTCTGCACGCGCTCCGGCGGGCATGTCTATAACCTGTCGCTGGTCTCGAGCCTGATCGCGCACGATGGCGAGGCCAGGACCGAGCAATGGGCCCGTGGCGTCGTGGGCAACCTGGCGCGCGCGCCCAAGGGCGGCGACACCGACCAGCTCAAGGCCGTGGCCGCCGGCGAATGCGATGTGGCCATCGCCAATACCTACTACATCGCCCGCATCTTGAAATCGACCAAGCCCGAGGACAAGGCCGTGGCCGACAAGCTCGGCGTGGTCTGGCCCAACCAGGGCAGCCAGGGCGCGCATATGAACATCTCCGGCGGCGGCATGCTCAGGCACGCGCCCAACAAGGAGGCGGCCGTCAGATTCCTGGAGTACCTGGCCAGCGACGACGCGCAGCGCTATTTTGCCGACGGCAACAATGAGTGGCCGGTGGTGCCGGGCGTGAAGGCCGCCAATCCGGCGCTCGAGGCCATGGGCCCATTCAAGGCGGATGCCATCAACGTGGGTGAACTCGGCAAGTACCAGCCGCAGGCCCAGAAGCTGCTGGACCGCGCGGGCTTCAAGTAATCGCTCGGATCGGCTCTCAGAGCAGGAAGCGCTTGTTGCCGGTCACCTCGGCCGGCTCGACCTTGCGGAAGGTGAGCTTCACGCTGCTGTCGAGGCGCCGGCCGGCCTGTTTGCGCCGCAAGGCGCGTTGGATCAGGCCCTTGTGCCCCACGGTTCCCTCGGCGTAAGGCTGGCCGTTGCCGATCTCCAGCGCCCCGGCGGCCAGTGCGGCATTGCGCTCGGCGGCGCTCTTTTCCAGCAGCTTGTCGAGTGCCAGCCGCGCGCGCACTTGCGCCGCCAGTCCCGCATCGGATGGATTGGCGCGAGCGCGGTCGGCATCCCGCGGCAACTGCACCTTGCCGGCCAGCCGTCGCAGCGCCGCGCGTAGCTCGGCGCCATCCATCTTGTTGTCCAGGACAATCCCGACTGCGTCATGACGGAGCAGCGGTTCGGCATCGGCCATCCTGCGCAGCAGCACGGCCGGCAGGCCGGGTGCGCTCAACTGGTGCGAGCGGCGGATGGCGTTGATCGTGATGCGCCGGATCTGCGGGTTGGCATGATCGGCCAGGTCGGCGAGCACGCGCTGCGCGGCGTCTGGCGAGTCGATCATTTCGGCCAGCTGGCCGGCCAGGGAAACTTCCTCCACGCTGCTGAGCCTGCCCTTGCCAACCAGCCGGTTCATCTTGAAGACCAGAAAGTGATACTTCAGCATAATTCCCCAAGGCGATCTGCGGCCGCATGGTGGGTGGCGACGTCTGGCCGGCCCTGCCCGCAGCCTTGTCTGTTGTCTCCGGACGATGGAAGTTTCCTGTGGCGGCGAGAGGGCGCGCTCGCCATGAAGGGAATCCGGATCCGGGCCAAGCCCGGATATCGGCAGCCTGCGGGCCAGACTTGAGGGAAATCAGGAATCCGCGCCCCGGCGTATCGTTCGCGACAGCAGCACCACCGGCAACAGCCCCACGGCGACGATGACCAGCGACGCCGTGGCGGCCTCGGCCAGGCGTTCGTCGGAGGCCAGGTTGTAGGCCTGGACCGCGAGTGTGTCGAAATTGAACGGGCGCATGACGAACGTCGCCGGCAGCTCCTTCATCACGTCGACAAACACGATCAGGCTGGCGGTCAGCAGGCTGCCGCGCAGCATCGGCAAATGCACGCGGCGCAAGGTGGCGGCCGGGCCGTGGCCAAGGCTGCGGGCCGCGGCGTCCATGCTGGGCGTGATCTTGCCCAGCCCCGCATTGACGGTCTGCAGCGCCACGCCCAGGAAACGCACGAGCAGCGCATAGACCAGCGCGGCGATGCCGCCGGTCAGCAGCAGGCCGGCCGCAATGCCGAACTGCTGCTGCAGCCAGCCGGACAAGGCATTGTCGAGCCAGGCCACCGGCACCAGCACGCCAACGGCGATCACGGATCCCGGCAGTGCATAGCCCATGCCGCAGAGTCGCGTCAGTCCGCGCACCAGCCAGCCGCGCCGGGCGTTGGCGGCGCGACTCGCATAGCCGATCGCCAGCGCGATGCCGGCGGCGACCAGCGCCGTGGTGCCGGCCAGCAGCACGCTATTGCGGATCAGGCCGAAAAAGCGCGGGCCGAGCTGCGCATCGCCATCGGTCAGCGCCATGCGGCACAGCATCAGCGCCGGCATCAGGAAACCCAGCAGCACCGGCACCGCGCACGCCAGCAACGCCAGCCAGCCACGCACACCGGTGAGCGGGTCAGCCGGCGCGCGCCGCTGGTTGCCGTAGACCTGTGCGCGGCCACGGCTGGCGCGCTCGGCCAGCAGGATCGCGATGACAAAGGCCAGCATGCAGGCCGACAACTGCGCGGCCGCGGTCTTGTCGCCGAGTGAGAACCACGCGCGGTAGATCCCGGTCGAGAACGTCGGGATGGCAAAGTAGGCGACCGTGCCGAAATCCGCGAGCGTTTCCATCATTGCCAGCGCGGTGCCGGCGACGATGCCGGGCCGCGCCAGCGGGAGCATCACGCGCCACAGGCGGCTCCACGTACCATGGCCGAGCAGCCGGGCGGCTTCGAGCGTGTTTTGCGTCTGCTGGAGGAAAGCCGCGCGCGCGGTCAGGTAGACATAGGGATAAAGCACCAGCGAGAACAGCGCGATGGCGCCGCCCAGCGAGCGGATCTCGGGGAGCCAGTACTCGCGCGCCTTCCAGCCTGTGAGCGCACGCAACCAGCCTTGCACCGGGCCGGCGAACTGCAGCGCGTCGGTGTAGGCGTAGGCGATCACGTAGGCCGGCATGGCCAGCGGCAGCACCAGCGCCCACTCCATCAGACCGCGTCCGGGAAAACGGTAGGTCGTCACCAGCCAGGCCGATGTCACGCCAAGCCCCAGCACGCCGCAGGCCACGCCGAGCAGCAGCCACAGCGTGTTGGCGACATACTCGGCCAGCACCGTGTCGACGAGATGGCGCCAGGTCTCGCTCGCCGGAGCCAGCACGCTGGCGGCCACGAACACGATGGGCACGGCCACGAGCAACGCCATGGCGAGCGCGGCAAGGGTCAGCGGATGCAGGCGGCGATGGCGGAGCAGGAGCATGCGGACGGCGCGCTGGGCGACTGGAACAGCCGGCCATTCTAGCAACGTGGGCGTCGTGCGGGCCACATCGCGCCAGTCCCTATAATTCGCGGATGCGAGCCGATTCCTTCACCCCATCGGGCGCCAGCGCGCCTGTCATTGCTCCGGTCCTTGACGTCGACAACATCCGCCATGCCTTCGGCCGGCAGGTCGTGGTCGATGGCCTGTCATTCCGGCTGGCCCGCGGCAGCATTGCCTGCCTGCTGGGCCCGAGCGGCTGCGGCAAGACCACCGTGCTGCGCGCCATTGCCGGGTTCGAACCGTTGCGGGACGGGCGCATCGTGCTGGACGGCACGCTGGTGTCCTCCGCGGGCTACGCCGTCCCGCCCGAACAGCGGCGCATTGGCATGGTGTTCCAGGACTACGCACTGTTCCCGCACCTGAACGTGGCCGACAACGTTGCCTTCGGGCTGAAAGGCGTGGGGCGTGCAGAACGCGCGGCCCGCGTGGCGGAAGTGCTTGAACTGGTCGGCTTGTCCGGCACAGGTGCAAAGTATCCGCATGAGCTGTCGGGCGGCCAGCAGCAGCGCGTGGCGCTGGCACGCGCACTGGCACCGCGTCCGGAACTGCTGCTGCTGGACGAGCCGTTCTCGAACCTCGACGTCGACCTGCGCGAGCGGCTGAGCCTGGAGGTACGCGACATCCTGAAAGCGCAGGGAACCACCGCGATCCTGGTCACGCACGACCAGTACGAGGCCTTTGCCATGGCCGACGAGATCGGCGTGATGCACGGCGGCGCGATCGAGCAATGGGCGAGCGCGCATGCGCTCTATCACCGCCCGGCCACGCGTTTCGTGGCGGACTTTGTGGGGCAGGGCGTGCTGATGCCGGGCCGCATGCAGGCCAATGGCGAGATTGGGCTGGAACTGGGCACGCTGCGCCCCGCGGTGCCGCTGGGCTTGCCTGCTGGCGCGCCGGTCGACGTGCTGGTCCGTCCCGACGACATCGTGCACGACGATGCCAGCCCGCTGCGCGCCGACGTCGTGCACAAGGCGTTTCGCGGTGCCGAGATCCTCTATACGCTGCGACTGGCCGGCGGTGGCAAGGTGCTCGCACTGGTGCCGTCGCACCACGACCACGTAATCGGCCAGCCGATCGGCATCCGCGTGGAGATCGAGGACGTGGTGGCGTTTCCGGCCGCCGCGCAGGCCTGACGGGCCAATGGTCTACACTGTCACGTTCTCCGGCGCCGCTGGCGCCCACCACGCCGATGCCTTGCAGCGGGTGCGTGGTCTTGCGAATTACGAGGCCTGAATACCGTGGCGGACACGCTGTTTTCCGATTCTTCCGACCGTTCCCGGCAACCGCTCGCCGAGCGCCTGCGTCCACGCAATATCGACGAGGTGATCGGCCAGCAGCACTTGCTCGGCGCGGGCAAGCCGCTGCGCGTGGCGTTCGAGTCCGGCGAGCCGCATTCGATGATCCTGTGGGGGCCGCCCGGCGTGGGCAAGACCACCCTGGCGCGGCTGATGGCCGATGCCTTCGACGCGGAATTCATTGCGCTGTCGGCCGTGTTGTCGGGCGTGAAGGACATTCGCGAAGCCGTGGAGCGCGCCGAGCAGTTCCGCGCGCACGGCCGCAGCACGCTGGTGTTCGTCGACGAGGTCCACCGCTTCAACAAGAGCCAGCAGGACGCCTTCCTGCCGCACGTGGAAAGCGGATTGTTCACGTTTATCGGCGCGACCACCGAGAACCCGTCGTTCGAGGTCAACGGCGCGTTGCTGTCGCGCGCCGCCGTGTATGTGCTCAAGAGCCTGGACGATGCCGAGCAGACGCAGCTCGCACAGCGCGCCAGCGAGGAACTGGGGGGCATCACCTGGCAGGAGGAGGCGCTCAAGCTCATCGTGGCCTCCGCCGACGGCGATGGCCGCAAGCTGCTGAACAATATCGAGATCGTGGTGCGCGCCGCGCGCAACGCCGGCAAGAGCGAGATCGACACCGCCCTGCTCGGCAGCGCGCTGTCCGAGAACCTGCGCCGCTTCGACAAGGGGGGCGATGCGTTCTATGACCAGATCAGCGCGCTGCACAAATCGGTGCGCGGCTCCGATCCCGATGCCGCGCTGTACTGGTTCTGCCGGATGATCGACGGCGGCGCCGATCCGCGCTACCTGGCGCGGCGTATCGTGCGCATGGCGTGGGAGGACATCGGCCTGGCTGATCCACGCGCCGCCCGCATCACCCTGGACGCCGCCGAAACCTATGAGCGCCTCGGATCGCCCGAAGGCGAACTCGCGCTCGGCCAGGCGCTGATCTACCTGGCCGTTGCGCCCAAGTCCAACGCCGGCTACAACGCGTACAACGCGGCACGCGCGTTCGTGTCCAAGGACAAGTCGCGCGCGGTGCCCGTGCACCTGCGCAACGCGCCCACGCGGCTGATGAAGGAGCTTGGCTACGGCCACGCCTACCGCTACGCGCACGATGAGCCCGAGGCGTATGCCGCCGGCGAGCACTATTTCCCCGACGACCTGAAGGCCCAGGGCTGGTACCAGCCGGTGCCGCGCGGCCTGGAGGGCAAGATCGCCGAGAAGTTGCGCCATCTGCGCGAACTGGACGATGCCTGGCACCGCGAGCACCGCGGCAAGGGAAAAACCGGCGAATAAGGCGGCAAGCCCGCACAGTTCCGAGGCGTCAGGGCGCGCGGGTGAAGTAAAATGGCGGGTCCGCCGGCATGTCGCCGGCCCCGCACTTCACACCGCAACATGCTCGACATCCAGCTGTTCCGCAAAGACATCGACGCCGTGGCGCAACGCCTTGCCACGCGCGGCTTCCAACTCGACGTAGCAGCCTTCCAGGCGCTTGAAAGCGAGCGCAAGCAACTGCAGACCCAGACCGAGGAACTGCAGTCCCGCCGCAACAGCCTGTCCAAGCAGATCGGCATGCTCAAGGGCAAAGGCGAAGACGCCTCGGCCGTGATGGCGGAAGTCGGCGGCATCGGCGATACGCTCAAGGCCTCCGCCGCGCGCCTGGAGGAAATCCAGGCCCAGCTGTCGGAACTGATGCTGTCGATCCCGAACCTGCCGCACGAAAGCGTGCCGGTCGGCAAGGACGAGACCCAGAACGTCGAAGTGCGCCGCGTCGGCGAGCCGCGCCAGTTTGACTTCGCGGTGCGCGACCACGTCGACGTGGGCGACAAGCTCGGCCTCGACTTCGATACCGCGGCCAAGGTGACCGGTTCGCGCTTCTCCATGCTGCGCGGCGGCATGGCCCGCATGCATCGCGCGCTGGTGCAGCTGATGCTGGACACGCATACGCAGGAGCATGGCTACACCGAGATGTACGTGCCGTACATCGTCAACGCCGCGTCGATGCGCGGGACCGGCCAACTGCCGAAGTTCGAGGAAGACCTGTTCAAGGTGCCGCGCAAGGTCGGTGGCGAGGATGGCGAACGCACCGAGAACTTCTACCTGATCCCGACCGCCGAGGTGCCGTTGACCAACATCGTGCGCGATGCCATCGTCGCGGGCGACAAGCTGCCGCTGCGCTTCGTCGCGCATACGCCGTGCTTCCGCTCGGAAGCGGGCTCGTATGGCAAGGACACGCGCGGCATGATCCGCCAGCATCAGTTCGACAAGGTCGAGCTCGTGCAGGTGGTGCCGGCCGAGCAGTCGTTCGACGCGCTGGAGCAGCTGACCGGCCACGCCGAGGCGATCCTGAAGAAGCTCGGCCTGCCGTTCCGCACCATCGTGCTGTGCACGGGCGACATGGGCTTCGGTGCCACCAAGACCTATGACCTCGAAGTCTGGATCCCGGCGCAGAACACGTACCGCGAAATCAGCTCGTGCTCGAACATGGGCGACTTCCAGGCGCGCCGCATGCAGGCCCGCTACCGCGTGGGACAGGGCAAGCCGGAGCTGGTCCATACGCTGAACGGCTCGGGCCTGGCCGTTGGCCGCACGCTGGTCGCCATCCTCGAGAACTACCAGAACGCCGACGGTTCCGTCACCGTCCCGGCCGCGCTGCAGCCTTACATGGGCGGCACCACGCGACTGGAACCGGAACTGTAAAAAATTGCACGCCAGCCTATTGCGCTGGCTGGCTCAATCTGTCTATAATCTTGGTTTCGCTGCACGGCGACCAAGTTACCGGAGAGGTGGCAGAGTGGTCGAATGTACCTGACTCGAAATCAGGCGTACCGGCGACGGTACCGTGGGTTCGAATCCCACCCTCTCCGCCAAACAAGAAGCTGCCGATTGTTCGACCACCGGCAGACAAGAAGACTGTAGTAAAACTCAGACCGACTCTTGCGCAAGCAGGCGTCGGTTTTGTTTTTTGTGCGCCAGTTTTTATCGCAGCCCTATGCCGGGCATCGATATGAGCCGATAGTGCTACCCATGCGTACGCGTTCACCGGTTCCGAGCGGGCCGTATTTTTCGAGGGCAGCCGATGACATCCACCCCCGCCGATCCTCCGCGTTTCCAGGGCGATCCCGATGAACTGCCGCGCGATGCCGACCTGGTGCCCGGCATGCCGTACCGGCACTACAAGGGCGGTGCCTATGCCGTGATCGGCGTGGGCCGCTTCGAGGCCGACCTGTCCCCCGTGGTGGTCTATGAAGCGATGCGCGATCGTTCGCTGCTGTGGGTGCGTACCGCCGACGTCTTCAGCGAGCCTGTGGCCACGCCGCAAGGCACGGTGCCGCGCTTTGCGCCGGAGTGGCCCGCTGCATTGGCCTGCCTCGATTTCCTGCCGCGCAGAACCGTGCTCGATGTGCTGGCCTTGTATGACGCGCCCTATCGTCGTTATCACGACCGCCGCCATGTGCTGGAAATGTTTGAACAGGCCCGGATCCGCGGCGTGATGCTGAATCCCGCCCAGGCGCTGGCGGCGCTGTTCCATGATGCCGTCTATGTCCCCGGCTGCGAACACAACGAGGCTGCGTCCGCCGCGCTGATCCCGACCATGGCACCCGGCGTCGATGCGGCTACGGTCGCGCTTGCGGCGCAGATCGTGCTGGATACGCGCACGCATGAGGCCACCGTCGCGGAGTCGGCGGCGGTGCTCGATCTCGATCTGTACCGACTCGCCGTGTCCGCGGAAGATTTCGACGGATACAGCCTTGCCGTCTTTGAAGAGAACCGCGCCTTGCTGGCGGCGCGCACGGGGCTGTCGGGCGAGGCGCTGATGCAGGCCTTCCGCGAGCGCCGTTCTGCTTTCCTGTCCACGCTGGCACAGCGTCCGCGATTGTTCGTGACCGACGCCTTCGCCGATTGCGAGGCACCGGCGCGCGCCAACATTGCGCGCGTTGCGGGCGGCTGAGTACGGACACAAGACACGAGAGCAGCCATGGATGCGCAGGCATTCCAACGTGATGGGCACTGGCTGATACCTGCCAATGTGCTAGGCGTGCTGGCGCTGTTCGCGCTGGCGGTCTTGCTGCTGTTCTGGCTGGTCCCGCTGTTGCTCATCCTCCTGCGGCCGCTGGTGAGCCGGCTGGATGCCTGGCGCGCCGCCGGCGCGTCGGCATTGGCCAGGCGCACTGCAGGCGACGGCGTCCCATCGCGGTTTCGTGCCGTGACGCTGCGGATGCTGGAGCGCGACGCCGCCGAGTTGCTGCTCGTCGCGGCCGCGGGCGCGCTTCTGTTGGCATGCGGCGGCGCGCTGCTCTGGCTGGTCGACGGGATTGCCGAGGAGCGGGGGCTGTTCGTGCTGGACCACACGGTATTCGCGCAGCTGCGCGCGTCGCGGCAAGGCTGGCTCGACGTCGCCATGATCGCCGTCACCGAGCTTGGCGGCGCACGGGTCTCGGTGGCGGTAGGCGTCGCTGTGTTTGCGTGGCTGGCGTGGCGGCGAGCATGGGCCACCGCGGCGTACTGGGCGGTTGCCTTGCTTGGCGCGCGCGCCTGCGTGGTGGCGCTCAAGTTCGGCCTGCAGCGCCATCGTCCGGCCAGCATCTACAGCGGGCTGGAGTCCTACTCGTTCCCCAGCGGCCATGCCACCAGCAGCATGGTGACCTATGGCTTCCTGGCGTTCCTGATCTGCCTGCGCCAGCCGTGGCGCGTGCGCGTCCCGGTGCTGGCACTGACCACCGTGGCCGTGACGGTGATCGGCCTGTCGCGGTTGTACCTGGGCATGCACTGGCTGTCGGATGTCGCGGCCGGGTTTGTGCTCGGGCTTGCGTGGATTGCACTGCTCGGCACCGCCTACATCACGCTGCATGTGCCGGCGCGCTTGCCGGCATGGCAGCTTGGCACTGTCGCGGCTGTCACGGTCATGGCGGCCGCCGCATATCTGGTGGCGTTCCGCCTGCCTGACAGGATCGCGCAGTATCGCCAGGCGGGTGCGCTCAGTGTCCCGGCTCCGGCTGCGGCTGCGGCGTCGCCTGGGCTGTCGTCGTCCCGGCCGGCAGACGCGACACCAGCAACTGATCGATCTTGTGATGGTCGATGTCCAGCACTTCAAAGCGAAAGCCCGCCACAGTGATCGATTCGGATTTCTTAGGGATGCGCTTGAGCGCGTAGATCACCAGTCCCGCCACGGTATCGACGTAGTCCTCGCCGGGCAGCGAATCGAGTTCGAGCGCCTTTTTCAGGTCGACCAGCGGCGTCAGGCCGTCCACCAGCCACGAGCTGTCGTCGCGCTGCACGATCTGCTCGTCTTCGCTTGAATAGAGTATGTCCCCCATCAGCGCGCCGACGATGTCGTCGAGCGTGACGATGCCGACCACCAGGCCGTACTCGTTCATCACCACGGCAAAGCTCTGGTGCATCTCGCGGAAGCGGGTCAGGGCTTCGGACAAGGTCAGCGTGTCGGGGATCACCAGCACGTTCTTGTCATGGTGACTGCCGATATTGCCCATCACGCTCGCGGTTTCGTCGGCCAGCAGCAATTGGAGGATGTCCTTGGAGTCGATGTAGCCCTGCACATCGTCGAGATCGTGCCCGCATACCGGATACTGCGCGTGCGGCTGGCTGACAAGCTTGCGCCGCACGCTGTCGGCGGTCTCGTCCAGGCTCAGGTAGACCACGTCGTCGCGCGGCGTCATGATCGCCGTGACGCTCTTGGAGTCGAGCTCGAACACGTTCTCGATCAGGCGAATCTCGTGCTTGAGCAGCACGCCGGCCTCGGCGCCGGCATCGACCATGGCGGCGATGTCCTCGGTGGTGATCTGCTCGACGGTCTTGGTCGGCAGGCCGAACAGCCGCAGCGTGGCATCGGCCGCGGCGTTGAATACGAACACCAGCGGCTTGAGCACGCGCAGCAGCATCAGCATGGGATCGATCACCGCAAGCGCGCACGCCTCGGGAAAGCTCATGGCGATGCGCTTGGGAATCAGGTCGGCAAACTGGATGAACAGCAGCGTCACGATCAGGAACGAGCCGATATTCGCGATGCGCTGCGCAATGCCGACCTCCATGTAGGGCGACAGTCCCGCGAGCACCAGGTCCGACACATGCTTTTCACCGAGGATACCGGCCAGGATCGCAACGCTGTTCACGCCGATCTGGACGATGGTGAAGAAGTTTCCGGGCTCTTCCTTGAGCAGCAGCACCTTGGTGGCGCGGCGATCGCCGCGTTCGGACAAGGTCTGGAGCTTGGTGCGGCGGGCGGCGGTCAGCGCAATCTCGGAAATCGAGAAGAAGGCGCTGATCAGGATGAGGAGGAGCAGGATCAGTACGAACATGGCTGGATACGGGCACCGTTCGGGCGCCTTGATGATGGTGCAGGCCGCGCGCGGCTGTCAATCAATCGCGCGCCCGCGATGCGCCAGCCGTGGTGGCGTCGAAGCTGGCGGCGGGCGCTTCGAGCCGCTCGGGCAGGGTGGCGGCCAGGGCCGAGGCGGCCTGCGCGAACTGATCGCGCATGTCGGCGACCAGGCTCGATGCCGCGCGGTGGCTCGCGCGCAGCATCTGTATTTCAAACGGCAGCGCGGGCTGCACCGCATGAAGCGACACCTTGCCGGGGTTGGCGCTCAGCGCGGTGTACTGGTCAAGCAGCGCCATGCCAAGGCCGGCTTCCACCAGCGCCAGTGCCAGGGAATACGTCTGGACCTCGAGCGTGGAGCGCGGCTCCAGCGCATGCCGCGCCAGCGTTTGCCGCACCAGCAGCCCGAGCGAGCTGTTGTCGTCGTAGCCGACAAAGGGCCGCTCCATCAGCTTGCGCATCGGCACCACATGGCGCCGGCCGCCGGCCGGCAGTGGCTGGTCGCGTGGTACCGCAAGCAGCATATGCCCGACGGCCACCGGCTCGCAGGTGATGGCTTCATGGCGCGGCGGCGAGAAGGCGAAGCCCAGGTCGATCTGGTTGGCAAGCAGCGCGCCGACGATCTCGTCGGTATGGTGGGTCAGCACCTGTACCTGGGTATCGGGGTAGCGCGCGCAAAAACCGCGCACCGCC
Source organism: Cupriavidus sp. 21MJTG02-4 (assembly GCF_057798975.1). NCBI lineage: Bacteria > Pseudomonadati > Pseudomonadota > Betaproteobacteria > Burkholderiales > Burkholderiaceae > Cupriavidus > Cupriavidus sp. 21MJTG02-4. The sequence continues at coordinate 258,217 of NZ_JBYOJP010000005.1, read as the reverse complement.
GGCACCAGCAGCGGGCCCGCCAGGCTCGGCGTGGCCGCCACGCGCAGGCGGCCGACGCCCTTGTGGCGCAGGCTTTCCGACACGCGCCGTACGCGCTCGATCTCGCCATATAGCCTTTCGACATCGCCGTACAGCGCGGTGGCTTCCGGCGTCGCCTGCAGGCGGCCGCGCACGCGCTCGAACAGCCGGAAGCCGAGCGATGCCTCGGCGTGCTGCAGCACGCGCGTGACCACGGGCTGCGAGACGTGGAGCAGGCGCGCGGCCTCGCTGACCGTGCCGGTCAGCATGATGGCGCGGAAGACTTCGATCTGTCGCAATCGCATGATGAAGGTGCTGGTGCGGTGGTGCGGGGGGAACGTTAGCGGTCCATAGCCTGAAGACATATTCTGGCACGTATTGGCATTGGGCAAGCCGCGTGCGCTCGTCTACGCTGCTGCCATTGGATAGAAGGCGACAAAGATGGCAATGCGGGTAGTGATCGTGGGCGCCGGCGTGGTCGGCATGAGCAGCGCCTGGCGCCTGGCACAGGACGGCCACGAGGTGACGGTGCTCGAACGGCATGATGGCCCCGGCGAGGAAACCAGCTTCGCCAATGGCGGCCAGCTCAGCTACAGCTACGTGGCGCCGCTGGCCGGCCCGGGCGTGATGGGCAAGGTGCCGGGCTGGCTGCTGCGGCGCGACTCGCCCATGCGCTTCCGGCCCGTGGCGGACCCCGCGCAGTGGCGCTGGCTGGCCGCGTTCATGCGCGCGTGCAACGCTGCCACCAGCGAGGCGACCACGCGCAAGCTGCTGCGCCTGGCGTTCTACTCGCGCGACCTGATGCAGGCGTTCGTGGCCAGCGAAGGCAGCAAGGCGGGGGCGGGCACGGATTTCGATTTCGCGCGGCGCGGCAAACTGATTGTGCACCGCGATGGCGACGCGTTCGAGTCGGCGCGCCGCCTGCTTGACTACCAGGCCAGCCTGGGTTGCGAACAGCAGGCGCTGGACCGCGAGGCCTGCGTGGCGCTGGAACCCGCGCTACTCGGCATCCGCGACGAGATCGCGGGCGCGATCTATACGCCGAGCGAGGAAGTCGGCGACTGCCACCGTTTCTGCCTGTCGCTGGCACGCTTGCTGCAGCAACAGCCCGGCGTGTCGATGCGCTTTGGCACCATCGTGCAGGAGCTGGTACAGGAAGGGGATCGCATCAGCGGTGTGCGGACGGCGTCCGGCGTGGTGCCGGCCGATGCCGTGGTGGTTGCAGGCGGCATCGGCAGCGTGCCGCTGCTGCGTCCGCTCGGCGTGCGGCCGCCGTTATGGCCGCTCAAGGGCTACAGCATCACCGTGCCGCTGGCGGAAGGCGCGCGCGCGCCGCATATCAGCATCACGGATTTCGCCAACAAGATCGTCTATGCGCGCATCGGCAACACACTGCGCGTGGCGGGCATGGCCGACCTGGTGCGCGGCGGCGCGCGCATCGATCCGGAGCGCGTCGGCGCGCTGGTGACGCAGACGCGCGCGCTGTTTGACGGTATCGTGCCCGATATCCCGCTGGCGCAGCTGCAGCCGTGGGCCGGGCTGCGACCTGCCACGCCGGACGGCCTGCCGATGGTCGGACCGTCACGGCTGCGTGGACTGTGGCTCAATCTCGGGCATGGCGCGCTGGGCTTTACGCTCGCCATGGGCAGTGCGGGACTGCTGGCCGACCAGCTCGCCGGCCGCAAGCCCGCAGTCAATGCAGAGGAGTTTTCCGCCGCGCGCGCCTAGCCGCGCGGCAGCGGTTTTCAGTATTGCAGTACGTGGTTTCGATGGAATGCCTCGATCAACAAGCACCCTCAACAGAAGGAGCGCCAACATGAAGCAACTGCACACTAGCCGCACGCGGGTCCCCCTGCGCCTGCTGGCAGCCACCGCCCTCAGCCTGGTCAGCACATTCGCCGCCACGGTGGCCAGCGCCGCCGATGGCGACACGCTGCGCAAGATCAAGGAGAGCGGGGTGATCTCGCTGGGCTACCGCGAGTCGTCGATTCCGTTCTCGTACACGGACGGCAAGGAGGTGATGGGCTACTCGCACGAGATCCTGCTGCAGATCGTCGACAAGGTGAAGAGCGATCTCAAGCTGTCGAACCTGCAGGTCAGGCTCACGCCGATCACCTCGCAGAACCGGATTCCGCTGGTGCAGAACGGCACCATCGACATCGAGTGCGGCAGCACCACCAACAACCTCGAGCGGCAGAAGCAGGTAGCGTTCTCGAACAGCCTGTTCGTGTACGGCATCAAGATGCTGACCAAAAAGGATTCGGGCGTGAAGGAATTCACCGACCTGAAGGATCGCAACGTGGTCACCACCGCCGGCACCACGGGCGAGCGCCTGCTGGTCAAGATGAACGGCGAGAAGGCCATGAACATGAACCTGATCAGCACCAAGGATCATGGCCAGTCGTTCCTGATCCTGGAAAGCGGCCGTGCCGCGGCCTTCGTCATGGACGAGCCGCTGCTGTACGGCGAGCGCACCAAGGCCAAGAGCGCGGGCGACTGGGTGGTGGTGGGCGCGCCGCTGCAGACCGAGAACTACGCGTGCATGTTCCGCAAGGACGACCCGTCGTTCAAGAAGCTGGCCGATGGCGTGGTGGCCGATCTGATGACCAGCGGCCGCGCCGAGAAGCTGTACAACAAGTGGTTCATGTCGCCGATCCCGCCGCGCGGCATCAACATGAACTATCCGCTGTCCGCGGACATGAAGGCGCTGTTCGCCGCGCCGAACGACAAGGCATTCCAGTAAGGCGTTCCAGCAACGCGCGGCAGGGCAGGCAGTTATATAGCCATGATGAATCGTTATTTCGCTATCGATAGCGTTTGCGGTAGTGTTGAGGCCGATATAGGCTCATAGCAGCACAACCGGCCTGCAGGCCTTTACAAGAGGCTGCCGGCCATTCCGCATCCCACTGGAGAACATATGCGATCGATTCGTCATGGCTGGCTCAAAACCCTGCTGGCTGCCTCGCTGATCGCTGGCGCCGCCGGCCTTGGCGCCACCGCGGCCAGTGCCGCAGACCTGCTCGATACCGTCAAGCAGGCCGGCGTGCTGAAGATCGGCCTCGAAGGCACCTATCCGCCGTTCGGCTTCCGCAACGCCAGGAATGAACTCGACGGTTTCGATGTCGACGTGGCGCGCGCCGTGGCCGCCAAGCTTGGCGTGAAGCCCGAATTCGTCACCACCGAATGGAGCGGCATCATTGCCGGCCTGCAGGCCGGCAAGTTCGACGTGATCGTCAACCAGGTCTCGGTGACGCCACAGCGCAAGCAGGTGCTGGACTTCTCCACGCCTTATGTCTATTCGGCCGCCCAGCTCATCCAGCGCAAGGATGACAAGCGCGAGTTCAAGTCGCTCGAAGATCTCAAGGGCCACAAGCTCGGCGTGAGCCTGGGCAGCAACTACAACGACCTGGCCAAGTCGGTGCCGGGCATCGACGTCAAGACCTATCCCGGCGCGCCCGAATACCTGCGCGACCTGGCCGCGCAGCGCGTGGATGCCGCGCTCAATGACCGGCTGATGGTCAACTACCTGATCAAGACCGCCAACCTGCCGCTGCGTCCTGGTGCGGTCGTGTCGGGCGCCAATGCCGAGGTTGCCATTCCGTTCCGCAAGGACAACCCGAAGTTTGCCCAGGCCATCGACCATGCGCTGGACGACCTGCGCAAGGACGGCACCCTGACCAAGCTGTCGGTGAAGTGGTTCGGCTCGGACGTGACCAAGCCCGGCAAGTAAGCAGTCCCTACCCAGTCCCTGCCATTGACCAGTACCCCGCCCGGCAGCAGGCCGCGCGGGGTTTGCGCGCATCCCGGCGGGCCGTTACGATTGGCGCGTCTCTTCCTGCCTCCCGCAAATGTCCGCTCTCCAGCTCGTCTCCGATTCCATGCCCGTGCTGCTGCAGGGCACGCTGCTGACCATCAAGTTCGCACTGTGGTCGATGGCCTTCGGGCTGGTGCTGGGCACGGTGGTGGCGCTGATGGGCATCAGCCACAGCGCCATCCTGAAGGGCATCGCGCGCGGGTACGTCAGCATCATGCGCGGAACGCCCTTGCTGGTGCAGATCTTTGTCGTCTACTACGGCTTGCCGGGCATCGGCATCGCACTGGAGCCGACACCGGCCGGTGTGCTGACGCTGAGCCTCAATGTGGGCGCCTACCTGTCCGAGAGCATGCGCGGCGCGATCCTTGGCATCGCGCGCGGCCAGTGGCTGGCGGCGTATAGCCTGGGCCTGACGCCCGGGCAGACGCTGCGCTATGTGGTCGGGCCGCAGGCTTTGCGCCTGGCGGTGCCGAGCCTTTCCAACAGCCTGATCAGCCTGATCAAGGACACCTCGCTGGTGTCGGTGATCACGGTGACGGAGTTGCTGCGTACGGCGCAGGAAGTCATTGCGGCGACTTACCAGCCGTTGCCGCTTTATCTTGCGGTGGCGGTGATCTACTGGGTGCTGAGCACCGGGCTTTCGGGACTGCAGCATGTGCTGGAGCGCCGCCTTTCATTGCCGGGGCGGCACTAGAAAGCGCCCGGCCAAATAAAAAGGGCCAGCCCGTCGGGGCTGGCCCTTTGTCCATCCAGGCTGCTGGTTTAACCCTGCGCGACGCGGCTGGCGATGTGCGCCAGCGCTTCGTCCACCTGGTCCACCAGGATCAGGCAAAGATCACCAGCCTGCACCCGCGACAGCGACGTGTCGATGGCCACAAACTCGCCACGGATCTCGTCAATGGTGCTGGCGCGCGTGGCGCCCTGCAGGCCCTCGCGCAGCAGGGCGAGCACTTCGCCGTCCTCGCGGCCGCGCTGGCACTGGTCCTGGTAGAGGATCACCTCGTCGAATACGCCGCCCAGGATCTGGGTCTGCTTGCGGATGTCTTCGTCGCGGCGGTCGCCGGCGCCGCTGATCACCACCATGCGGCGCTTGGCCGGCATGGTCTGCACGGCATTACACAGCGCCTGGATGGCGTCGGGGTTGTGGCCATAGTCGGCAATCAGCGTGGCGCCCCGGTAGTCGAACACGTTAAAGCGGCCCGGGGCCGTCTGCGCGTCGTTGACGAAGGTCGCCAGGCCGCGGCGGATGATGGTCCAGTCAATGCCGAGCGCCCAGGCCGCGGCGATCGACGACATGGCGTTCTCCACCTGGAAGCCGATCGTGCCGTTGCGCGTGAGCGGGATCTCGGCCAGTGCAAAGCGCACTTCGTTGTCGCCTTCGGAGGCCACGATGTGGTCGCCGTCGACGAACACCACGCGCTTGCCCTGCGCACGGTGCGTGGCCATGGCCGGCTGGCCCGGGTCATGCGCGAAGAACGTCACCGAGCCGGGGCAGGCATCGGCCATGCGCACCACCATCGGATCCGCGGCGTTGAGCACGGCCATGCCGTGCGGCGCCACGTTCTGCACGATCACGCTTTTGAGCACGGCCAGGTCTTCCACCGTGCTGATGTAGGACAGGCCGAGGTGGTCGCCTTCGCCGACGTTGGTCACCACGGCCACGTCGCAGCGGTCGAACGCCAGGCCTTCGCGCAGCAGGCCGCCACGCGCGGTCTCGAACACGGCGGCGTCGACATCCGGATGCAGCAGCACGTTGCGTGCGCTGCGCGGGCCGCTGCAGTCGCCGGTGTCGATGCGCTCGCCACGGATATAGACGCCGTCGGTGCCGGTCATGCCCATGCGCAGGCCGCTGGTGGCCATCAGATGGGTGATCAGGCGGACCGTGGTGGTCTTGCCGTTGGTGCCCGATACCGCCACAACCGGAATGCGGCCATCATCGCCGTCGGCGAACATGGTCGACACGATGGCTTCGCCAACCGCACGGCCCTTGCCATACGAAGGCTGCAAGTGCATGCGCAGGCCCGGCGCGGCGTTGACTTCGACCACGCCGCCGGCCTGTTCCTCGAACGGCTTGAGCATGGTCTCGCACACGGCATCCACGCCGGCGATGTCGAGGCCAACCATCTGCGCGGCGGCCACGGCGCGCGCGGCGATGTCCGGGTGGACGTCGTCGGTCACGTCGGTGGCGCTGCCGCCGGTCGACAAGTTGGCATTGTTGCGCAGCACCACGCGCGTGCCCTTGGGCGGCACGGATTCCGCCGTCAGGCCCTGCTTGGCCAGCGTCGCCAGGGCGATATCGTCAAAGCGGATCTTGGTCAGCGAAGTCGCATGGCCTTCGCCGCGGCGCGGGTCGCGGTTCACTTCCTCGACCAGCTGGCGCACGGTATGCGAGCCATCGCCGATCACCTGCGGCGGGTCGCGGCGCGCCGCGGCGACGAGATGCTTGCCCACCACCAGCAGGCGGAAATCATGGCCCGGAATGTAGCGCTCGACGATCACGTCGGAGCTGATGTCCGAAGCGACCTCATAGGCCGTCATCACTTCTTCGCGCGTGCGGATACGCACGGCCACGCCCTTGCCCTGGTTGCCGTCGCGCGGCTTCACCACCACGGGGGCGTCGATTTCCTGCGCGGCTTCCCACGCTTGCTCGGCGCTGCGCACCGAGCGGCCCAGCGGCACCGGCACGCCGGCGGCATGGAGCAGGCTCTTGGTCAGCTCCTTGTCCTGCGCGATCGATTCGGCCACGGCGCTGGTCGCGCTGGTTTCGGCGGCCTGGATACGGCGCTGCTTGCTGCCCCAGCCAAACTGCACCATCGAACCCTGCGTCAGGCGGCGATACGGGATCCCGCGCGCCACGGCGGCGTAGACGATGGAGCCCGTGCTGGGCCCCAGGCGCACGTCTTCGTCGAGTTCGCGCAGGCGGTGCAGCGCGTCGTCCAGGTCGAACGGCGCGTCGTCGCGCGCGGCCAGGCACAATGCCTGGGCCAGGTCGAACGCCAGGCGGCCGACTTCTTCCTCGCTGTACTGCACGATCACCTGGTAGGTGCCGGGCTCCACGGTCTGCGCCGTGCGGCTGAACGTCACGGGGCAGCCGGCCGCGGCCTGCAGGCGCAGCGTGGCGCCTTCCAGCACGTGCGCGAGCGACAGCTCGCCGGCATCTTCGTCCGGATGCAGCGGCCCGATGTCGGGAAAGCGCGCGCGCAGGCGGTCTTCAAAGCCGGGCATGGCCATGACCATATCCGACAAGTCCGAACAGGCCACGATCGCCTCGATGGCGGTGTGGCGGCACCACAGGTTCGGGCCGCGCAGGGCCCGGATGCGAGAGACTTCCATAGATTCTGGGTTCCGTTCTTCTTCGGGCCGTCAGGCGCGGCGCTGGGGCTGGCCCATCCACTGGTGCACGCGGTCGACAGTGGCGCCGGGGGCGCCTTCGTCGCACTGCAGCACCAGCAGGTCACCGGCCACCAGCTGGCTGAGCGCGGTCTCGATGGCGTCGCGGCGCTTGCCTTCGTCGATGATCTTGGTGACGCGGCGTCCTTCGTACAGCCCCTGCTTGAGCAGCGCGCGGGCTTCGGTGTCAGGCAGCGCGCGCTTGACGCTCTCGTCTTCGCACAGGAACACGCGGTCAAAGCTGGCGCCCAGGACCTTGCCCTGGCGGACCATGTCTTCGTCGCGGCGCTGCACGCCGGCACCGTAGACGATCATGCGGCGTTCGGCCGGGAAACGGTCCAGCGCCACGGCCAGGGCCTCCAGCGCAGGCGTGTTGTGCGCATCATCCACCACGACGATGGCGCCGTTGCGCTCGAACAGCGTGAAGCGGCCCGGCACGTCGACCTGGCCCACGTCGAAGGTCACGATGCCCGCGCGGATCAGGTCGTTGGAGATGCCCAGCGCCCAGCCGGTGGCGACTGCCGCCAGCACGTTTTCCACCTGGAACGAGACGCGGCCGGCGTAGGTCACCGGAATGGCGGCGACATCGGTCAGCGGCGTTTCGCTTTGGCCGGTGGCCAGCACGACCTTGCCGTCGCGCACGAACACGGCACGCTTGCCGTTGGCACGATGCGCGACGATGGCCGGCAGTTCGGCGGACAGGCCGAAGAAGATCACGTCGCCGTCCGACAGCTCGGCCATTTCCACCACGCGTTCGTCGCGCGCGTTGAGCACGGCGGCGCCGTTCTTGAGCACCACGTCAACCTGGGTGCGCAGTACGTTGAACATGCGGTCTTCATCTTCGACGTAGTAGTCGCCCATGTGGTCGGGCGCATCGAAGTTGGTGACCACGCCGACCTGGCAGCGGTCATAGACCAGGCCCTCGGAAAGGATGGCGCCGCTGTCGTTCTCGAACACGGCGGCTTCCACCGCGCGGTTCATCAGGATGCGGTGGCCGGCGTCCCAGTTGGCGCGGTCGCCGCCCTGCACCAGGCGGCGGTCCAGGAACAGGCCGTCGCTGCAGGCGAGGCCGGTGTGCTTGCCCGACAGCTGCAGCAGGCGCGCGACCAGCTTCGCGACCACGGTCTTGCCGTTGGTGCCGGTAATGCCGACCACCGGGATGCGGCCGGGGTTGGTGTCGTCGTCCTCGGGGAAGAGGTGGTCGACGATGGCGCGGCCCACCGGGCGCGGCGTGCCTTCCGCCGGCTTGAGGTGCATGAGCAGGCCCGGGCCGGCGTTGACTTCCACGATGGCACCGCGTTGCTCGGCCAGCGGGCGCGAGATGTCCTCGGCCACCAGGTCCACGCCCGCGATATCCAGGCCGACCACGCGCGCGGCCAGCGCTGCATGCGCGGCCACGCTCGGGTGCACGCGGTCGGTGACGTCGAAGGCCACGTTGCCGGTGCGCTGGATCAGCACGGTCCTGCCTTCGGGCGGGACCGAGGTGCCATCCATGCCCTGGCGCTTGAGTTCCAGGCGCGCCGCCGAGTCCAGCCGGACGCGGTTCAGCGGATGGTCTTCGGTGCTGCCGCGGCGCGGGTCCGAGTTGATCTGCAGTTCGATCAGTTCTTCGATGGTCGACTTGCCGTCGCCCACCACGCTGGCGGTCTCGCCCATCGCGGCGGCGACCATGCGCCCGCCCACGACCAGCAGGCGGTGTTCGTTGCCAGGGATGAAGCGCTCGACGATCACGCCGTTGCCTTCCTCGATGGCCACCGCGTAGGCGGTCGCGACTTCTTCGCGCGTCACCAGGTTGGTAAAGACGCCGCGGCCATGGTTGCCGTCGTACGGCTTGACCACCACCGGCACGCCGATGTCCTCGGCGGCTTCCCAGGCGTCTTCGGGCGACTCGACCATGCGGCCTTCGGGCACCGGCACGCCGCACGATTCCAGCAGGCTCTTGGTGAGGTCCTTGTCGCGCGAAATGCTCTCGGCGATGGCGCTGGTGCGGTCGGTCTCGGCCGTCCAGATGCGGCGCTGGCGCGCGCCGTAGCCGAGCTGTACCAGGTTGCCGTCGGACAGGCGGATGGACGGGATGTCGCGGTCATCGGCGGCATCGGCGATGCACGCCGTGCTCGGGCCGAGGCAGTGCTCATCGACCAGGCGGCGCAGGTTATCAACGGCGGCGGGGACGTCGAACGGGCGATCCTCGATCGCGGCCATCACCAGGTCGCGTGCCGCGAACAGCGCGGCGCGCGTGACCTGCTCATGCCAGGCGCGCACGATCACCTTGTAGACGCCCCGGACCGGGGTCTCGCGCGCTTTGCCGAACCCGCCGGGCATGCCAGCCAGGTTCTGCAACTCAAGCGTCACGTGTTCCAGGATGTGGCCCGGCCATGTGCCTTCCTTGAGGCGCTGCAGGAAGCCGCCGCGCTCGCCAATGCTGCAGCGATGCTCGACCAGCGTCGGCAACCACGTCGACAGCCGTTCGTAGAACCCCGGAATCGTGTTGGAGGGAAAATCCTCCAGCTCCCCGATATCGACCCACGCCTCCAGCACAGGCCGATATGTCCACATATTCGGGCCGCGCAGCGACATGACATCGAAAATCTCAATGTCCTTCTTTTTCATTGAATTAGCTTGAGGCAATGGGCGGAAGCGCCCGAGAAATGGAAGCCTAACCTTTCAGTAACGTTACAGCATACGTCAGGTTGACTTCTTTGGCTGACATCCGATTGTGCAATGCATCAGGAGCCCCGCTGGTTTGCGTTATGTATACTTGCGGGCAAAATCGCGGGCCGCCAGTGTGCGGCCATTCTAAATTGTTTCAAGTTATGTCCGTTTCCGCTGGACGCTGCAAGGCGCGCCGACAATGACCCAATCCTCCCTGCCTGTCTCACAAAGCAACGCCCCGGACGAGCCCTGGCGGGCCGAAGCCGGCGCCGCGCTTCGCCCCGACGAGACCGTCCTGGCCGGGCTGGAACTCGACCTCGACGCGAGGCTGCATTTTACCCAAGGGTGGCTGGTTGTGACGGACCGGCGTCTTCTGGCTCGCGCTCCCGGTGAAAAAAGTGTGCGGGAATGGGCCATCGAGCCCGGTCTGCACCTCTCGCATACCGACCACGCGGGCGTTGGCACGCTCGAACTGGGGAATGACACGGCTCGCCTCGCCTGCTGGCGCTACACGCTTGGTTACAATCCCGCCGCGCTGCGACTGGTTGACCAGTTCGAGGCGCGCCGCGACGCGGCTGTTGCCGAGGTACCACAGGATGCCGGCGAAGTGCTGTGCCCCACCTGCAAGGCCCCGCTGCCGCCCGGCGAGGAGCAATGCCCGCAATGCAGCCGTGAACTGGAAACCCCGCCATCGACCTGGGCGCTACTGCGCCTGTGGCGCTTTGCGCGCCCGTACCGCTGGGAGCTGCTGACGGGTTTCCTCCTGACGTTGCTGTCCACGGCGGCCACGCTGGTGCCGCCGTACCTGACCATGCCGCTGATGGACAAGGTGCTGATCCCGTTCCAGAACGGCGTGCCGATCAACTATGACCTGGTGCGCCTGTACCTGGCCGGCCTGCTGGGCGCGGCACTGGTGGCCTGGAGCCTGGGCTGGGCGCGCACCTACCTGCTGGCGCGCGTGTCCGAGCGCATCGGCGCGGACCTGCGCACCACCACCTACGAGCACCTGCTGAAGCTGTCGCTGGAATACTTCGGCGGCAAGCGCACGGGCGACCTGATGGCGCGCATCGGCTCGGAAAGCGATCGCATCTGCGTCTTCCTGTCGCTGCACCTGCTCGACTTCGCGACCGACGTGCTGATGATCGTGATGACGGCGGCCATCCTTATCTCGATCAATCCGTGGCTCGCGCTGGTGACGCTGGTGCCGCTGCCGTTCATCGCGTGGATGATCCACCTGGTGCGCGACAGGCTGCGCCATGGCTTCGAGAAGATCGACCGGATCTGGTCGGAGATCACCAACGTGCTGGCCGACACCATCCCGGGCATTCGCGTGGTCAAGGCCTTCGCGCAGGAGAAGCGTGAAGTGGCCCGCTTCCGCGAGGCCAACAAGCACAACCTGGCCATCAACGACCGCGTGAATGCGGTGTGGTCGCTGTTCACGCCGACCGTGACGCTGCTCACGGAAATCGGGCTGCTGGTGGTGTGGGTGTTCGGTATCTGGCAGGTGTCGCACAGCGCCATCACGGTGGGTGTGCTGGTGGCTTTCCTGACCTATATCAGCCGCTTCTATACGCGGCTCGATTCGATGAGCCGCATCGTCTCGGTCACGCAGAAGGCGGCGGCCGGCGCCAAGCGCATCTTCGACATTCTCGACCACGTGTCGAGCGTGCCGGAGCCCCTGCGTCCGGCAAAGCTGGAGAAGGTGGAGGGCGCCATCGAAATGCGCGACCTCGGCTTCCGCTACGGCAACCGCGCGGTGATCCGCGGCCTGGACCTGTCGATAGCGCCAGGAGAGATGATCGGACTGGTCGGGCACAGCGGCTCGGGCAAGAGCACGCTGGTCAACCTGATCTGCCGCTTCTATGACGTGTCCGAAGGTGCGATCCGCGTCGACGGCATCGACATCCGTTCGCTGCCGGTTTCGGAGTACCGCCGCCATATCGGCCTGGTCCTGCAGGAGCCGTTCCTGTTTTTCGGCACGATCGCGGAGAACATCGCCTACGGCAAGCCTCACGCCACGCGCGAGGAGATCGTTGCGGCCGCACGCGCCGCGCATGCGCATGAATTCATCCTGCGGCTACCACACGGCTACGACTCGCTGGTCGGCGAACGCGGCCAGGCGCTGTCGGGTGGCGAGCGGCAGCGCATTTCGATTGCGCGCGCGCTGCTGATCAACCCGCGCATCCTGATCATGGACGAGGCGACTTCGTCGGTCGATACGCAGACCGAGAAGGAAATCCAGAAGGCACTGGATAACCTGGTGCAGGGGCGGACCACGATCGCCATCGCGCATCGTCTGTCCACGCTGCGCAAGGCCGACCGCCTGGTGGTGATGGACCGCGGCCAGATCGTCGAAGTGGGCGGTCACGATGAGTTGCTCGCACGCGAAGGTGCCTACTACAAGCTCTACCAGGCGCAAGCCCGCAACGTCGATACCGAGGACCAGCCGGCCGATGAGGAATCCCTGCTGGGCACGGAGACCGCCAATGCTTAATGACGCCAATCTCGACGCCGACGAAATTCCCGATACCGAATTCACGCTGAGCCGCAACGCGCTTGGCAAGCTGGTGCTGACGCTTGGCGACGGCACGGCGCACGAGGGCGTGGTGCCGGTGCGCGCCTTCCCGATCGGCGCGCCCGATGATGGCATCGGCATGATGAGCACGGATGGCCGCGAGCTGGCCTGGGTGCCGCGGCTCGACGGGCTTTCGGGACCGCAGCGTGCGCTGGTGGAAGAAGAACTGGCCGCGCGCGAATTCATGCCGGAGATCCAGCACATCGTCAGCGTCTCTACGTTCGCTACGCCGAGCGAGTGGACCGTGCAGACCGACCGGGGGCAGACCACCCTGGTGTTGCGCGGCGAGGAAGACATCCGCCGCCTGGCCGGCAGCACGCTGCTGATTTCAGACAGCCACGGCATCCACTACCTGATCCGCGACCTGATGGCGCTGGATCGCCACAGCCGCAAGATACTCGACCGCTTCCTCTGAGCTTTGCGCTGATGGCGGGGCGGGGCTGCTGCGTCAGTGCAGCAGTTCCTCGCCGTCTTCGTCGTCGTACAGGTCGTCGTGCATCAGCGGGGTATCCGCGACCATGTCGAATACCGTCGAGTGGTAGTGAAGGCTGAACCAGTCGCGGAACATGGCCAGCGACAACTTTTCTGGCCACAGCGACTCGTCGAACCACTCGGCGAGCATGAATTCGAAGAAACTGCGCCAGCGTTTTTCCACCCAATGCCGGGCACTGTCGGTGGTGTCCGCGAGTTCCTCCGGCAGCAGGAAAACGCTCTGGTCTTCCCGCACGTGTTCGAGCGTCAGGTTGGGCACGGGCTCCGGGTCGACGGCCCGGATCCAGTCCAGGAACGGCTGCTCCGGAACGATCGCGACCAGCGCGCGGTTGATGGTGAAGCGGGGATAGTCGGACATGGCAACGCTACAGGGCAGACTGCAGGACGGTATTGTAGACGCCAATGCGGCGTGGGCGGACAGCTTGTCTTGTGGCCATCCGGCCAAGAAAAAACCCAGCCTGGCAAAGGCTGGGTTTCGGAAATACTGGTGGAGCCGGCGGGAATCGAACCCGCGTCCGCAAGCCCTCCACAGAGAGTTCTACATACTTAGTTCTGTCATTTGATTTAACCGTACCATCGCGGACGAACACGCTCTGTTACGGCGAGTCACTTGGTTTTCGTCCCTGCAGTCGTGACACCGACGGGGCTTATCTGACGTAAATGACCTCGCTGGTTCTTGCGAACCCTAGCCCGTCAGCGAGCCAGTGCGAGGACGGCGGCCCTTAGGCTGCCAGTGCGTAACGTTCGTCGTTAGCAGTTATTACATTCCCATTGATTAACGAGGTGACGGGTCCTCGGTATGCCCTCCACTGCTTCGCAACCCACGTCGAAACCAGGTCGGCCCCAGTGATAAGAAAACGGATTGTACCCGGTTTGGACGGATGTTGCCGCGCCGGGTTCCGCTTTTGCTTGCGAACGCCCGCTCAGGCCGGCATGAGCAGCGGAATCAACTCCGCAGGATGCCGCACCAGGTAGTCGGCGCCCCAGCTTTCCGGCGGTTCGCCTTCCCCGCAGTATCCATACGCGGCGGTGATGGTGACCATGCCGGCTGCCTTGCCGGCCTGGATATCGCGCAAGTCGTCGCCCACATAGACGCATCGCTGCGGTGCGACGCCGCTCACTTCGGCGGCGTGCAACAGTGGCGCGGGATGAGGTTTTGCGTATGGCGTCGTGTCGCCGCTGACCACGGCAGAGGCCCTCGGCGCGAGCCCGATGGCGGCCACGAGTGGAACTGTGAATCTCGCGATCTTGTTGGTGACGATGCCCCAGCGGATGCCGGCGGCCTCGAGTGCGGCCAACACCTGGGGCATGCCGTCGAACAGGCGGGTATGAACGGCAATGTCGGCTTCGTAATAATCGAGGAACAGGTCGCGCAGGGCAGGGAAGTCAGGGTCTTCGGGCCGCTTGCCGAACGCTGCGCCGAGCAGTCCGCGAGCGCCATGCGAGGCGACCGGCCGCAACTTCTCGTACGCGACAGGGGGGCGTCCCTGCTCCACTACCAGGCGATTGGCGGCAGCGGCCAGGTCGGGGGCGGTATCGGCCAGCGTGCCGTCCAGATCGAAAAATACGGCGTCAATCCTGGTCATCATTCGCCCACCCGGCGGAAGGCCATCATGTAATTCACGTCCGTATCCCGGCCCAGCGAATAGATCTGCGAGAGCGGGTTGTAAGTCATGCCGCGTACCTCGAGCAGCTCCAGTCCGGCATGGCGCGCAAAGCGAGCGAGTTCAGACGGTGTAATGAACTTTTCATAATCATGCGTGCCGCGCGGCAGCATCTGAAGAATGTACTCGGCTCCCACGATAGCCATCAGGTAGGCCTTCAGATTTCGATTGATCGTGGACACGAAGACATAACCGCCGGGACGCACCAGCGTTGTACAGGCCTGGATGATGGAGGCGGGGTCCGGCACATGTTCCAGCATCTCCATGCAAGTCACGACATCTACGCTGCCAGGTTCGCGGGCGGCGAGCGCTTCAGCGGCGATCTCCTCGTAGGTGATGGCGACGCCGGACTCCAGGCTATGCAGGTCTGCGACGCGCAGGGCTTTGCTTGACAGGTCAATGCCGCGGACCTGAGCGCCGAGCCGCGCCATGCTTTCAGACAGGATGCCCCCACCGCAGCCAATATCGACCACCTTCTTGCCGGCCAGTCCGGCGATCCCGTCGATCCAGCTCAGGCGCAACGGGTTCAGGTCGTGCAGCGGCTTGAATTCGCTATTAGGATCCCACCAGCGATGGGCCAGTTCGCTGAATTTGTCGATTTCCTTGGGATCGGCGTTCCGGCCGGCGGTATTGCCAGCCGAGGGCGGCAGGGTGTGCGTAGGCGACGTCATGGTGTGCGATGCTGGCCCGGCGCCATGTGCGCGAGCCGGCAGATAGGAGGAAGTCTGGCCAACTGTACCAAAAAAAAAGCCCAGCTTGCGCTGGGCTTTTTCTGCATCGGAAAAGGTCCGATTAACGTGCGCTGCGGGTGCCGACCACTTCGACTTCCACGCGACGGTTCGGCTGCTGGCAGGCGATCTGGGCCTTGCGAGTGCCCTTGCACGACTTTGCATCAACCTTCAGCTGACGCTTGCCCTTGCCTTCGGTGTACACGCGGTTGGCTTCAACGCCCTTGCTCACCAGGTAAGCCTTCACCGATTCAGCACGACGGATCGACAGGCGATCGTTGTACTTGTCCGAACCGAACGAGTCGGTGTGGCCAACGGCGATGATGACTTCCAGGGTAATGCCTTGCAGCTTCGAGACCAGGTCGTCCAGCTTGGCCTTGCCTTCCGGCTTCAGGACAGCCTTGTCGAAGTCGAACAGGGTGTCAGCAGCGAAAGTGACCTTCTCGCTGGAAACAACCGGAGGAGCAACCGGTGCCGGTGCCGGTGCCGGTGCTGCGGCCGGGGCCAGGGCGCCGTCGCACAGGGCATTGGCGGTAGCCGGGGTCCAGGAGCTGTCGCGCCAGCAGAGCTCGTTCGTGCCATTCTTCCACACGTACTCGCTCGTACCGTTGCCCCAGTTGTCATTCACGGCCTTCTTTTCATAGGGGACGGACTGGGCTTGAGCGGATGCAGCCATTACTGCGGTAGCTGCAACGAGCGCGAGCTTGGCAAATTTTTTCATATTTCTCCTCTCAGGATGAGATCACCGCAGGGTTACTGCGAGCAAATGGACGAAAACAAGTCATACATTCTTCGGAGTATAACATTCTCGATGTGGTGTATGCTCCACTTCGAACAACGTCTGGCTCTTCGCTGGGGAATTGTGCCACAAGGCTCGTTTCCTAAGAAGTAAATATATTCGATTCAATCAACGGGTTTTGGCCCCTGTGGTGTTTGTGCAACATGGCTCTTGAACTACCCGGAAAGCCTTGTGGCATCAGGCTTTGCGGGTTTCAACCCAAGCGCGCCGGAGGGCTGGGCAGGGGCGGCGGAGGGGGTCGGAGGCGGGTTCGCGCGCATGTTAGAATGGCACGTTGGCCAGCCGCCGGATGCCTCGCGCATAGGGGCGGAAAACACCGGCCTCCTTTCGCTTAAACCCGCCGCATAAACCACGCCGCAATGGATCCATTCGCAAAAGAAACCCTTCCGGTCTCCCTCGAAGAGGAAATGCGCCGCTCGTATCTGGATTACGCAATGAGCGTGATCGTGGGCCGGGCGCTTCCCGATGTACGAGATGGCTTGAAGCCGGTTCACAGGCGCGTGCTCTATGCGATGCATGAGCTCAACAACGACTGGAACCGGGCGTACAAGAAATCGGCCCGTATCGTCGGCGATGTGATTGGTAAGTACCACCCACACGGCGACACTGCTGTATACGACACAATCGTTCGCATGGCGCAGAATTTCTCGCTGCGCTACATGCTGGTCGATGGCCAGGGGAATTTCGGCTCGGTGGACGGGGATAACGCGGCCGCCATGCGTTATACCGAAATCCGCCTCTCGAAAATCGCCCACGAGATGCTTCACGATATCGACAAGGAAACAGTCGATTTCGATCCGAACTATGATGGTTCGGAAAAAGAGCCGGCTATTCTCCCGGCGCGAATTCCGAATCTGCTTATCAATGGTTCGTCGGGTATTGCGGTCGGCATGGCCACCAATATCCCGCCACATAACCTGAATGAAATTGTCGACGGCTGTCTTCACCTGCTGCGAAATCCGCAGGCGACGATCGACGAGCTGATTGAATTGATTCCCGCGCCCGATTTCCCGACCGCCGGCATTATCTACGGCATCCAGGGCGTGCGCGAGGGTTATCGCACCGGACGTGGCCGTGTCGTCATGCGTGCCCGTACCCACTTCGAAGACATTGACCGCGGCCAGCGCCAGGCCATCATCGTCGACGAGCTGCCGTACCAGGTGAACAAGCGCACGCTGCTCGAGCGTATCGCCGAGCTGGTCACCGACAAGAAGGTCGAGGGCATCTCGGACATCCGCGACGAGTCGGACAAGTCCGGCATGCGCGTGGTGATCGAACTCAAGCGCAATGAAGTGCCTGAGGTCGTCCTCAACAACCTATATAAGAACACCCAGCTCCAGGACACCTTCGGCATGAACATGGTGGCCCTGGTCGACCGCCAGCCGCGCCTGCTCAACCTGAAGCAGATGCTGGAGTACTTCCTGCAGCATCGCAGGGAGGTGGTGACCCGCCGCACGGTGTTCGAGCTGCGCAAGGCGCGCGAGCGCGGCCATGTGCTGGAAGGCCTGGCCGTCGCGCTGGCCAATATCGACGAGTTCATCGCCATCATCAAGGCGGCGCCGACGCCGCCGATCGCGAAGCAGGAACTGATGACGAAGTCCTGGGATTCGGGCTTGGTTCGCGAGATGCTCTCACGTGCCGAATCCAACACCCCGGGCGGTCGGGCCTCCTATCGCCCGGATGGCCTGCCAGCCGTGTTCGGCATGCAGTCCGATGGCCTGTACCGGCTTTCGGACTCGCAGGCGCAGGAAATTCTGCAAATGCGCCTGCAACGCCTCACCGGCCTGGAGCAGGACAAGATCGTCCAGGAATATCGCGAAGTGATGGCGATCATCGCCGATCTGCTCGATATCCTGGCTCGTCCGGAGCGCATCACCACCATTATCTCCGACGAACTGACCGCTATCCGCGCGGAATTCGGTGACGATCGCCGTTCGCAAATCGAGTTGAACGCGACCGAGCTGGATACCGAGGATCTGATCACCCCGCAAGACATGGTGGTCACGCTGTCCCACAGCGGCTATATGAAGAGCCAGCCGATTTCCGAGTACCGCGCCCAGAAGCGCGGTGGTCGCGGCAAGCTGGCGACGGCCACCAAGGAAGACGACTGGATCGACACGTTGTTCGTGGCCAATACCCACGACTACATCCTGTGCTTCTCAAACCGCGGCCGCCTGTACTGGCTGAAGGTCTATGAAGTGCCGCAGGGCTCACGCAATTCGCGCGGCCGGCCGATCGTCAATATGTTCCCGCTGTCGGATGGCGAGAAGATCAACGTCATTCTGCCGGTGCGCCAGTTCGACGCCGAGCATTTCATCTTCATGGCGACTGCCCGCGGCACGGTCAAGAAGACAGCGCTGACGGAGTTCTCCAACCCGCGCAAGGCCGGCATCATTGCCGTCGACCTCGATGATGGCGACTACCTTATCGGTGCCGCAGTCACGGATGGCCAGCACGACGTGATGCTGTTCTCGGATGCCGGCAAGGCCGTGCGCTTCGACGAGAACGACGTGCGTCCGATGGGTCGCCAGGCCCGTGGCGTGCGAGGCATGAATCTCGACGAAAGCCAGACGGTCATCGCCATGCTCGTGGCTCCGGCGGAGACGGCCGAGGGCGTCGATACGGCGGAGCAAACCGAGGCCAACGCGCCGGGAAGCGTGCTCACCGCCACGGAGAACGGCTACGGCAAGCGTACGCCGATCACTGAGTACACTCGACACGGGCGCGGCACCAAGGGCATGATTGCGATCCAGACGAGCGAGCGCAATGGCCGTGTGGTGGCTGCTGCACTGGTTTCGCCGGAAGACGAGATCATGCTGATCACCACCGGTGGGGTGCTGATTCGCACACGCGTGGCGGAAATCCGCGAGATGGGTCGTGCCACGCAAGGCGTTACGCTGATCAACGTCGACGAAGGCACCAAATTGTCGGGTCTTCAGCGCATTGTGGAAAGCGATGCCGATACCGGCGCCGGCTCGGAAGAGGCGGAAGAAGCCGATGGTCCCACGGACGCCGACGCCAATTCGTAAGTTGTTGCAACAATAGGACACCGGCCGGAACTCGCCTGATGGCGGGCCGGACTAAAACGGACATATTTTCCAGGGAGTCACAATGCTCAAAACCTACCGACGTATCGCTGTTCTGGCTGCTTTTGTTCCTACGTTCATGGTGGCGCAACACGCCCACGCCCAGGACGCGGACAAGACCGCAGCCATCAAGGAACTGCTTTCCGTCATGCAGGCTGACCAGGCTGTGAAGGGCCAGGCCGACAACTGGCAGCAGGGCGCCAAGCAGGAAGCTCCGCTGGTGCTGGAGCAGGTGCTGGTCGAGAACAAGACGCTGAGCGACAAGCAGAAGCAGGCCGCTGTCGAGAAGCTGAAGAAGAATGGCGCCGTGCAACGCATGGTCGATGGTGCCGGCACCGCATTCAATACCGACGGCTTCCGCAAGGATGCCATCCAGGCCCACTATGACGCCTTCGGCAAGTACTACAGCACCCAGGAAATCAAGGACCTGACCACGTTCCTGAAGTCGCCGACCGGCCAGAAGTTCATGACGAACCAGGGCAAGGCGACCCAGGAGATCTGGGGTTCGATGATGCAGAAGTACGGTCCGCAAGTCGGCAAGTCGATGCGCGACGCCGCCGAAAAGGAAATCTCGGCTGCCGCGAAGTAATCGCTGGCTGCGCAGGGCGCTGGTCCGGCGCCCGCCCCGCATCGCCCTACGGGATGCGGGTTTGAGGGATAATGGCTGCTTGGGTTACACCGGCAGCCATTTTTCTTTTCCAGTCCATGAACGATCCACAGACTCCCGCTCTCGCTGGCTTGCAGCGCGCATTGGCCGAACGTGTCTTCAACTTCTCGCCGGGCCCGGCAGCCCTGCCTGCCGAAGTGCTGCAACAGGCCGCCGAGGAAATGCTGTCATGGCATGGGACGGGCGTGTCGGTCATGGAAATGAGCCATCGCAGCAAGGAGTTCGAGGGCATTCTGGCCGAGACCCTGGCGGATCTGCGCGAACTTCTGCACATTCCCAAGAACTTCCGCATCCTGTTCCTGCAAGGCGGCGCCATTGGCGAGAACGCGATCGTGCCGCTGAACCTGATGCGCCTGCGCAATGCGGAGCAACCCAAGGCGGATTTCGTGCTGACCGGCGCGTGGTCGGTTAAGACGGAGCAAGAGACCCGGCGCTATGGCGAAGTCAATATCGCCGCATCGAGCGCGGACCGCAAGTTCACCAATATTCCCGCAGTAGCCGACTGGAAGCTGTCGGACGACGCGGCCTACGTGCACCTCTGCACCAATGAAACCATCGGTGGCGTGGAGTTCCACGAAATCCCGGATATCGGGCAGGACAAGGGCCGCGTCGTGGTCGCGGACGCCTCGAGCCATATCCTCTCGCGTCCGGTGGACTGGTCGCGCGTGCAGGTCATGTATGGCGGCGCGCAGAAGAACATTGGTCCCGCGGGCGTGACCATCGTGATCGTGCGCGAGGACCTGCTGGGCCACGCTCACCCGCTGTGCCCGTCCGCGTTCAACTGGCGCGTGGTGGCGGAGCATGACTCCATGTACAACACGCCGCCGACTTATGCGATCTACATTGCGGGCCTGGTGTTCAAGTGGCTGAAGCGCCAGGGCGGCGTGCCGGCGATCGAGCAGCGCAATATCGCCAAGGCCAAGGCGCTGTACGACTTCCTCGACCAGAGCGATTTTTATCGCAACGACATCGATCCTCACTGCCGTTCGCGCATGAACGTGCCGTTCCTCCTCGCTGACGAGACCCGCAACGAGGCGTTCCTGCAGCAGGCCCGCGCCAACGGCCTGCTGCAGCTCAAGGGCCACAAGTCCGTGGGCGGCATGCGCGCCAGCATCTACAACGCCATGCCGATCGAAGGCGTCTATGCCCTGATCGATTTCATGCGCGAATTCGAACGCGCCGCTGCCTGAAGGCGCCGCATCGGCCGGCCGCATGCCATCGGCGCGCGGCGTTGTCTTATTCTCAGGCCCTCCCGCGCGGAGCGGCCCAACGGGTTTCTGCAAATGACAAGCGAAGACAAAAACACCGCGCGCGAGGAGAAGCCGCAGAGCGGTGCTTCCCCGAGCGAGGCGGAACGCGCGCTCGGCGCTGAACTGGCCCCCCTGCGCGAGCAGATCGACACCGTGGACCGCGAACTGCTGGCCATGCTGAACCGTCGCGCGCAACTTGCGCTGGACGTCGGCGAAGTGAAGAAGAAGTACGGCGCGCCGGTGTTTCGCCCTGAACGCGAACTGCAGGTCGTGCGCAAGGTGCAGGCCGCCAATCCCGGGCCGCTGCTGGGCGAGAGCGTCGCGTCGATCTGGCGCGAGGTGATGTCGGCTTGCCGCGGGCTGGAAAAGCCGCTGGAAATTGCCTTCCTGGGCCCGGCCGGTACGTTCTCCGAGCAGGCCCTCTATGCCCACTTCGGCCATGAAGTGTCCGGCGTGCCATGCCCGAGCATCGACGAGGTATTCCGTGCGGTGGAGGCGGGGACCGTCGAGTACGGCGTGGTGCCGGTCGAGAACTCCACCGAAGGCGCGGTGTCGCGCACGTTGGACCTGTTCCTGCAGACTTCGCTGAAGATCAGCGGCGAGATCGCGCTGAAGGTGCACCACAACCTGATGGCGTCCTCGCCCGACATGAAGGGCGTCAAGGTCGTGCGCGCGCATGCGCAGGCGCTGGCGCAGTGCCAGCACTGGCTGACCGCGAACTATCCGCATCTGGAGCGCCAGGCCGTCTCGAGCAATGCCGAGGCCGCGCGCATGGCGAGCGAAGATCCGACGGTCGCGGCCATTGCCGGTGAAACGGCGGCCAACCGCTATCACCTCCATGTCATCCGCCCCCATATCCAGGACGATCCGCATAACCGCACGCGCTTTGCCGTGATCGGCCGCTACGAGACCGAGCCGTCGGGCAGCGACCAGACCTCGATGATCCTGTCGGTGCCCAACAAGGCCGGCGCGGTCTACCAGCTGCTTGCGCCGCTGGCGGAGAACGGCGTGTCGATGTGCCGGTTCGAGTCGCGTCCGGCGCGCAGTGGCGCCTGGGAGTACTACTTCTACGTCGATGTCGAAGGTCACCAGCATGAACCGGCGGTCGCACGCGCGATCGAGACGCTGCGGCGCAATGCGGCTTACCTGAAGGTGCTGGGGTCGTACCCGTCCAGCAAGTAAGCGCGGCAAGGAGACAAGATGGCAGAGCAAGGCAATCAAGGCGGCAAATTGCCGTTTGGCCCGGATTACGTCAGGGCAATCTCGCCCTACGTGGCGGGCAAGCCGATTTCCGAGGTGGCGCGCGAGTTCGGGCTGAACGAGGCCAGCATCGTCAAGCTGGCCTCGAACGAGAATCCGCTGGGCATGCCGGAATCCGCAAGGCACGCTGTGGCCGCGGCGGTGGCCGAGCTTGGGCGCTATCCCGACTCGAACGGCTTCGAGCTTAAGGCAGCGCTTTCCGCGAAGCTCGGCGTGCCGCAGGACTGGATCACGCTGGGCAATGGCAGCAACGACATCCTGGAGCTGGCCGCGCACGCGCTGGTCACGCCGGGACAGTCGGTGGTGTATGCCGAGTACTCGTTCGCGGTCTATGCGCTGGCGACCCAGGAAATCGGCGCGCGCGCGATCGTGGTGAAGGCGCGTGACTACGGCCATGATCTCGATGCCATGGCAGCGGCAATCACTGCCGATACCCGCCTGGTGTTCGTCGCCAACCCGAACAATCCGACTGGAACGTTCGCGCCTGCAGCGGCACTGGAAGCATTCCTGGCCAAGGTGCCCGCCCATGTGGCCGTGGTGCTGGACGAGGCGTACAACGAATACCTCGACGATGACCAGCAATATGACTCGGTGGCGTGGGTGCGCCGCTATCCGAACCTGCTGGTATCACGCACGTTCTCGAAGGCATATGGACTGGCTGGCCTGCGCATCGGCTATGCGGTCGCGCAGCCCGAGCTGACGGATCTGCTGAACCGCATCCGCCAGCCGTTCAACGTCAACAGCGTGGCCCAGGCTGCGGCCGTTGCGGCGCTGGGCGACACGGCGTTCCTGCAGCGCAGCGCCGAGCTGAACCGTGCCGGCAAGGCGCAACTTGTCGACGCGTTTTCGCGCCTCGGGCTTGAGTCGGTCGCTTCGTCCGGCAACTTCGTGCTGGTGCGCGTGGGCGATGACGACGACGCCGGCGCGCGTGTCAACCTGGCGTTGCTCAGGCAGGGCGTGATTGTCCGTCCTGTAGGCAACTACGGCTTGCCGCGCTGGCTGCGTGTCACGATCGGCTTGCCTGATGAGAATGCCGCATTTATCGCGGCGCTGGAGCGCGCGCTGAAGTAAGCCGCGCGACGACGATGCCTTCCTGTTTTCGCTATTTTCGAATTCGCTGTATTGCCCGCCCCCGAGGGCTGAGATTGTGAGCGCTCTGCATTTTTCCCGTGTTGTGATTGTTGGTGTCGGCCTGATTGGCGGTTCGCTCGCGCTTGCGCTCAAGCGCGCCGGTGTGGTCGGCAAGGTAGTAGGCGTGGGCCGCTCGCCCGCCTCGCTGCAGAAGGCGCTGGACCTCGGTGTCATCGACGAAGCCGCTTCGCTGGAAGACGCCGCACGCGACGCCAGCGTGATCGTGCTGTGCGCGCCGGTGGCGCAGAATTTTGCGCTGCTGCACGCGCTGGAGCCGCACCTGAAGCCGGGCACCATCGTGACCGATGCGGGCAGCACCAAGTCCGATGTGATCATGGCGGCCAAGACGGCGCTTGGTGACAAGGCGGCGCAGTTCGTCCCGGCGCATCCGATTGCGGGTCGCGAGCTGAATGGTGTGGAAGCCGCGCTCGCCGACCTCTATGTCGGCAAGAAGACCGTGGTATGCCCGCTGCAGGAAAACGCGCGCGCCGATGTCGCCGCGGTGCGCGCGATGTGGGAAAGCGCTGGTGCGGAATGCCACATCATGTCGGCGGTGCAGCACGACGCTGTCTTTGCTGCCGTCAGCCATTTGCCACACGTGCTGTCGTACGCGCTGGTCGCGCAGGTCGGCAATGCCGAGGACGCGGCGCTCAAGCTCGCGTTCGCCGGTGGCGGCTTCCGCGACTTCACGCGCATTGCCGCGTCGTCGCCGGAAATGTGGCGCGATATCTGCGTGGCCAATCGCGAGGCACTGCTGCGCGAGCTGAATACCTACCAGTCGGTGCTGACGCATCTCAGGACGCAGATCGAGAAGGGCGACGGCGCGGCGCTGGAGCGCATTTTTGCGCGCGCGAGCAAGACTCGCCTGCAATGGGGCGCGGACCGCGAGGCCGCGGCCAACATTGAACCCTGAATCGGCGCAGCCGTGATGCGCGCCCTAGTGTGAAGACCATGGAACACCTGACGATTGGCCCTCTTACCCGTGCCGCGGGCACCGTCCGTCTGCCGGGCTCGAAGAGCATTTCAAACCGCGTGCTGCTGCTGGCAGCGCTGGCCGGCGGCGAGACGCGCGTGCGCGACCTGCTCGACTCGGACGACACTCGCGTCATGCTGCAGGCGCTGAAGACGCTCGGCGTCGCGTGGCGCCAGGAAGGCAACGACTATATCGTCACCGGCTCGGGCGGCAATTTTCCCGTCAAGGCGGCGGAGCTGTTCATGGGCAATGCCGGCACCGCGATTCGTCCGCTGACCGCTGCGCTCGCGCTGCAGGGCGGCGATTACAAGCTATCTGGTGTGCCGCGCATGCACGAGCGGCCCATCGGCGATCTCGTCGACGGCCTGCGCCAGGTTGGCGCGGACATCGGCTACCTCGGCAATGACGGCTTTCCGCCCTTGCATATCCGCGCCGCGCAGATCCGAATCGACGCGCCGATCCGCGTGCGCGGCGACGTGTCGAGCCAGTTCCTGACGGCCTTGCTGATGACCTTGCCCATGGCACAGGCGGCCAGTGGCAGGATCGAGATCGAAGTGATCGGCGAGCTGATCTCCAAGCCGTATATCGAGATCACGCTGAACCTGCTCTCGCGTTTTGGCATCGAGGTCGAGCGCCAAGGCTGGGAGCGCTTTATCGTTCCCGCCGGTGCGGTCTACCGGTCGCCGGGAGAGATTTTTGTCGAGGGCGATGCGTCCTCCGCGTCCTATTTTCTTGCGGCGGGCGCAATTGGCGGCGGTCCGGTGCGGGTGGAAGGCGTGGGCATGGCGAGCATCCAGGGCGATGTGCGTTTTGCCGAGGCGCTGAACCGGATGGGCGCCAACGTCATGGCAGGCGATAACTGGATCGAGGTGCGCGGCACCGAGCGCGACGACGGGCGCTTGAATGGCATCGAGCTGGACTGCAACCATATTCCCGACGCCGCCATGACCTTGGCAGTGGCCGCGCTGTTCGCCGAAGGCACGACAACGCTCACCAATATCGCCAGCTGGCGGGTCAAGGAAACCGATCGCATCACGGCCATGGCGACCGAGTTGCGCAAGCTCGGAGCCCAGGTCGAGGAGGGTGCGGATTACCTCAAGGTGGTACCGCCCGCACAGTGGCAGACCCCGGCCGATGGCATTGGCACCTATGATGACCATCGCATGGCCATGTGTTTCTCGCTGGCCGCATTCGGCCCGCTGCCGGTCCGGATCAACGAGCCCGGCTGCGTAGCCAAGACGTTTCCGGACTATTTCGCGGTATTCGGCGGCATCACGCGCTAAGCGCCGTGGTGCCCGTTTGCGCCGGTTCGTGCCGGCGCTCCCGTCGTTCCCAGTAGCGGTCGAAGAAGTAGTGCGCCACAGTATTGATGGCCGGCTCGATAAAGGTGACCGCGCCACTGACGGCCAGGCTGCCCGTCAGCGTGTAGGTCACGCTGAAGGCGATGCCGAGGTGCATGATGCCGAACGTCAGGGTCTTGGCCATGGTAGATTGCCTCGCGCATGAAGAGGGAATAACCGGAACGAGCGGGACGCTGCGTCCTGGGTAGGATGAATCAAATGATAACGATTCTCAATTGATTTCAAATCGAAGTTTTCTGTCGGCATCATCAGCAATGACTATCGTTCACGTCATCACCATTGACGGTCCAACCGCCTCCGGCAAAGGCACTGTGGCGCACAAGGTGGCCGATGCGGTCGGCTACCACCTGCTCGACAGCGGCGCGTTGTACCGCCTGGTGGCGCTTGCCAGCGACCGCGAGGGCGTGGACATCGGTGATATCGATGCCCTTGCAAGAACCGCCTCCCGCCTCGATGTGAAGTTCGGTCCCGACCGCGTCTGGCTGTCCGGCGAGGAAGTAAGCCTGGCGATCCGTGCCGAGGCGATCGGCAACCGGGCCTCGGCCCTGGCTGTGCACCAGCCGGTACGCGACGCGCTGACCAAGCTGCAGCGCGATTTCCGCAAGCTGCCGGGGCTGGTCGCCGACGGGCGCGATATGGGCACGGTGATCTTCCCCGATGCCCAGCTCAAGGTATTCCTGACGGCAAGTGTTGAGGCGCGCGCTCGCAGGCGCTATAAACAATTGATTGATAAGGGAATTTCTGCTAATATCGAAGACCTTTTGCGTGACCTGGAGTCGCGCGACGCGCGGGATCGAAACCGTGCCGCCGCGCCGCTGCGTCCCGCCGAGGATGCGAACCTGCTCGATACCTCCGACATGACGGTGGATCAGGCAGTGGCGCAGGTGCTGGAGTGGTTCGCCGCTGTGCGCAAACACTGACTTTCGTCAGGCGTACCCAAGCGATGGACGCTACCCGCACCATGGTGCCGGCCCCCTTTGTGGGAGTGGCCGGCAGTGTTCAACTTGACCCCGCTGCACATGGCAGACTGAGCACGATCGTCGTGCCGGCCGGTGTACCGCGGATTGCTACTTACGTTTATGTCCGACCTGCAAACTAACGAATCCTTTGCCGCACTGTTCGAGGAATCGATCGCCCGCTCAAATATGAAGGCTGGCGAAGTGATTTCCGCTGAAGTCGTGCGCATCGACCACAACTTCGTGGTCGTCAACGCCGGCCTCAAGTCCGAGGCATTTGTGCCGGTGGAGGAGTTCCTGAACGACCAGGGCGAACTCGAAGTGCAGGCCGGCGACTACGTCTCCGTGGCCATCGACGCACTCGAGAACGGCTATGGCGACACCATCCTGTCCCGCGACAAGGCCAAGCGCCTGGCATCGTGGCTGAACCTCGAGAAGGCGCTGGAAGACGGCGAAATCATCTCGGGTACCGTGACCGGCAAGGTCAAGGGCGGCCTGACGGTCATGGTCAACGGCATCCGCGCGTTCCTGCCGGGCTCGCTGGTTGACGTGCGTCCGATCAAGGACACCACCCCGTACGAAGGCAAGACCCTGGAATTCAAGGTCATCAAGCTGGACCGCAAGCGCAACAACGTTGTGCTGTCGCGCCGTGCCGTGGTTGAAGCCACGCTGGGCGAAGAGCGCCAGAAGCTGATGGAAACCCTGAAGGAAGGCGCCATCGTCAACGGTATCGTCAAGAACATCACCGACTACGGTGCGTTCGTGGACCTGGGCGGTATCGACGGCCTGCTGCACATCACCGACCTGGCCTGGCGCCGTGTCCGCCACCCGAGCGAAGTGCTGTCGGTGGGTCAGGAAATCACTGCCAAGATCCTCAAGTTCGACCAAGAGAAGAACCGCGTTTCGCTGGGCGTGAAGCAGCTGGGCGAAGATCCGTGGGTGGGCATCTCGCGCCGCTACCCGCAAGGCACCCGCCTGTTCGGCAAGGTGACCAACCTGACCGACTACGGTGCGTTCGTCGAGATCGAAGCCGGCATCGAAGGCCTGGTGCACGTCTCCGAAATGGACTGGACCAACAAGAACGTGGCGCCGTCGAAGGTTGTCCAGCTGGGCGACGAAGTCGAAGTCATGGTCCTGGATATCGACGAAGACAAGCGTCGTATCAGCCTGGGCATGAAGCAGTGCAAGGCCAATCCGTGGGACGATTTCGCGCGCAACCAGAAGAAGGGCGACAAGCTGTCGGGCCAGATCAAGTCGATCACCGACTTCGGCGTGTTCATCGGCCTGCCTGGCGGCATCGACGGCCTGGTGCACCTGTCCGACCTGTCCTGGCAAGAAACCGGCGAAGAAGCCGTGCGCAAGTACAAGAAGGGCGACGAAGTGGAAGCCGTGGTTCTGGGCATCGACGTCGACAAGGAACGCATCTCGCTGGGCATCAAGCAGCTGTCGGGCGATCCGTTCAACAACTTCATCTCGGCCAACGACAAGGGCTCGCTCGTGACCGGCACCATCAAGGCTGTCGATCCGAAGGGCGCCGTGGTTCAGCTGGCTGACGACGTGGAAGGCTACCTGCGTGCATCGGAAATCTCCGCTGACCGCGTGGAAGACGCCCGCAACGTGCTGAAGGAAGGCGAGCAGATCACTGCCCTGGTTGTGAACGTCGACCGCAAGTCGCGCAACATCAACCTGTCGATCAAGGCCAAGGACAACGTCGAGCAGCAGGAAGCCATGCAGAAGTTCCAGGCCGACACCAGCACCGCTGGTACGACCAACCTGGGCGCACTGCTGAAGGCCAAGCTCGGCCAGGACAACCAGTAATCGCAGGCCCTGACGCCCGCGCGAACGCCAATGACCAAGTCGGAGCTCGTCGAAAAACTGGCTGCCCGTTTCCCGCAGTTGCTGCTGCGGGATGCGGACATCTCGGTAAAAACGATACTCGACGCGATGTCGGATGCGCTGGCCGATGGCCATCGCATCGAGATCCGCGGATTCGGCAGTTTTGGTCTGAACCGGCGTCCGCCGCGCGTTGGGCGCAATCCCAAGTCCGGCGAGCGAGTGCTGGTGCCCGAAAAACGGGTGCCGCACTTCAAGGCGGGCAAGGAGTTGCGCGAACGGGTGGACCGCAGCCTGACGCCGCCTTCGGGTGGCGCAAGCAACGGACACCTGGCCGGTTCGCCGTCCGGCAAGGGGCCCCAGGGCACCACGCCGGCCGGTTCGACGGTGCTGCATGACGGCAGCGGGCTGAATCTGGCTCGTTCCTGACCGCCTCCGAAGGCCGGCACTGTGTTGTCGTGAAAGAAAAAAGCGCTCCACCCGGGGCGCTTTTTTTGTTCAACGCATCGCGGTCGGCGTGCCGTTTCCGATTGCTGGAAGTGATTCCGCTACAATGCCGGGGTCTGCCGCACGCAGGGATGCGCCTGTGCGCTCCCGCAACGCCTCGCCTGCCACTACCGCATGAAACTCGTCGCCTGGATTATCCGCATCGTCCTGTTTGCGCTGCTGTTCGTGCTGGCGCTACGCAATACCGCGGACGCTTCGCTGCAGCTTTTCTTTGACGCCGTCTGGCGCGCCCCGCTGATCCTGATCCTGTTCGTGGCCTTTGTCCTGGGCGCCGTTGCGGCCCTGGCCGCGATTGCACCAGGCCTGATGCGCCAGCGCATGGAAGTGGCGCGCCTGCGCCGGGCGCTCGGCGATGCCGGCCGCGAGCCGACGCCGGCCGGCGCGGAACGTGACGGCAAGAGCGCTCCTTACAACGTAGTTGGCCCGAAAGTCTGATCCATGATGTTTGAAACCTGGTGGCTGCTGGCGCTCCCACTTGTCTTTGGCCTTGGATGGATGGCGGCACGCCTCGATGTGCGCCAACTCATCAGCGAGCAGGGTGCCTTGCCGCGCTCGTATTTCAAGGGCCTGAATTTCCTGCTCAACGAACAGCCGGACCAGGCCATCGATGCCTTCATCGAGGTGGCCAGGCTCGATCCCGAGACCACCGAACTCCACTTCGCGCTGGGGGCGCTGTTCCGGCGTCGCGGCGAAACCGAGCGTGCCATTCGGGTACACCAGAACCTGGCCACGCGTCCGGACCTGCCCGAACCCGAGCGCGAGCATGCGCTGTATGAGCTGGGGCAGGATTTCCTGCGCGCCGGGCTGCTCGACCGGGCCGAAGAATCCTTGCGCCGGCTGATGTCCGGCCCGTATGCGGCCTCGGCCAAGCGCGTGCTGCTCGAGCTCTACGAAGTGGAGAAGGAGTGGCAGAAGGCCATCGACGCCGCGCGCGAGCTGCAGTCGCTCGAGAAGACCGACTATCGTTTGCAGATCGCCCAGTTCTGCTGCGAAATCGCGCAGGATGCGCTGCAACGCAAGCGGCCTGAAGACGCGATCAAGTGGCTGCACCAGGCCATCCAGGAAAATCCCGCCAATGTGCGCGCGCCGATCCTGCTGGGCGACGTGGCCGCCGCGGCCGGCGACGCCCGCGCGGCGTTGGGCCACTGGCTCGGCATCGAGCGGCAGGATGCCTCGTTCCTCCCGCTGGTTGCCGAGCGCGTGGTGAAAGCCTATGCCGGGCTCGGAGAACAAGGCGCCGCGCTCGACTGGCTGCGCGGTCTGCTCAAGGGCAGCCTTGCGCCGGAGTTGCTCGATGTTGCATTCAAGACCGAGTTGGAACAAAACGGGCCTGAAGCGGCGACGCGCCTCATGCGTGAGCAACTGCGCCGCCAGCCGACACTGCTGGCGCTGACCAAGTATTTCGAAGCGCAGGCTGCCGACATGGCGCCAGCCATCGCTGTTGCCGAGGCCGGCGATGCGTTGGCGGGTGCCGATGACTCCACTGGCGAGGACAGGGCCAGGGAGACGGTGGCGATCCGTGATCTTCTGCAACTGCGTACGCGCAACCTTGCCCGCTACACCTGCCGCGAATGCGGCTTTCGCGCGCGGCTGTTCTATTGGCAGTGTCCCGGCTGCAACCGTTGGGAGACGTATGCGCCCCGCCGATCGGAAGCACTCGGCTGACCCGGCCGCCGTGCGAAACCATTTCATGTACATGCTATGAAAGTCACCATTATTGGCAGTGGCTATGTTGGCCTTGTCACCGGCGCGTGCCTGGCCGAACTCGGCAACGATGTGTTCTGCCTCGACGTCGATGAAAAGAAGATCGCCATGCTCAACGCCGGCGGCGTGCCGATCTACGAGCCGGGCCTGCAGGAAATCATCCAGCGCAACCGCGCGGCGGGACGGCTGACGTTCTCGACCGACGTGGCCGCCAGCGTCGATCACGCGGATGTGCAGTTCATCGCCGTAGGCACGCCGCCTGATGAAGACGGCTCAGCCGATCTCAAGTATGTGCTCGCCGCGGCACGCAATATCGGCCGCCATATGACCGGGTTCAAGGTCGTGGTGGACAAGTCCACCGTGCCGGTGGGCACGGGCGACCGCGTTGCGGCAGTCATTCGGGAGGAACTCGCCGCGCGCGGCCTGGAGGATCTCCAGTATTCCGTGGTGTCGAACCCAGAGTTCCTCAAGGAAGGCGCCGCGGTGGAAGACTTCATGCGGCCGGACCGCATCGTGCTGGGCTGTGGCGCCGACGCCGCCGGCCGCCATGCCCAGGCCACCATGCGCCAGCTCTATGCGCCGTTCAACCGCAACCACGAACGCACCTTCTATATGGACGTGCGCTCGGCCGAGTTCACCAAGTACGCGGCCAATTCGATGCTGGCCACGCGGATCTCGTTCATGAATGAACTGGCCAACCTGGCCGACGAAGTCGGGGCCGATATCGAACTGGTGCGCATGGGCATCGGCTCGGACCCGCGCATCGGCTACAGTTTCCTGTATGCGGGTGCCGGCTATGGCGGCTCCTGTTTCCCAAAGGACGTGCAGGCACTGATGCGCACGGCGGCGGACCACGGCAAGCCGATGCGCGTGCTGGAGGCCGTCGAGGCCGTCAACGGCGCGCAGAAGCAGGTGCTGGGCGACAAAGTGGTGCGCCACTTTGGCGAGGACCTCGGCGGGCGCACCTTCGCGCTCTGGGGGCTGGCCTTCAAGCCCAATACCGACGACATGCGCGAAGCGCCATCGCGCGTGCTCGCACGGGAACTGGTGTCGCGCGGCGCCACGCTGCGTACGCATGACCCGGTGTCGATGGACGAGGCCCGGCGCGCGCTGGAGTCGGATCTCGCGGATATCCCGGGCGGTATCGACAAGATCAGCTTCCATACCGGCCAGATGGAGACGCTCGATGGTGCCGACGCGCTGGTGATCGTGACGGAGTGGAAGGTGTTCCGCAGCCCGGATTTCGAGCAGATCAAGCGGCGCCTGAAGACGCCGGTGATCTTCGATGGCCGCAACCTGTACGAGCCGGAGGCCATGGCGCAGGCCGGCATCGAGTACCACGCGATCGGGCGTTCGGCCGCGAAGCGCTGAACGTATCGGCAGGCGACCGTGTCCGAGTAGGATCGGTATGCCGGAGGAACCAAGGGTATGAATCAAATTTCGCAGGATCAGATCCGCCAGGCGCGCATCCTGGTGGTCGGCGACATGATGCTGGACCGCTACTGGTTCGGCGACGTCGAGCGTATTTCGCCGGAGGCGCCTGTCCCGGTCGTCCAGATCAAGCGCAGCGATGAACGCCTGGGCGGCGCCGCCAACGTGGCCCGCAACTCGGCCGCGCTGGGTGCGCAGGTCGGCATGCTCGGCGTCGTGGGCGACGACGAGCCCGGCCGGACCATCGAATCGTTGCTGGCAGCCTGCAAGGTGCAGCCGTACCTGCACCGCGACGCCAGCGTCAACACGACGATCAAGCTGCGCGTGCTGGCGCACCAGCAGCAGCTGCTGCGCGTGGATTTCGAGAATCCGCCGGCACATGAAGTCCTGCTGTCCGTGCTGGACGGTTTCCAGGAGCTCGTGAAGCAGTACGAGGTGCTGCTCCTGTCGGACTATGGCAAGGGTGGCCTGACGCACGTCGGCCGCATGGTCGAGGCCGGTCGCGCGGCAGGCCGGATGGTCCTGGTCGATCCCAAGGGCGATGATTACTCGCGCTATCGCGGTGCCACGCTGATCACGCCCAACCGTGCGGAGATCCGCCGGGTTGTTGGGGCCTGGAAAAGCGAACAGGACCTCACCGCGCGCGCGCAGAACCTGCGTCGCGACCTGCAGCTCGAAGCGTTGCTGCTGACCCGGTCGGAAGAGGGCATGACCCTGTACACCGAGGCGGAGGTGCTGCATGTCTCGGCACAGGCGCGTGAAGTCTATGATGTATCTGGTGCCGGTGATACCGTGATCGCCACGCTGGCGACCATGCTCGCCGCCGGCGTGCCGCTGAAGCAGGCGGTGCAGTTCGCCAACCGTGCGGGCGGCATCGTCGTCGGCAAGCTCGGTACGGCCGTCGTCAGCTATCCGGAGCTGTTCGGCTCGGCGGGCTGAACGCCAGGCTTGCGGCGCCCCTGTTGAACTCTCTGTCGGACCGATCATGACCATCATCGTCACCGGCGCTGCGGGATTCATCGGCAGCAACCTTGTCAAGGGACTGAACGCGCGTGGCGAGGACCAGATTGTCGCCGTCGACAATCTCCATCGCCCTGACAAGTTCCACAACCTGGTGGATTGCGAGATTCGCGACTACCTCGACAAGGACGACTTCCTGCCCCGCTTCGAGCGCGGCGAGTTCGGCAGGGTGCGCGCGGTGTTCCATCTGGGCGCCTGCACCGACACGTTGGAGCAGGACGGCCGCTACCTGATGGAGAACAACTACCGCTACAGCAAGCGGCTGATGGAATCCTGCCTGGCGCAGGATGCGCAGTTCCTCTATGCATCGTCGGCGGCGGTCTACGGCGAGTCCCCGACCTTTCGCGAAGTGCGTGACTGCGAGCGGCCCGTGAGCATCTACGGCTACTCCAAGTTCCTGTTCGACCAGGTCGTGCGCAAGCGGCTGGAAGGCGCGCTGTCGCAGGTGGTCGGCCTGCGCTATTTCAACGTGTATGGTGCCGGCGAGGCGCACAAGAACCGCATGGCCTCGATCGTCTGGCAGCAATTCGAGCAGTTCCGTGCCGAGGGCACGGTCAAGCTGTTCGGCGAACATGCTGGCCATGGGCCGGGCTGCCAGAGCCACGATTTTGTCGCGGTCGAGGATGTGGTGAGGGTCAACCTGTTCTTCCTCGATCATCCGCGCCGCTCGGGCATCTTCAATGTCGGGTCCGGACAGGCGCGTTCGTTCAACGATGTCGCCGCGGTCGTGGTCAACACGCTGCGCGCGGCCGATGGCAAGCCACCGCTGGCGCCGGACGAACTGGTGCAGGAAGGCCTGCTGGAATACATCCGTTTCCCCGATGCGCTGCGTGGGCGGTACCAGAGCTTCACGCAGTCGGATCTGTCACGCCTGCGCGACGCCGGCTATGCCGCGCCTTTCGTTCCGATGGAAGAAGGTGTGGCGCGCTATTGCCAGTGGTTGCTCGAACGCTGCCATTGAGCTGCCGAAACATCTCCGTTCAATGCGAGTGAACTTTGGTTGCGGCGTGCGCAGCCGCACGCGGCCGGTCCTATCCTGAGCGCACCTTGCCAATCCCGGCGAGGCAACGCAAATGCAAACGGATAAGGAACTCACCCATGTTCAAGACATTGCTCAGGCGCGGCTGCCTGGCCGCAGCGCTCTGGATGTCGTTCAGCGGAGCCGCGATGGCCGCGGTGGACGTCAATTCGGCGGACGCTTCAGCCCTGACCTCGGTGAAAGGCATCGGGCCCGCAACCGCCAGGAACATCATTGACGAGCGCACCAAGCACGGCCCCTACAAGAGCGCGGACGATCTTGCCGAGCGCGTCAGCGGCGTCGGCACCAAGTCGGTGGCCCGCATGCAGGAGGCCGGCCTGACGATCGGTGCCAAGGCCGCGCCGGCAGCGGTTCCCGCCGGCGCGGCGGCTGCCTCTCGACCCGCCAAGCGCTGATATGGCATGGCGCCGCCGGTGCAAGGGAAGGGCACCGCGGCGCCATGGTCCTGTTGCTTCGAATCCGATCCATCCGGTTCCATGTTGTGCCGTTGGTATGCGCGTACCTGACAGGCGCACGCTGCTTCGCTTGCCGACAGCGGCGGAGTATCATGCGGCAGCCAGCGAAGGCCACGGTATTCAGTCGGCCGCGCAAGATCCGAAAAAATCAGGCCGGGCCTGCCCTTTACCGAGGGGCCGGGGAGAGCCGGGCAGAACAACAGGGAGCATGACAATGACGAATGGCGAGGACGCAGGGTTCCTGCCGAAGTGGCGATTGAAGACGCAAGGGGTTATCGGTCCCGATGAGCGCCTGCCTGCGGGGCAGACCGTGCTTGCCGGCATCCAGCATGTGGTGGCGATGTTCGGCTCCACGGCGATCGCGCCGATCCTGATGGGCTTCAATCCGAATATCGCCATCCTGTTCTCGGGCATCGGCACGCTGATCTTCTTCCTGTGCGTGCGCGGTCGGGTGCCGAGCTATCTCGGCTCCAGCTTTGCGTTCATCGCCGTCGTGATCGCGGCCACGGGTTACGCAGGAAGCGGGCCCAATGCCAATATCCCGGTGGCCCTGGGCGGCATCATTGCCGCTGGCGCGCTGTACACGGTCATCGGGCTTGTGGTGCAGGCGGTCGGCTATGGCTGGGTCGAGCGGTTGATGCCGCCGGTGGTCACCGGCGCGATCGTTGCGGCCATCGGGCTGAACCTGGCCCCGGTCGCGGTCAAGGCTGTGAGCGGCTCCTCGTTCGACACCTGGATTGGCCTTCTGACCGTGCTGGCTGTCGGGCTCGTGGCCGTTCGGGCGCCGGGCATGATCGGACGCCTGCCGGTGCTGATCGGGGGCCTGT
Source organism: Cupriavidus sp. 21MJTG02-4 (assembly GCF_057798975.1). Taxonomy (NCBI): domain Bacteria; kingdom Pseudomonadati; phylum Pseudomonadota; class Betaproteobacteria; order Burkholderiales; family Burkholderiaceae; genus Cupriavidus; species Cupriavidus sp. 21MJTG02-4. Next base: position 222,585 of record NZ_JBYOJP010000005.1, on the reverse strand, counting down.
TTGGCTACCTGATCTACTATGCCGGCGCGAATCAGATGGGTCTCGGCAAGCCGATCGATTTCTCGGGCGTGGCAGCCGCGAGCTGGTTCGGGCTGCCGTCGTTTGCCTCGCCGGTGTTCCAGGCCAGCGCCATGCTGCTGATCGCCCCGGTGGCCATCGTGCTGGTGGCGGAGAACCTTGGCCACATCAAGGCCATCGGCGTGATGACCGGGCGCAACCTGGATCCGTACATCGGCCGCGCCTTCATCGGCGACGGCATCGCGACCATGCTGTCGGCCAGCGGCGGCGGCACGGGCGTCACCACGTATGCCGAGAACATGGGCGTGATGGCCGTTACCAAGATCTATTCGACGCTGATCTTTGTCGTGGCGGCCGTGGTCGCCATCGTGCTTGGTTTCTCGCCGAAGTTCGGCGCACTGATCCTGACCATCCCGGGCCCGGTCATTGGCGGACTGACGATCGTGGTGTTCGGCCTGATTGCCGCTACGGCTGGCCGTATCTGGGTCCAGAACCACGTGGACTTCTCGAGTTCGCGTAATCTCATCACGGTTGGTGCCACGCTGACCGTGGCCGCGGGCGACCTGACCCTGAAGCTTGGTGGCATGACGCTCGGGGGCATCGGCACCGCAACCTTTGGCTGCATCCTGCTCTATCACCTGCTGGGCGAAGGCAACAAGGAGGCGTAAGCGGGTGCAGCCCTACCAGGAGTGGGCCTGACCGACCCCTCCGGCGCGTGTCGGGGCCCTGGTTTACAATGTGCGGGACCAATTCCACCCCGCACCATGGCCTACAAGACAATTGAAGACACCATCGGCAATACGCCGCTGGTCAGACTGCAGCGCATTCCCGGTGCCGCCAACGACGCGCGCGGCAATGTCATCCTGGGCAAGCTAGAGGGCAACAACCCGGCCGGATCGGTCAAGGATCGACCGGCAGTCTCGATGATTGCCCGCGCGGAGGCGCGTGGCCGCATCAAGCCCGGCGATACGCTGATCGAATCCACTTCCGGCAACACTGGCATCGCGCTTGCCATGGCTGCGGCAATCCGCGGCTACAAGATGGTGCTGATCATGCCGGAAGACCTGAGCCTGGAGCGCCGCCAGAGCATGGCGGCCTATGGTGCGGAGATCATCCTGACGCCGGTCAAGGGCGGCATGGAGTACGCGCGTGACCTGGCGGATTCCATGGAGCGCGAAGGCAAGGGCGTCATCCTGGACCAGTTCTCCAATCCGGACAACCCGCTGGCCCACTACGAAACGACCGGGCCGGAGATCTGGCGCGATACCGAAGGCCGGATCACGCATTTCGTTTCGGCCATGGGTACGACCGGCACCATCACGGGTGTCTCGCGTTACCTGAAAGAACAGAATCCCGCCATCGAGATCATCGGCGCGCAGCCGGAGGAAGGCTCGCGCATTCCCGGTATTCGCAAATGGCCGGAGGCCTACCTGCCGAAGATCTATGACGCCAAGTATGTGGATCGCACCGAGCCTGTCAGCCAGGCCGATGCGGAACATATGGCGCGCCGCATGGCGAGTGAAGAGGGCATTTTTTCCGGTATCTCCGCTGCGGGCGCACTGTGCGTGGCCATGCGCGTTGCCGAGGAAGTGGAAAACGCGACAATCGTTTTCGTCGTCTGCGACCGCGGGGACCGGTATCTGTCCACCGGGGTTTTTCCCGCCTGAGAGGCTGGCCCCAAGGCGACGTGCATGCAGCTACCGCACGTCGGAGCATGCGGCGACCGGCCTGACCAGTCGCCGAATGTTGGTGCGTGAGCGTCGTTGGTCTCGTTGGTCTATGCAGCGGCCTTGTCCCGGATCCACCCCTCGACAACCCCGAGAACGGACTCCGGACTGATCCGGTACATGCAATCGCAGGTCACCGTCTCCAGCTTCGCGCAATCGGTACAGCTTTTATCCTCGACCAGGTTCTGGGCTTGACTTCCGAGCGCCGCCCATCGGCCCGGATGCATCGGGCGCGTAGGCGGAAACAGCCCCAGCGTGCGCTGTCCGATCGCGGCCGACAGGTGCAGCGGCCCCGTGCCGCTCGCAATCAGGCCGTCAGCCTGATGAATGAAGGTCGTGAGTTGGCCAAGCGTCTGCGTACCGCACAGGCTGGTCACGTTTGGCTGTGACAGCAGCGCGCTGCCGTTGGCCTTCAGCCACTCTCCTTCCTTCGCACTGCCCGACAACCAGAGATGGACGTCCTTTCTGGCCGACAGCATCTTGGCGAGCCTGGCGTAGTATTCGATCGGCCATTCGCGGCCATGGCCGTTCGACTTGGTATGCAGAACCAGGTTGAACGCATAGCGGCCCTGCATTTCGGCAATGGCGGCGTCTGCCGGAATGTCAAAGTGGTACAGCCCGGGAATTTCCTCCAGGGACGGCGTGCTACGGCTTCCGAACGGGCTCAGGAACTGAAAGTTGATCTGCGCTTCATGCTCTTCCATGATCCGCTTGCTGAAGCGCACGCGCCGGTTGCAATAGAACAGCAGGTAGAGCTTCTGGCGGGCATTGCCGATCCGGTGCCGGATGCCGGCGCGAAAAGCGGCCATGGCGAGCTTGCGATCGGGCTGCGCCAGGATGATGGTATCGATCCCCGACTTTTTCAGAAATTCGACCGGCGCATCGGCCATGCTTTCCAGTTCGATGACTTCATCGATGTCGGTGCAGAAACGGACCAGCGGCGCGGCATAGGCACGGCAAAGAAAGCTGATCTTTGCATTCGGGTTCAATTGCCTCAGTCGGGCGACCATGGGCAAAGTCAGTACTATGTCGCCGATATTGTCGGTGCGGCTGACCAGTATGTGTTTGCTTCGAATTGCCATTTATCTTCGATGTGAGAGCAGGGGGATGTCATGCCATCGGGGCATTACCGCCGCGCCCGCTTGCGCAAATACCGCAAATACCACTTCAGGCTTTCCACGGGTTTCCCCTGGCGGAACATGAAGCGCGAATGCATGCGCATTTCCTTGGTGTTCCTCGGCTCCGGATCGAGCGGCTTGTCGTGCCACGGTGACAAGGCCAGATACTTGCGGAACAGGGTTCGCGCTTCGTGGCCACTCCAATCCGCCCACGGCTTGACCGAGCCAGCGAAATGGATAAAGACGGCCTTGCCGACCGGACGCATCGCGAAGCTGTTGACGTTCAGGTCGTGGATCAGGTCGTACAGGTAATTCCAGCGCGGCGATATATACCGCGCGCGGCCATTGAGCACTTTATTGAGCGCGTCCTGGTCGTTGAAACGCATGTCGGTGCTGGTATCGAGCAAGGCTTCCAGCGTCTGCGGCGTAATGTTCTCCGCCAGCCACTTCTCGATATTCATGAACAGCACGCCGCCGTTGAAGTACTCCTCGCGGGCCAGGCCGAGCGCGGCAACGCGGCGGCGCAGCGTGACCGGGGCATCCGGCACCACGACCGCGATGTCGCTGCTGATGTCCATGTCGACCAACTCATCGAGGCGGCCGACACACAGGATATCGGCATCCAGGTACAGCACGCGCCCGGTCTGGCCGCGCAGCACCTCGGGGATCACCAGTCGCGTGAAAATCGACAGCGAATAGTGCGAGTGGCCAAGGAAATGCGAAAACTGCGTGAACGACGCCAGCTCGAGCAGATGCAGCTGCGTGCTGACCGGATACATTTCTTCCAGCTGTTTCAGGCGGCGCTGATTATCTTCCAGCGCCGAAAACGTCAGCACATGGAATGTGAAATGCTGCCCCGGGTTGTTGTCGATGATCGAGGCGATCGTCGCGCCCATCGGCCGGAAGTAGTTGTCATCGACGCAGAAGGCGATATGGAACGAAGGCTTGCCATTGGAGCCCGTCATCGGCGCGGGCGCGGGGCTGGTGGACGAGGTCAGGTTCATTGCATGGCCTTCATGACTTGTTCGACGGTGACGGACTTGACCCAGTCCCGTCGGTTGGGGGCGGTGATGACCGTGCTGTGGTCGCGGTCGATCGGCACCCATTCCGGGTTTTTCTGGCGCATCAGCGCGATGACCGGCACATGCACGGCATTAGCCAGGTGCATCACCGCCGTTTCCACCGAGATGATCAGGTCGCATTGCGCCAGGATGGCCGGCAGCTGGAAGAAGTTGTCTTCGGCGCTGAACAGCTCGGTGCGCGCGAGGGCGTATCCGCCGATGACTTCGCGCGCATGGGCCAGCTCCTGCGGCACGGCATTGACGATAAAGCAGCTGTCGCGCCAGTGCGGCTGCTGCTGCATGCCCTGGATCAGGGCTGCGACCTGTTCCAGCGACCAGCAGCGCTTCTTCGTCTTGGCATAGGGGTTGATGAAGACCAGCTTCCCCTGGCGCGGGGCAAAGCCCCAGGCGGCCAGCGTTTCCTGCGCATACTGTTGCCATCGCGCGGGAATGTCGACAAACGGAAAGCGCTCCGCTGCGCTGACTTCCAGTCCGCTGATCTGTCGGAACCAGTGGGCGTACACATCGCTGATGTGCTGCGGCGCGGACCGGTCGACCTTGTACGGCGGAATCGATGCGTCGAGCTTGCGGTAGGCAAGCAGGTGGTGCGGCTGATAGAAACGGACCGGCCGCGTCATGCCGACCACGAAGCCGTCCGGACTGATCGTGCGCGCCAGGTCTGCGTACTGGTGCGGGCGTAGCGTCGCCAGCGACACCACGATCGGGTAGTGCTCCTGCCGGGCGTCGCGAATCGATTCTTCGTAGAGTTCCGGGCTGTACGTGCGCGTATAGATCTTGCTGAAGAACGGGCACGCGGCGACCCAGTCGTAGAGCGAGTACTTGCGGAGATATTCCCAGGCCTTGGTATCGCTGGTGCGACGGACTTCATCGACCCAGAGATGGATTTCCAGGTGCGGGTTTGCCTGCGCGAAGGCTTTGAAGAAGTTTTGCAGATAGGTGAAGTCGCCCAGGGCAAGGTGGGCGATAAACAGTATCTTCTTCGACTGCTTCAGTAAATCTGCGGGAATCAGGGTCTGGGATGGTGTCACGAATGGCTCGCGGGAAGTCACGTGGCGTCAGGCCGCTATTGTAAGGGAGCGCAAGGGTTGGCCCGGAAATTGCGGTGGCTTTTGGCGCACAATTCGTGCGCGCAATGAATCGGCCCGCCAGCAACAGGCTGGCGGGCCGCAATGTAACGTCGGTTGCCTGGAGCGTCAGCCCATCGCGGCCTTGACGGCCTCGCCCAGCTGATACACCGCCAGCGCGTAGAAAAAGCTGCGGTTGTAGCGGGTCAGCACATAGAAATTGCGCAGGCCGATCATGTACTCGGTGGGCTGGTCGGGCGTAGGCAGGTCGACTACCAGGACGCCGGTCTCGCCTTCACGCACCGCGTCGATGGGCTCATCGAGCCGCAGGCCGGCCTTGGTCAGCTGGTTCAGCGTACGCGTCGGCCAGGGTTCGCCGTCCGCGGCGGCGGCTGCGATGCCGCGGCTGCCCTCGTCGGGCGCCAGGCGCCAGACCACGGGCCGGCCCGCCTCCCAGCCATGCAGCTGGAGAAAGCGGCCGACGCTGCCGATGGCGTCGGCAGGGCTGTTGCGCAGGTCGATACGACCGTTGCCGTCATAGTCGATCGCGTACTCGCGCAGGCTGGTCGGCATGAACTGCGGAATGCCGATGGCGCCCGCGTAGGAGCCGAGCACCGAAAAGACGTCGGTGCGGGTGTCGCGGCACCACAGCAGGTAGTCCGCAAGCTGGGTGCGGAACAGTGTCGTCCTGGCGTCGCGGTTGGGCGTGGACGGGTAATCGAAGGCCAGTGTCGAGAGCGAGTCGATCACGCGGAACGTGCCCATGTCGCGTCCGTAGATGGTCTCGACGCCGATGATGCCGACGATGACGGAGGCCGGCACGCCGAACTCCGCTTCGGCGCGGCGCAGCGTGTCGCGGTTCTCCTGCCAGAAGCGCATGCCCGCGTTGATGCGGATCGGCTCGATAAAGCGCGAGCGATAGGCGCGCCAGCTTTTGCGCCCGGGCGTGGTCGGCGGCAGGATCAGTCGTGCCACGGTGGCGGAATAGACGGCTTGTCCGAACCAGTTTTCCAGCGTGGCGCGGTCAAAGCCGTGGCGGGTCACCATGTCGTCGATGAAGGCCCGCGTTTGTGCATTGTCGCGATAGCGTCCGGGTTCGATTTCTTTTTCCCGTACGCTCACGCGGCGCTTGCCGGCGGCGAGGAGGTTGGGCGAGAGGCCGCAGAGTCCCAGTGCGGCAGCGGAGAGCGCTGCGCCCAGCAACGGGCGGCGCAATGAACGCTGGGTGTCGGTCATGGTGTCCTTAGCAAGTCGCAGCGAGTATAGCGGATGGCACTCCGCTATTCCCCGGCGAATGCGGCGCCGCGACAGGTCTGGCGCGGCGCTGGCGGCCTTGTCCTGTGCTAACGTAACGTTTGGAGACAAAACACGAAGATAAGACATGCCGACGGGCTATTACACGCATCCGGAGTTCCTGCGGCACGAGATGGGTCATTTCCATCCCGAGTGCCCGGAACGCCTGCAGGCGATCGAGGATCACCTGATTTCCCACGGCATGGACGGTCTGCTGGAACGCCGCGAGGCGACGCCGGCCACCCGCGAGCAGATCGAACGCGTGCACGGGGCCGACTATGTCGATTCGCTGGAGCGCGCCAGCCCTGCCAGCGGCTACTACCCGATCGACCCCGACACGTCGATGAACTCGCATACGCTGGCTGCGGCAAAGCTGGCAGCGGGCGCCGCGGTCGCGGCTACCGACGCCGTGATGGCGGGCGAGGTGGAAAACGCATTCTGCTGCGTGCGCCCGCCCGGACACCATGCCGAGCCCGACCGCGCCATGGGTTTCTGCTTCTTCAACAACGTGGCGGTCGCCGCGCGCCATGCGCTGGCGGCACACGGACTGGAACGCGTGGCGATCGTCGACTTCGACGTCCATCACGGCAATGGCACCGAGGCCGCATTCCGCGGCGACCCGCGCGTGCTGATGTGCAGCTTTTTCCAGCACCCGTTCTATCCCTATAGCGGCACCGAGCATATCGCCACCAATATGGCGAACATCCCGTTGCCGGCCTATACCAACGGGCTGGCCGTGCGCGAAGTGGTCGAGACCATCTGGCTGCCGCGCCTGAATGAATTCCGTCCGCAGATGGTGTTTATCTCGGCCGGCTTCGACGCCCACCGCGAGGATGACCTCGGCCAGATGGGCCTGGTCGAGCAGGACTACGCCTGGATTACCGGCCAGCTCGTCGATGTGGCGCGCGCCCACGCGAACGGGCGCATCGTCAGTTGCCTGGAAGGCGGCTACAACCTGAGCGCGCTGGGCCGCAGTGTGCTGGCGCACCTGAAAGTGCTGCTGGAACGATAAGGAGGAAAGCCTGGCATGGCCGATACCGATCCGCGCGTGAGCGCGCAGCTGACCGAATCCCGCGACGCGGAGGGCGTTGCCCGGCTGACCATGAACCGCCCGGAGGCGTTCAACGCGCTGTCCGAGGGCCTGCTAGGCGAACTGACGGATGCCTTTGCCCGATTGGGTGCCGATGATACGGTGCGGGTCGTGGTGCTGGCCGGCGCGGGGAAGGCTTTCTGTGCAGGGCACGATTTGCGCGAAATGCGCGCCGAGCCGTCGCACGATTACTACCGGCGCCTGTTCGACCGCTGCACGCGCATGATGATGGCAATCCAGAAGATGCCGCAGCCGGTTATCGCGCGAGTCCACGGCATCGCGACCGCGGCGGGTTGCCAACTGGTGGCCATGTGCGACCTGGCGGTGGCAGCCGACGATGCGCGCTTTGCCGTGTCCGGCGTCAATCTCGGCTTGTTTTGTTCCACGCCGGGCGTGGCCTTGTCGCGCAACCTGTCGCGCAAGCAGGCCATGGAGATGCTGCTGACCGGCGACATGATCGATGCGGCTACCGCGTGCGCGCGCGGCCTGATCAACCGTGCCGTGCCCCTGGCACAGTTGGATGACGAGGTGGCGCGCCTGGCTGCGAGCGTCTGCGCCAAGCCGGCGGCGGCCGTGGCGGCAGGCAAAGGGCTGTTCTACCGGCAACTCGAAATGGGCATCGAGGCGGCGTACCAGTTGGCCGGACAAACCATGGCGTGCAACATGATGGACGATTCGGCGCTGGAGGGTATTCAGGCTTTCCTCGACAAGCGTCCACCGGGTTGGCGTGCCCCGTAAGGCATATTTAACGCCCTATATACCGTGAACGCATAAGGGAATCGGCAAAAATTCGTTTAGGGTATGAAGCGGATCGCTTAAAATGCTCGCTTCATAAAAATAACGTGCGGCAACAGCGCTGGAGATATTCTCGCCTGTTGCCGTTTTCTTTTGGTCACTCTCATGATCGAACTGCAAGGACTCTCGCAGCGCTTCCCCGGCGGATCGGGTGAAGTGCATGCATTGCGGGACGTCAGCCTGTCCATCGGGGCGGGCGAGGTCTTCGGCATTATCGGCCGCAGCGGCGCGGGCAAGAGCACGCTGGTACGCGCCATCAACCTGCTCAACCGCCCCACCAGCGGACGCGTGATCGTCGCCGGCCAGGACCTGACCGCGCTGGACAACGGCGCGCTGCGCCTGGCGCGACGCGAGATCGGCATGATCTTCCAGCACTTCAACCTGCTGTCGTCGCGCACGGTATTCCAGAACGTGGCACTGCCGCTGGAGTTGGCGGGCAAGTCGAAGTCGGAAATCGAGGACACGGTGCTGCCGTTGCTCGAACTGGTCGGCCTGTCGGCGCTGAAGGACCGCTATCCGTCGCAGATTTCCGGCGGCCAGAAACAGCGCGTGGGCATTGCTCGTGCGCTGGCGAGCAAGCCCAAGGTGCTGCTGTCGGACGAGGCGACCTCCGCGCTCGACCCCGAAACCACCCGCTCGATCCTTGACCTGCTCAAGCAGATCAACCGCGAACTGGGCCTGACCATCGTGATGATCACGCACCAGATGGAGGTGATCAAGCAGGTCTGCGATCGCGTGGCGGTGCTGGAAGCCGGCCGCGTGGTGGAAGAAGGGCGCGTGATCGACGTGTTCCTGCGTCCGCAGCATGAAGTCACGCGCGCCATGATCGGCGACGTGATTGCGCAGGAACTGCCCGAGAGCGTGCTCAAGCGCGTGGAAAGCCGTCTTGGCAACGGGCGCGATCATGTCTACCGCCTGGCCTTTACCGGCGAGGGCGTGGACCAGCCGGTGCTGGCGCAGGCTATTCGCCGCTATGGGCTCGATTTCAATATCCTGCATGGCCATATCGATGAAATCCAGGGACAGGCCTTCGGCTCCCTGGCAATCATGGCGACTGGCGAACTGGCCGACGTGAAGGCAGCCATGGAATACCTGCAGCAACAAGGCGTGGTGGTCGAGGAGATCGAACATGTTGTCTGAGATGTTTGACCTGTTCCTCACGTCGTTCAACGAAACGCTGCTGATGGTGGCGATCTCCGGCGTGGTCGGCTCGCTGCTGGGCGTGCCGCTGGGCGTGCTGCTGCACCTGACCAATCGTGGCGGCGTGCTGTCGCATCCGCTGTTCAACCGCACCATCGGCGTGGTCGTCAACGCGGTGCGTTCGATCCCGTTCATCATCCTTCTGGTGGTAGTGATCCCGTTCACGCGCGTGATCGTGGGGTCGTCGATCGGCACCACGGCTGCCATTGTGCCGCTGACCATCGCGGCGATCCCGTTCATCGCGCGCCTGGTGGAAAGCGCGCTGCGCGAGGTCGACAAGGGCCTGGTCGAAGCGGCGCAGTCGATGGGCGCCACCACCGGACAGATCGTCTGGAAGGTGCTGCTGCCGGAGGCAATGCCTGGCATCGTCGCCGGCCTGACTATCACCTTCGTGAGCCTGGTCGGTTATTCGGCCATGGCGGGCGCGATCGGCGGTGGCGGCCTGGGCGACCTGGGCATCCGCTATGGCTACCAGCGCTACATCACGGAGGTGATGGTCGCGGTGGTCGTAATCCTGATCATCTTCGTGCAGGCCGTGCAGAGCTTTGGCGACTGGCTGGTCCGGCGCATCAGCCATCGCTGATCTTCACCTGAGTCGATTCACGGGCAATTAAACAGGCTGTGCCGCACCCGCGGTCAGCCGGCTACTTGATAAAGAAGGCAAGACATGCAACGTCGCAACCTGCTGCAATGGATTCTCGGCGCCGTACTCGGCGCCACGCTGGCCACGGGCGCCATGGCCCAGGACAAGCCGATCAAGATCGGCGTCACCGGCGGCCCGCACGCGCAGATCATGGAGCAGGTCAAGAAGGTCGCGGCCAAGGATGGCCTCAACATCCAGGTGATTGAATTCAGCGACTACGTGCAGCCCAACGCCGCGCTGGCCGCTGGCGACCTGGATGCCAACAGCTACCAGCACCTGCCGTACCTCGAAGCCCAGATGAAGGACCGCGGCTACAAGTTCACGCATATCGCCTTCACGGTCACGTTCCCGATGGGCGTGTATTCCAAGAAGATCAAGTCGCTGGACCAGCTCAAGGCCGGCGCGCGCGTCGGCGTGCCGAATGATCCGACCAACGGCGGCCGCGGCCTGCTGCTGCTGCAGAGCAAGGGACTGATCAAGCTCAAGCCGAATGCCGGCCTGAAGGCAACGCCGCTGGATATCGTCGAGAACCCGAGGAAGCTCCGCATTGTCGAGCTGGACGCCGCGCAACTGCCGCGCTCGCTCGATGACCTGGACGCCGCCGCGATCAATGGCAACTATGCGGAATCGGCGGGTTTGTCGCCCACACGTGATGCAATCGCCATGGAAGGCCCGAAGGGTCCCTATGCGAACCTGATCGCGATCCGCGAGGCCGACAAGAACAAGCCCTGGGTCGCCAAGCTGGTGAAGGCCTACCAGTCGCCGGAAATCAAGCAATACATCACTTCTACCTTCAAGGATTCGGTGATTACGGCCTGGTAAGTCGGGACTTCATCCAAATCGACGATGTGCGTGCCGCCCGGGTGGCGGCACAATCACCAGCGTGCAAAAGGCCTGCCGGGCTATGCCCGGCAAAATTTTGCCGATAAAATAGTACGATCGTTCGAAAAATATGAGAGCCGCCAACCCGGTGGTTATAATGACGAGCGGACAAATTTCTGACTATCAGCTATCAGTGGAGTGAGCGCATGAAAGTACTCGTCGCAGTCAAGCGGGTGGTGGATTACAACGTGAAGGTGCGGGTGAAGGCCGACGGCACCGGCGTGGATCTGGCCAATGTCAAGATGAGCATGAACCCGTTCGACGAAATCGCCGTCGAAGAGGCCGTGCGCCTGAAGGAAGCGGGCGTTGCCACCGAAGTCATCGCCGTGTCGTGCGGCGTGGCGCAGTGCCAGGAAACCCTGCGCACCGCCATGGCCATCGGTGCCGACCGCGGCATCCTGGTGGAATCGAACGAAGACCTGCAGCCGCTGGCCGTGGCCAAGCTGCTCAAGGCCCTGATCGACAAGGAGCAGCCGCAACTGGTGATCCTGGGCAAGCAGGCCATCGACGACGACTCGAACCAGACCGGCCAGATGGTGGCCGCGCTGGCTGGCCTGCCGCAAGCAACCTTCGCTTCGAAGGTGGTCGTGGCCGACGGCAAGGCATCGGTGACCCGTGAAGTCGACGGCGGCCTGGAAACCCTGTCGCTGAAGCTGCCGGCCGTAGTGACGACGGACCTGCGCCTGAACGAGCCGCGCTACGTCACGCTGCCGAACATCATGAAGGCCAAGAAGAAGCCGCTCGATACCGTCAAGCCGGAAGACCTCGGCGTGGACGTCAAGCCGCGCCTGTCGACGCTGAAGGTGGTCGAACCTGCCAAGCGCAGCGCGGGTGTGATGGTGCCGGACGTTGCGACGCTGGTGCAGAAGCTGAAGAACGAAGCCAAAGTTATCTGAGCGCGGGGAGATAGAACATGACTGCACTCGTCATTGCTGAACACGACAATCAATCGATCAAGGCCGCCACGCTGAACACGGTGACGGCAGCTGCCCAATGCGGCGGCGATGTCCACGTGCTGGTGGCTGGCGCCAACGCCGCTGCCGCTGCCGCTGCCGCCGCGAAGATCGCCGGCGTGTCGAAGGTGCTGCTGGCCGACGCCGCCTATTTCGGCGACGGCCTGGCCGAAAACATCGCCGAGCAGGCGCTGGCCATCGCCAACGACTACAGCCACATCCTGGCCCCGGCCACCCCGTACGGCAAGAATGTCCTGCCGCGCGTGGCTGCCAAGCTGGACGTGGCCCAGATCTCGGAAATCTCCAAGGTCGACGCCCCGGACACGTTCGAGCGTCCGATCTACGCCGGCAACGCCATCGCCACCGTGAAGTCCTCGGACAAGATCAAGGTCATCACCGTGCGCGGTACGGCCTTTGACGCCGCTGCCGCCGAAGGCGGTTCGGCCGCCGTGGAAAACCTGCCGGCCGTGGCCGACGCAGGCGTGTCGCAGTTCGTTTCGCGCGAAGTGGCCAAGAACGACCGTCCGGAACTGACCGCCGCCAAGGTGATCGTCTCGGGTGGCCGTGGCGTGGGCTCGGGCGAGAACTACACCAAGGTGCTGACCCCGCTGGCCGACAAGCTGGGCGCCGCGCTGGGCGCTTCGCGCGCCGCCGTGGACGCAGGCTTCGTGCCGAACGACTACCAGGTCGGCCAGACCGGCAAGATCGTCGCGCCGCAGCTGTACATCGCCGTCGGTATCTCGGGCGCGATCCAGCACCTGGCCGGCATGAAGGACTCCAAGGTGATCGTCGCGATCAACAAGGACGCCGAAGCCCCGATCTTCTCGGTGGCGGACTACGGCCTCGTTGGTGACCTGAACACCGTGGTGCCGGAGCTCGTCGCGGCACTGGGCTGATTCATCGCCGGCTCTTGTGGCCGGCCCTGCAGAGATGCTGCATAAGCCGTTCCGGGCCTGCCCCGCGAACGGCTTTTTCATACACGTTTGGAGACATCGATGACCTACCGCGCACCGCTCAAGGACATGCTGTTCGTGATGAACGAGCTGGCGGGGCTGGAAGCCGTCAGCCAGTTGCCGGGCTTCGAGGAAGCCACGCCGGAAACCGCCCAGGCTGTGCTGGAAGAGGCCGCCAAGTTCAACGAGCAGGTGGTAGCGCCGCTGAACCGCGCCGGCGACCTGGACCCGAGCAGTTGGAAAGACGGCGTGGTCACTACCACCCCGGGCTTCAAGGAAGCGTTCCGTCAGTTCGCCGAGGCAGGCTGGCAAGGCGTGCAGCATCCGCAGGAATTCGAAGGCCAGGGCCTGCCCAAGCTGATTGGCACGCCCTGCAATGAAATGCTCAACAGCGCGAACCTGTCGTTCTCGCTGTGCCCGCTGCTGACGGATGGCGCCATCGAGGCGCTGCTGACGGCCGGCTCGGACGCGCAGAAGGCCACCTACTTGCCCAAGCTGATCTCCGGCGCGTGGACTGGCACCATGAACCTGACCGAGCCGCAGGCCGGTTCGGACCTGGCTGCGGTGCGCACGCGTGCGGAGCCTCAGGGCGACGGTACCTTCAAGATCTTCGGCACCAAGATCTTCATTACCTACGGCGAGCACGACATGGCGGACAACATCGTCCACCTGGTGCTGGCCCGCACGCCGAATGCGCCAGAAGGCGTGAAGGGCATCTCGCTCTTCATCGTGCCGAAGTTCCTGGTCAACGCGGACGGCTCTACGGGCGCGCGCAATGATGTGCATTGCGTGTCGATCGAACACAAGCTGGGCATCAAGGCCAGCCCGACCGCGGTGCTGCAGTTCGGCGACCACGGCGGTGCCATCGGCACGCTGGTGGGCGAAGAGAACCGCGGCCTCGAGTACATGTTCATCATGATGAACTCGGCGCGTTTCGCGGTCGGCATGCAGGGCATCGCCATTTCCGAGCGGGCTTACCAGCAGGCCGTGGGCTATGCGCGCGAGCGCGTGCAGAGCCGCCCGGTCGACGGTTCGGCGCGCGAGGCCGTGACGATCATCTACCACCCGGATGTCAAGCGCATGCTGATGACCATGCGCAGCCTGATCGAAGGCGCGCGTTCCGTGGCCTACGTGGCTGCCGCCATCAGCGATGCCGCGCACAACCATCCGGACGAGGCCGTGCGCAAGCAGAACCAGGCCGTCTACGAATTCCTGGTGCCGATCGTGAAGGGCTGGAGCACCGAGCTGTCGATCGATGTGACGAGCCTGGGCGTGCAGGTGCACGGCGGCATGGGCTTTATCGAGGAAACCGGCGCGGCCCAGCATTACCGGGATTCGCGCATCCTGGCGATCTACGAAGGCACCACCGCCATCCAGGCGAATGACCTGGTCGGCCGCAAGACGGTGCGTGACGGTGGCGCGGTGGCGCGTAGTCTCTGCGCCGGCATCGCCGAGACCGAAGCCGCACTGGGCAAGCATGGTGGCGCTGCCTTTGCGGCAGTGCAGGCACAACTGGCCAAGGGCCGTGCAGCGCTCGAGGCCGTGGTGGCGTTCGTCGTCGCCAATACCAAGTCGGACCCGAACGCGGTGTTCGCGGGCAGCGTGCCTTACCTGAAGCTGTGTGGCATTGTGTTCTCGGGCTGGCAGCTTGGCCGCGCCATGCTGGCTGCGGACGCGAAGCGTGCGGAGGATCCGGGCTTCCATGATGCCAAGATCGCCACGGCGCATTTTTTCGCCGAGCATGTCTTGTCGCAGGCGTCGGGGCTGCGCGATGCCATCGTCGCGGGCTCTGCGCCGGTGAACGCCGTATCGCCTGAGCAGTTCTGATTCGGCGGTTTCCGGCATACAAAAAGGGCGGCCTATAGGGCCGCCCTTTTTGCTGATATGGCTGGGCCGGTCAGGCCGTCGCGGGGCGCGGCATGCCGTGCGTGCGAGCCGGCTTCAGGTACCGTGCCACCGACAGGTCGTCCGCGCGGATCGCGGGGGACTTGCCCGAGACCAGATCCGACAGCAGCTTGCCCGAGCCGCAGGCCATGGTCCAGCCAAGCGTGCCGTGGCCCGTATTGAGCCAGAGGCCGCGTACCTGGGTCGGGCCGACGATGGGCGTGCCGTCCGGCGTCATCGGACGCAGGCCGGTCCAGAAGGTGGCCTCGCTGACATCCCCGGCGCCCGGGAACAGGTCGGTGACCACGTGTTCCAGCGTGCGGCGCTTGGCCGGATCGAGCGAACGGTCATAGCCCACGATCTGCGCCATGCCGCCGACGCGGATGCGATCCTCGAAGCGCGTGATCGCGACCTTGTAGGTTTCGTCCAGCACGGTGGATACCGGGCTGCGCGAGGCATCGGTCATCGGCACCGTGATCGAGAAGCCCTTGAGCGGATAGACCGGCAGGTTCGACATGCCATGCAGGAACGGCTTGACGAGCTGCGTCGACCAGCTGCCCAGCGCCACGACGACGAGGTCGGCCGGCATGGGCTCGCCATCGACCACGGCGCCGGTCACGGCGTCGCCCTGGGTCATCAGGTTGTTGATCGAGCGGTTGTAGAGGAATTTCACGCCCAGCGACTCGGCCATGGCTGCCAGCCGTCCGGTGAACATCTGGCAGTCGCCGGTTTCGTCGTTGGGGAGGCGCAGGCCGCCGCTCAGCTTGTGGCTGACGGCGGCCAGCGCCGGTTCGCTCGCGGCGAGTTCCTCGCGCGAAAGCAACTGGTAGGGCACGCCGGCTTCCTCGAGTACGGCGATGTCCTTGGCCGCGCCATCGAGTTGGTCCTGCGTACGGAACACTTGCAGCGTGCCTTGCTGGCGTCCTTCATAGGCAATGCCGGTCTGGGCGCGCAGGTCGCGGATGCAATCGCGGCTGTATTCGGCCAGCCGCACCATGCGTTCCTTGTTGACGGCGTAGCGCTCGGCGCTGCAGTTCTGCAGCATCTGCCACATCCATTGCAACTGGAACAGGGTCCCGTCCGGGCGAATGCTGAGCGGCGCGTGTTCCTGGAACATCCACTTGATGGCTTTGAGCGGCACGCCCGGAGCGGCCCACGGCGATGCGTATCCCGGCGAGATCTGCCCGGCATTGGCAAAGCTGGTGCCGAGCGCTGGGCCAGCTTCGCGGTCCACAACCGTTACTTCATGACCAGCTTTGGCCAGATACCACGCACTGGTGACGCCAATGACGCCACTGCCAAGTACGAGAACGCGCATGTTTCGGGGGCTCCTAACCAGGATGTCAGGGTATTGAAGGATTTGTCTCTATACTATTGAATCTAATCCAGTCATAGTTTTCGAATTTCTTAGAAAAACAGGAATAACTCATGAGAACGAGTCGCCAGCCGGTGCGTGCCCTTGACCGCCTCGACCGCAAGATCCTGATGCTGCTGCAGGCGGATGGCCGGATGTCGATGAAAGACCTCGCCGAGGCGGTCGGGCTGACCATCACGCCGTGCATCGAGCGGGTCAAGCGCCTTGAGCGCGATGGTGTCATCATGGGGTACTACGCGCGGCTGAATCCGACCCTGCTCGGCAGTGCGCTGCTGGTGTTCGTCGAGATTTCGCTCGGTAACAAGTCGGGCAATATGTTTGAGCAGTTCCGCCGCGAAGTCCTGCGCATTCCCGAGGTGCTGGAGTGCCATCTGGTCTCCGGCGACTTCGATTACCTGATCAAGGCGCGCATCCGCGAGATCGGTGAATATCGGCGCCTGCTCGGCGACATCCTGCTGCAGTTGCCGGGCGCCGCGCAGTCGAAGAGTTATGTGGTGATGGAAGAGATCAAGGAGACACTGGCCATTTCCGTGGAGGAGAAGGCGCAGCCAGCCTGACGATGAGACGTTCCCCGCCGGATTCCGCCCCCGATCCGCACGGTGCATTGCGCCGCGAACGCGACGCCGAAGACGCGAGCGCCACGGCCGGCGTTCGTGCGCCCGTGGCGCGCAAGGGGCGGGGCGCGGTCAGCAATATCCAGGGCCGGTTCGAACGGGACCAGCGCGAGCCGTTCGATGACGGCTGGGGAGCGGCCGGCAACGACGAAAGCGATGGCGAGTCCGCCGGCACGGGCGAACAAGCCGCGATGCGCAAGCCCGTCATTCCAATCGTCCCGGTTGACACCGCGCTTGCGCCGCTGCGCACCGAAGTCACGATCGAGCGCGCGCGCTCGATCCTCACGCACAATGCGTCTCCGGATATCCCGTTCGATGTCTCGCTGAATCCATACCGCGGCTGCGAACATGGCTGCATCTATTGCTTTGCCAGGCCCACGCACGCCTACCTGGACCTGTCGCCAGGGCTGGATTTCGAGACCCGCCTGTATGCCAAGACCAACGCCGCCGAACGGCTGCGCGCGGCGCTGGTCCGGCCGGCTTACCGTTGCGAGACGATTGCGCTCGGCGTGAATACCGATGCCTACCAGCCGATCGAGCGCGAGCATCGTGTGACGCGCGGCATCCTGGAAGTGCTCAGCGCCTGCGACCATCCGGTGGCGCTGATCACGAAATCCTCGCTGATCGAGCGCGATATCGATCTGCTGGCGCCCATGGCGGCCAAGGGGCTCGCCGTGGCGGCTGTGACGCTGACCACGCTGGATGCCACGATCGCGCGCACCCTGGAGCCGCGCGCGGCTACGCCATCGCGGCGCCTGCGTACGATCCGCACATTGTCGGAGGCAGGCATCCCGGTTGGCGTCAGTATCGCGCCGGTCATTCCGTTCATCACCGAGCCAGACCTAGAGCGCGTGCTGGAGGCTGCGCGCCAGGCGGGAGCCGTCTATGCCAACTACATCGTGCTGAGGTTGCCGTGGGAAGTGCGCCCGCTGTTTGAGGAATGGCTGCAGGCCCATTTTCCGGACCGGGCCGAGCGGGTGATGAACCGCGTGCGTGACATGCGCGAGGGCAAAGCCTATGACGCCAGCTTTGCCACACGCATGCGCGGAACAGGGGTGTGGGCCGACCTGATGCGCCAGCGCTTCTACAAGGCGGCAGACCGGCTGGGATTCCGTTACAACCGATTCGAACTCGATACGTCGCGATTTCGCGTGCCAACCAGTTGGACGGCCGATGCGGACGACGCGCAGGGCACCTTGTTCTGAGTGGCGGCGGTCGCTTCCTGATCGCGGATCATGGTGCTTGCCAACTCCAGCGCGGCCCTGGCGCGGGCCGGTGCCAGCCCTGAAGACAGCGCCAGCCTGACTGCGATGGCCGCCAGGCGTCCTTCTTCATACGTAGGCATGTCGGTCTTGCTCCTTTGCACGGTCGGTGTCAGGACCGGGCGGACGGATTGCCGCCGTAGGCCGGCGGTTTTTCCAGTATGGGCGATTTGCCCGGAAGGGAAACCCGTCATTGGCCACGCTTTGCGTACGGACAAGTCGAGCGGAGATCCGGTAGCGGCCTGCGCAGGTGCCACTTGTGTCGCCGGGCAAGCGCAGCTACACGGCTGGCCGGCGTCGGCAGGCGGCTTACTGTGACAGTGCGCGCGCCGCTTCCACTTGCGACTCGAAGAAGGTCTGGAAGCTGATGGCAAGCCCGGCCATCAACAGCCCGGTGCCGATCAGCAGCGACAGGATCACCAGGATCACCACTGGCCAACCTGAGCGCGTGGGCGTGCCGTTTGGGTTGAAGCAGGCGTCCCATTTGTCATCCGGGCGCAGGCCATAGACGATCGCCGCCAGGAAGGCGCCGATCACGGAGGCGCCGCCGGCCACTGCGAACGTCCAGTTCAATGCGGGCGATCCGGCGTCAGCCGCCATCGACGCAACGCCAACCATACCCGCAAGCATGGCCAGCAGGTGCAGCCACCCATACTGGTCGCGCAGTCCGCCAAGGTAGAAGCGGTGCGCGCCAAGGCTGCCGAACAGGAAGGCGAGCGCGACCGTCAGCAGCTTCGATCTGGAGCGCGTGGACGGCGCGGCGGTGGGCCGGGAGGCTTGTGGCGCTTGGCTGGCTGCGGGCATGGGGAGGGCAACGTGGCGAAGGGTGCCGGCGGGCATGCCACCGGCAGCGGTCAATGGGGCGCGGCGGCAGCGGGTGCCAGCCGGGACACATTGTACGACAGGGGAATTGCCGTGGAGGCTGTCGCCCGGCTGATCCCCCCGCCTTGCAGGAGGTGCCGGGCAGAGGCAGGTCAGTTTGGTATGCCGTCCGCGCGGACGGTACGCTGCACGTTGCGGGGCAGCTTGAGGGCGACAGCCTGTGCGCGTGTTGGGGGCGCACTCAGATAGTGACCGCAGTTCCCCGGACGAGTTCCGAGGCGCTTAGCGGCCGCCTTCGCGGCCGCGGGCCTGCCAGCCCGGACCTACGCTGGCCGGGCGGTTGTCATTGCGGTTGCCGTCATTCTGGCTGGTACGTTCCTGCGGGCGCGAACGGTTGTCGTCGCGGCCATTCGGGGCATTCGGCCTGCCGCTCAGCCGATCATCGTTGCGGGCGCGCGCTTCCATGCGATCGATCTGTGCCTGGACGTGGTCGCGGCTCTCGGCGCGGACGCTGGCCATTTGCCAGCCGCCGGCCTGGAGACGCGGGGCATGGGCATCGGCATGCGAGCGAGGCCAGAACGTGACTTGTGCATGACTTGCGGCGACGGCGCCGATCAAGCCCGCAACGGCGAGGATGCCAGCCACCAGGTCGCGCAGGAATGAGCGGGTGAACATGCGGAATCCCAGGATCCAGACGCGCAGCGTTGTGTTTCAAAGTTGGGTTCATGGTACGCATGGGGCATCGACCCGCCTATGCGAATCGGGTTACCGGTGTAACGGATTGTTTCGTTGCAATCAGGCGCTTCCTGGTCGGATTTCAGGGGGCGTAGCGGATGCGATAAATCGCGCCTGCGTGGTCGTCGCTGACCAGCAGCGAGCCGTCGGGCGCGACCAGCACATCCGCCGGGCGACCCCAGGCTTTGCCGTGCTGGAGCCAGCCCTGCGCAAAGATTTCCTGGCTTGTCGCCTTGCCCTGCGCGTCCAGTGTCACGCGCACGACCCGGTAGCCGATGGGCTCGCTGCGGTTCCAGCTGCCGTGCTCGGCAATGAAGATGTTGTTCCGGTACGCGGCCGGAAACTGCGTGCCGGTGTAAAAGCGCATGCCCAGCGCAGCGACATGCGCGCCGAGCCTGGCGACCGGCGGCACGAACTCGGAGCAGGGGCGCTGCTTGCCGAATTCGGGATCGGGGACGTTGCCCGCATGGCAGAACGGATAGCCGAAATGCTGCCCGGCCTGCGTAACGCGATTGAGTTCGTCGTCGGGTTGATCGTCGCCGAGGTTGTCGCGGCCGTTGTCGGTGAACCACAGTTCGTGCGTCGCCGGATGCCAGTCGAACCCGACCGAATTGCGCACGCCGCGTGCCACCACCTGCAGGTCCGCGCCATCGGGCCGCATCTTCATGATGTTGGCGTAGCGGTTCTCGTCGGGGGCGCAGATATTGCAGGGGGCGCCGACCGGGACGTAGAGATAGCCGTCCGGGCCGAAAGCGATGAATTTCCAGCCGTGGCTCGTTTCCTTGGGAAACCGGTCGCTCACGACGACAGGTGCCGGCGGGTTGTCGAGGCGAGCATCGATGTTGTCGAGCCGCACAATGCGCGAGGTGGACGACGCATAGAGGCTGCCATCGCGAAAGGCCACGCCGACTGGCATGGCAAGGTCGCGGGCCACTACGCGTGTCACCGGCTTGCCGGTCAGCGCCGCAGGCAGGGCGTAGACCTTGCCTTGGGAACTTGAGCCGACGAACAGGGTGCCGGAGGGGCTCAGTGCCATTTCGCGGGCACCCGGCACGGTATCGCTGAGGACTTCGATGCGGAACCCTGGCGGCAACTGGATCTCCGCGAGAGGCAGGGCCGCGAACGTGGTGGACGGCGCGCCCAGCAGCGTGATGCAAGCCAGTGCGGCCAGATGCGCGGTGCGATCAACGAAGTGCCTGACGATTCCCATGGCGTGCCTCCAGTCGCGGATTTCGCCACGATGCCCTTGTGCACGCATCGCGTCAACCGTCTAAGTGTTTGTTTGACCACGGATATTGGGCTATACTCTTGCGTTTCGTGTTCGAACACCAAGTTTTCTGAGGAACCATCTCATGGTCGTTATCCGTCTGGCTCGTGGCGGCAGCAAGAAGCGCCCCTTCTTCAATATCGTCGCTACCGATTCGCGCAACCGTCGCGATGGCCGCTTCATTGAGCGCGTTGGCTTCTACAATCCGCTGGCTTCGGCAGGCGAAGAAGGCCTGCGCGTTGTGCAGGACCGTCTGGCCT
Source organism: Cupriavidus sp. 21MJTG02-4 (assembly GCF_057798975.1). Classification (NCBI taxonomy): domain Bacteria; kingdom Pseudomonadati; phylum Pseudomonadota; class Betaproteobacteria; order Burkholderiales; family Burkholderiaceae; genus Cupriavidus; species Cupriavidus sp. 21MJTG02-4. Next base: position 201,548 of record NZ_JBYOJP010000005.1, on the reverse strand, counting down.
ACTGGCAAGGCGTTGGCGCCCAGCTGTCGCCGACCGTTGCTCGCCTGGTCAAGCAGAACGCCGCCAAGGCTGCTGCCTGATAGCAGGTTGCAGCGCGCTCCCTATCGGGGCGCGTTTTTCATTGCACACGTGACTGAACGAAAGCAGGGCGCCGCTGCGCCAAGGCCGCTGAACCGGCCTCAAGGCGAGTCGTCCAAGGCGGCCAAGCTGCCGGCGACGCTGCTGTATGCCGATCCCCTCCCGGATGATCTGGTAGAGGTCGGCTATGTCGGTGATGCCTATGGCATCCGCGGCTGGATCAAGATCCAGCCCCATGCCAATGATGCGTCCGCGCTGCTGCATGCGCGCCGCTGGTGGCTGCTGATGCCCCCGCAGGCTGGCCTGGTGGCCACGGCGGAGGCTTCGCGTGCCCAGGCGGTGTGCGTCAAGATCGCGCAATCGCGCGAGCACAGCGGAACCGTTGTGGCGCAGGCAACCGGCGTTTCGGACCGCAATCTGGCCGAAGCGCTCAGGGGGCGACGCGTGTGGATCCGGCGCGAGGACTTTCCGGCGCCGGACGAGAATGAGTTTTACTGGGTAGATCTGATCGGCTGCACCGTGAGCAACGAGCAAGGCGAGTTGCTGGGCGAGGTGTCCGGTCTGATCGATAACGGGGCTCACCAGATCCTGCAGGTGGCTTACGCATTGCCCGACGGTCAGGCCGCTGAGCGGCTCGTGCCGTTTGTCGATGCGTTCCTGCGCACGGTCGACACCGCGGGCAAGCGCATCGTGGTGGACTGGGGGCTCGACTACTGAACTTGTACCGGAGCCGGTGCGGTTCGGAGGGGGAAGGCGGATGCAGTTCGATGTAATCACGCTGTTTCCCGACATGTTTCGCGCGCTGACCGACTGGGGCATTACCAGCCGGGCAGCCAAGCAGCAACGGTATGCCCTGCGTACCTGGAATCCGCGGGATTTCACCACGGACAACTACCGTACGATCGATGATCGGCCGTACGGCGGCGGTCCCGGCATGGTCATGCTGGCCAGGCCGCTGGAAGATGCGATCGATGCGGCCTCGGCCGCGCAGTCCCAGGCAGGCGTCGAGACGCCGCATGTGGTGCTGATGTCGCCTCAGGGTGCGCCGCTGACACACCAGAAGGTCATGTCGCTCGCGCAGCGGCCCGGGCTGGTACTGTTATGCGGCCGCTATGAGGCCATCGACCAGCGCCTGATCGATCGTCGCGTGCATGAGGAAATCAGCCTTGGCGATTTCGTGCTGTCCGGCGGCGAGTTGCCCGCGATGGCATTGATCGATGCCGTGGTGCGGCACTTGCCCGGTGTGCTGGGCGACGCGCAGTCGGCGGTGCAGGACAGCTTCGTCAACGGCTTGCTCGATTGTCCGCATTACACGCGGCCGGAAGAGTACGACGGTGTGCGGGTACCCGAGATCCTGCTCGGCGGCCATCATGCCGAGATTGAAAAATGGCGGCGCCAGCAGGCGCTGGCCAATACCGCGAGAAAGCGTCCCGACCTGATCGAGACAGCTCGCGGGCAAGGTTTGCTGACCCGTTCCGACGAGAAATTCCTGTCGGAATGGCAGGCGAAAGAAGGGCGGGAGATTTCTCCCGCCAGGTAAAACCCCATCCTCTGCCGGGGCCCGGGCAAGCCCGGGGCATCCAACGCCGGCACGATGGTTACGGAGAAAGAACGATGAACATCATCGAGCAGATCGAGAAAGACGAGATCGCGCGTCTGACCGCGAACAAGACCATCCCCGCATTCGCACCCGGCGACACCGTGATCGTCAGCGTGAACGTGGTGGAAGGCAACCGCAAGCGCGTGCAGGCTTACGAAGGCGTGGTGATCGCCAAGCGTAACCGTGGCCTGAATTCGTCCTTCATCGTGCGCAAGATCTCGTCGGGTGAAGGCGTGGAACGTACGTTCCAGCTGTACTCGCCGCTGATCGCCGGCATCGAAGTGAAGCGTCGCGGCGACGTGCGTCGTGCGAAGCTGTACTACCTGCGCGAGCGCTCGGGCAAGTCGGCACGTATCAAGGAAAAGCTGGTTTCGAAGGCAGTCAAGGCTGCTCAGTAAGCCGGACATGCTGGCCGGTTCTGCCGGCTGGACATTTCCTCGGGAAGGGCACCGCAAGGTGCCCTTTTTGCGTTTTGGCAACTGTGCCGGATTGCTGCGCTGCCGGAAGACGAGCATCTGTCATACTTCAACCTGTTATGCGCCCCGCCTTTGACCCCGAATCCCTCCCCATCATCGATACCGACGCGCGCCGACCGGCGCTGAGCGCGCCGCGCCTGAAGGCGGATTTCATCCGCCACCGGCTGCAGGTGCCGCCGGCCTGGGCGCCCGAGCTGACCGATGAATCCCGTGTGTACGACCGTAGCCGAAGCCTGCGCCAGGCCTCCGTGCTGGTGCCGATTGTCGAGCGCCGGGACGGCCTGACGATCTTGCTCACCGAGCGCAATGCCAACCTGAGCGCGCACGCGGGGCAGATCAGTTTTCCCGGTGGCAGCCAGGAAGACTATGACGCCAGCCGCGTTGATACGGCCTTGCGGGAGACCGAAGAAGAGGTGGGCCTGGCACGCGACTATGTGGAGGTGCTAGGGGCGCTGCCGGACTACATCACCGGCACCGGTTTCCATGTCAGCCCGGTGGTGGGCCTGGTGCGCGACGGCTTTACCTTGCGGCCCGACGCCTCGGAAGTGGCCGATGTGTTCGAGGTGCCGCTGGCTTTCCTGATGGACCCTTCGCACCATGAGCGGCGCCTGTTCCGCTGGGTCGATGGCGAACGGATGTTCTATGCCATGCCCTTCCCGCGCGAAGGCGGTGGCCATCGCTTCATCTGGGGCGCGACGGCCGGCATGCTGCGCAACCTCTACCACTTGCTTGCCGCCTGAGTTTCGCGGCGGCGCGGACAATCAGGCTGCGGCCTGACCTTGTTGCCCGATGCAGTGCGGGCAGCTTTTGCCAACGACGTACTGCGGGCTTTGCTGCGCTTCCGGCGTGACCACGGCGCGGCAGGCAAAGCACTGCTTGGGGCCAGCCGGTTCAAGGTTGGGGTTCAGCGCCGTACGGTAGTCGAAGACGAAGCAGTCGCCGCGATAGTGGCTGCCGCCGACTTCCTCGAAATACTTGAGGATGCCGCCTTCGAGCTGGTAGACGTGATCGATGCCGACTTCCTGCATATGGATCGCGGCTTTCTCGCAGCGGATGCCGCCGGTGCAGAACGACACCACGGTCTTGCCCTGGAAATCCGCCTTGTGGGCTTCCACGGCTTCGGGAAATTCGCTGAACTTGGTGAGGTTGTATTCCACCACCGTATCGAACGTCCCCACCGCCACTTCGAAATCGTTGCGCGTATCGAGCATCACCACCGGGCGGCCTTCGTCGTCATGGCCCTGGTCGAGCCAGCGCTTAAGGTCGGCCGGCCGTACCGACGGCGCACGCCCTTCCTCGGGCCGGATCAGCGGGCGCTTCATGGTGATGATTTCCTTCTTGGCGCGCACCAGCATGCGTTTGAAGGGCTGGTTGTCCGACAGGCTTTCCTTGGGGGCAATGTCGGCGAAGCGCGCGTCGGCATGCAGCCACGCCATGAAGCCGTCGATGGCTTCGCGCGGGCCGGCCAGGAACATGTTGATGCCTTCCGGCGCGAGCAGGATGGTGCCCTTCAGGTCAAGGTCTTCGCAGCGCGAGCGCATTTCCGGCCGCAACGTCTCGATGTCGTTGAGCGAGACGAACTTGTAAGCGGAGATGTTGACGATCTGCATGATGGGCTGCGCTGCGGTCGCGTGCAAAGGCGCGCGATAACTGCCTGATTGGAAAGACGAAATTATAGCGCGCCAGCCTGGCGCCGGCCGGCATTTCCCAGCGTCGTTCTCGGCTATCGGGGCGTGTCGGCGATGTTCGCGGCCCGGCCGTTGCCCATGCCGAGCCGGTACAATGTCGCCCATGTCTGCCCCCCGTTTCGTACACCTTCGCGTCCATTCCGAGTATTCCGTCGTCGACGGCATCGTCCGCCTGGAGGATGCCGTCAAGGCCGCGGCCAAGGATGGCATGGGCGCGCTCGCTCTCACCGACCTTGCCAACGCCTTCGGCCTGATCCGCTTCTACAAGGAAGCGCGTGGTGGCGGCGTCAAGCCCGTGGTCGGCGCCGATGTCTGGCTGTCCAATGCGGACGACCGCGACAAGCCCGCGCGGCTGCTGTTGCTGGTGCAGGACCGCGTCGGCTACCTGAACCTGTGCATGCTGCTGTCCCGCGCATGGCTGTCGAACCAGCACCGTGGCCGTGCCGAAATCGAGCCCGGCTGGTTCAGCGAGCCCGGTGAAGAGGGCCAGCCGCTGGCGACAGGGCTGATCGCGCTGTCGGGCGCGATGGGTGGCGATGTCGGCATGGCGCTGTCCAATGGCAACGTCGAAGGCGCCCGCCGCGCCGCCGGGCATTGGGCCACCGTCTTCCCGCAGCGTTTCTATATCGAGGTGCAGCGCGCCGGCCATCCCGGCACGGACGCCTATGTGCAGCAGGCCGTGCACCTGGCCGCCGAGATGCAGTTGCCCGTGGTAGCCACGCATCCGGTGCAGTTCATGACGCCGGACGAGTTCACCGCGCATGAGGCGCGCGTCTGTATCGCCGAAGGCGAACTGCTGGCCAATCCGCGCCGCACGCGCCGTTTCACCACGGACCAGTATTTCAAGACGCAGGACGAAATGTGCGCGCTGTTCGCCGACATTCCGTCCGCGCTCGAAAACGCCGTCGAGATCGCAAAGCGCTGCAACCTGACGCTGGAGCTTGGCAAGCCGCGCCTGCCGCTGTTCCCCACGCCCGACGGCATGTCGCTCGACGACTACCTGGTCTTCATGGCCAAGGATGGCCTGGAGAAGCGCATGGCCGTCCTGTTCCCGGACGAGGCGCAGCGCGAGGCCAAGCGGCCCGAATACTACGCGCGGCTGGAGTTCGAGACCGGCACCATCATCAAGATGGGCTTCCCCGGCTACTTCCTGATCGTGGCGGACTTTATCAACTGGGCCAAGAACAACGGCGTGCCCGTGGGCCCGGGCCGCGGCTCGGGAGCTGGCTCGCTGGTGGCCTATGCGCTCGGCATTACCGACCTGGACCCGCTCAAGTACGCGCTGCTGTTCGAGCGTTTCCTGAATCCGGAGCGGGTGTCCATGCCCGACTTCGATATCGACTTCTGCCAGCACGGCCGTGACCGCGTGATCACGTACGTGAAGGAAAAGTACGGCAAGGACGCGGTATCGCAGATCGCCACCTTCGGCACCATGGCGGCCAAGGCCGCGGTGCGCGACGTGGGCCGCGTGCTTGACCTGGGCTACGGCTTCGTCGATGGCATCGCCAAGCTGATTCCGTTCAAGCCGGGCAAGCTCGTCACGATCGAGGAAGCCAAGAAGGAAGAGCCGCTGCTCACCGAGCGCGAGAACAACGAGGAAGAAGTGCGCCAACTGCTGGAACTGGCGCAGCGTGTCGAGGGTATGACCCGCAACGTCGGCATGCACGCCGGCGGCGTGCTGATCGCGCCAGGCCGCCTGACCGATTTCTGCCCGCTCTACACGCAGGGCGCGCAGAACGACGGCATGAGCGGTGTCGTCAGCCAGTACGACAAGGACGACGTGGAAGCGGCCGGCCTGGTCAAGTTCGACTTTTTGGGCCTGACCACGCTGACCATCCTCGACTGGGCCGAACGCTATATCCGCCGGCTCGACCCGAGCAAGGCGGACTGGAATTGCAGCCAGATTCCGCTGGACGACGGCCCGGCCTTTGACATCCTGAAGACGGCCAACACGGTGGCCGTGTTCCAGCTGGAAAGCCGCGGCATGCAGGGCATGCTGAAGGACGCCAAGCCTGACCGCTTCGAGGACATCATCGCGCTGGTGGCACTGTACCGCCCGGGCCCGATGGACCTGATCCCCAGCTTCTGCGCGCGCAAGCACGGCCGCGAGAAGGTGGAGTATCCGGATGCGCGCGTCGAGCCCGTGCTCAAGGAGACCTACGGCATCATGGTCTACCAGGAGCAGGTGATGCAGATGGCGCAGATCATCGGCGGCTACTCGCTGGGCGGCGCCGACCTGCTGCGCCGCGCCATGGGCAAGAAGAAGCCGGAGGAGATGGCGCAGCACCGCGTGATGTTCCGTGAAGGCGCCGACAAGAACGGGCTTTCCGCCGAGCAGGCCGACGATATCTTCGACTTGATGGAGAAGTTCGCGGGCTACGGCTTCAACAAGTCGCACGCGGCCGCGTACGCGCTGCTGGCGTACTACACCGCATGGCTCAAGGCGCATCACCCGGCCGAATTCATGGCAGCCAACATGTCGCTGGCCATGGACGACACCGACAAGGTCAAGATCCTCTACGAGGACTGCAAGCTCAACAAGCTTGCCGTGCTGCCGCCCGACGTCAACGCCAGCGAATACCGCTTCGCGCCGACCGATGCCAAAACCATCCGCTACGGACTCGGCGGCATCAAGGGTTCCGGCCAGGGCGCCATCGAAGACATCCTGCGCGCGCGCGAGGAACGGCCGTTCACGGACCTGTTCGACTTCTGCGAGCGCGTCGATCGCCGCCAGGTGAACCGCCGCACCATCGAGGCGTTGATCCGAGCCGGTGCGTTCGACAGCCTCAACGACAACCGCGCGCAGTTGCTCGCTTCGGTCTCGATCGCCATGGAAGCGGCCGACCAGAAGGCCCAGTCGGCCAACCAGGTCTCGCTGTTCGACCTGATGGGCGATGCCGGCGACGCGCACCGCCCGGAACTGCTCGACGAGCCGCGCTGGACGCCCAAGCGCACGCTGCAGGAAGAAAAGCAGGCGCTCGGCTATTACTTCTCGGGGCACCTGTTCGACGCGTGCCGCGACGAGGTGCGCCGCTTCGTGAAGAGCACGCTGGCCGGGCTCGAAAAGGAAGTGCAGGGCAATGGCGGCGGTTTCGGCCGCGACGTGCGCGGCAAGACCATCGCCGGTGTGATCGCCGGGGTGCGCACGCAGATGACGCAGCGCGGCAAGATGATCATCGTGCAACTCGACGACGGCACCGGGCTGGTGGAGATGACTGTCTTCAACGAGCTGTTCGATGCCAACCGGCACATGTTCCGCGAGGACGAGCTGCTGATCGCCACCGGCAACGCACGCCACGACACCTTCACCGGCGGCGTGCGCTTTACGGCTGAGTCCGTGATGGACTTGGCCGCCGCCCGCAGCGCCTATGCCAGCGCGCTCAGCATCTCGCTCGCCCCGGAAGACTCGACCATGGAGCGTTTGCGCACCATGCTGACCCAGTACCGCGCCAAGCCGCGCGACGCGGGCCCGGCGGGTCTTGGCCTGCTGGTGCGCTACCGCAATCCGAGTGCCGCATGCGATATCCACCTCGGACCGAACTGGCGCGTCGAGCCGGACGAAGCCCTGCTCGGCGAACTGCGGCAGTGGCTTGGCAACGAGGCGGTCGAGCTGATGTACTAAGGCCGGGCGGGTGCGCAAGACTGGCGCCGCGCCATCCCTCGCGCCCGTTCCGGCGCGTCTGCCGCGCAGGGTAATGCGGTTACAATGGCTCCGCTTTTTGCGCCTGCATGTGGCGTTTTCGCCATGCCGGGCAGCCAATTTCCGTGGTTCTTAGGCGTTTTCCGTGCCACCCGTCAGGGGTGCGCATCGCATCATTCAAATTAAGGGTGGTAGTGAGCAATCCAGCGAAGTCCGAACAGTCGGCCGGACAAGACGTAAAGGTAGGCAAGCGCCTGATGGGCTATCTGCGCCCGGAGCTGCGCGTTTTCATTGCCGCCATCCTGGCCATGGCCGTGGTCGCGGCCAGCGAGGGCGTGATCCCGAAGGTCGTCAACGACCTGCTCGACAAGGGCTTTGGCGGCGACTACGCCGGCAAGCTGTGGCACGTGCCGGCCATCCTGACCGGTGTCGCGCTCATTCGCGGTGTTGCCCAGTTTGCGTCGGGTTACCTGCTGAGCCTGATTTCGAACCGCGTGCTGCTGAAGATGCGCATGCAGATGTTCGACCGCTTGCTGCACGCGCCCGCCCAGTTCTTCCACCGCAATACGGCAGCTTCGCTGATCAACGCGGTGATCTTCGAAGTCAACCAGGTACTGTCGATCCTGACTAACGTGTTCATTACGCTGGTGCGGGACTCGCTCACCGTGGTGGCGCTGCTGATCTACCTGTTCTACACGAACTGGCGCCTGACGCTGATCGTGGCCGTGATCCTGCCCGTGATCGGCTACCTGATGTCGAAGATCAACCGGCGCCTGCGCCGCCTTAACCGCGACCACCAGACGCTGACCAACAGCGCGGCGTACGTGGTCGAGGAGGCAGTCGGCGGCTTCAAGGTCGTGAAGCTGCACGGCGGCGAGGCTTACGAGATGCACCGGTTTCGCAACATGGCGGAGCGCCTGAAGAACTATTCGATGCGCATGGCCGTGGCCGGCGGCCTGAACCAGCCCGTGACGGCGTTCCTGGCCGCGCTGGCGCTGTCGGTCATCATCACCATCGCCATGGTCCAGGCGCAGGGCAACCAGACCACGATCGGCGGCTTCACCGGTTTCGTGATGGCCATGCTGCTGCTGATTTCGCCGCTCAAGCACCTGACCGACATCAACCAGCCGCTCACGCGCGGCCTGACCGCGGCGGAACTGATCTTCCGGCTGATCGACGAGCCGCCCGAGCCGCAGGACGGCGGCGTGCGCATCGAGCGTGCCAAGGGCGACCTGGTATTCGAGCGCGTCGGTTTTCACTACGGCGAAGGCACACGGCCAGCGCTGGAGAGTATTGATATCCGCGTACCCGCTGGCGAGGTGGTGGCGCTGGTGGGTCCTTCGGGCAGCGGCAAGACCACGCTGGTCAACCTGGTGCCGCGCTTCTTCGATCCCACCGATGGCCGCATCCTGCTGGACGGTCATGCGATCGGCGATATCGCGCTGCGCGAGCTGCGCAACCAGATCGCCTTCGTGAGCCAGGACGTGGTGCTCTTCAATGACACCGTTGCCGCCAACGTGGCATACGGGGTCGGCCCCGAGGACAAGATCGACATGGCGCGCGTGGAGCGCGCCTTGCAGGCCGCCTACCTGACCGACGTGGTGAAGAACCTGCCCGAAGGCCTCGATACGAACATTGGCGACAACGGCATGAAGCTCTCGGGCGGCCAGCGCCAGCGACTGGCCATCGCCCGCGCGATCTACAAGGATGCGCCGATCCTGATCCTGGACGAAGCGACGTCGGCGCTCGATTCGGAATCCGAGCGCCAGGTGCAGGCGGCGCTGGAAGCGCTGATGGTCGGCCGCACGACGCTGGTGATTGCACACCGCCTTTCCACCATCGAGAACGCCGACCGCATCGTCGTGCTCGATCACGGCCGCGTGGCGGAGCAGGGTACCCACGACGAGCTGCTGGCCGCCAATGGCCTGTACGCCGGGCTGCACCGGATCCAGTTCGCCACGCACTGATTCGTGGCCGGGCCGGGGCTGCCGGCTTGCGGGTTGCGCCTTGGCTACAATGGGGCGACAACAACGACCGTGAGAGAGACAGCGATGACCCGCCCGGCCCATCCCATCAGCCGTTACCCCGTACCCCAACTGAAGGCGCTGCCCGACGACATCCGGCAGCGCATCCTTGAGGTTCAGGAAAAGGCCGGCTTCGTGCCCAACGTTTTCCTGACGCTGGCCCACCGCCCCGACGAGTTCCGCGCTTTCTTCGCCTATCACGACGCCCTGATGCTCAAGGACGGCGGCCTGACCAAGGGCGAGCGCGAGATGATCGTGGTGGCCACGTCGGCGGCCAACCAGTGCCTGTATTGCGTGGTGGCGCACGGCGCCATCCTGCGCATCTACGAGAAAAAGCCGCTGGTGGCCGACCAGGTCGCAGTCAATCACCTGAAGGCCGATATCCCGCCGCGCCAGCGCGCCATGCTCGATTTCGCGATGAAGGTCTGCAAGGCCTCGCACGAAATTGGCGACGCCGACTTTGCGGCACTGCGCGAACACGGGTTCAGCGATGAAGATGCGTGGGACATCGCCGCCATCACGGCGTTCTTCGGCTTGTCGAACCGCATGGCCAATACCATCAGCATGCGTCCGAACGACGAGTTCTTCCTGATGGGCCGCGTGCCCAAGAGCAAGTAAGCGCGTCCTTCCGCGCCGGGCCGCTTCGCTTGCTCACCGGATCTCGGCGCAATTCCCGTTATTCGGGTTGAACAGCACCGGCCACGCCTGCTCATAGATGCCGGGCGTGCAACGCTTCTGGCAATTGGCGTGCGCGAGCGTGATGCGCCGAGGGTCCTGCCAGATCAGCAGTTCGCATTGGGTGCCGTCGGTCGCTTGCAGCACGATATGCGGCGTCTTCTGGACTTGCTTGAAATCCGCCAGGTCGAACTGGCAGGTGCCGCGCTTGGATACCCACAGCTTCCATTTCAGCGACTTCACATCGTTCGAGACCACGCGCATCACCGCGTCTTCGCGGAAGCCGTCGTCCTCGGTGCGGCGGCAGGTGCCGGCCAGGCTGATGTCGTGGGCGGCGATTGGCGTGGGAAGTGGTTTTTCGAATGCCGGGGCTGCGGCGACAGCGGGTGACGGGGGTGGCGGAGGTGCCCGCCGGGCGATCGGCAACTGCTCGCAGGCAGTGCACAGAAACATGGCCAAAAAACATAGGCCCAGTTGCGGGGCTTTCATCCGGGGTACCTCACTACAGAACGCCAGCGACCTGCGGGCTCCCGCCCGTGCTTTTGGATGGGCCGGCGTTAACTGAGTTATAGCGGATCGCAACAAACGCGCAGGGTCATGCGGATCACTTGCGCGTAGGTAGAAACACCACCCCCTGACGTCAGCGAGGCGAGCCGCTCCTGACGCCGCGCCGACCGCTTTGTCGCCTTTGCCGGACTTGAAAGCTGTTACTGAAAACTCGTGGAATTTCAGTAACAAAGCCTGCTTCAACGTCGATACGATAGTTGGCGCTCCGGGATAGGAGCGAATCGCCAGTACTAGTCATTACTACGGCAATCCAGATAACGACACCTATGCCACGCCCCATCTCCTTGACCGTCCACCGCTCCGCGCTTGCCAGCAACCTGGCCATTGCACGGCGGCTGGCACCTGCATCGAAAGTCTGGGCCGTGGTAAAGGCCAATGCCTACGGCCACGGCATCGCCAGGGTCTATCCGGCACTGACCTCGGCCGATGGTTTTGCATTGCTCGACCTGGACGAGGCGGCCCGGCTGCGTGACCTGGGCTGGACCGGCCCGATCCTGTTGCTTGAGGGATTCTTCGATGACAGTGATATCGCGCTGCTTGCCTCGCTGCGCCTGACCACGGCGGTTCACGGAGAAGAGCAGTTGCGGATGCTGGAGGTGGCGTCTCGCGATGGTCGCTTGCCACCGCGCTCGATCGATGTCTGCCTGAAGCTGAATGCCGGCATGAATCGCCTGGGGTTCAATCCCGCAGAGTACAGCGCGGCCTGGCGTCGCCTGAGCGATATTGCCGCGGTGAAATCCGTGACCCACATGAGTCATTTCTCGGATGCGGATACCGAGAAAGGCGTGGCGGACCAGTTCGCCACGTTCCGGGCCGTCACGCAGGACCTGCCCGGAAAGGTCTCCGTCGCGAACTCGGCGGCGACCATGCGTCATGCTGATTGCCACGCGGACTGGGTGCGGGCGGGCATCATGCTGTACGGCGCTGCGCCGTCGGGCTGCGCGAAGGACCTGGCTGGCACCGGGCTACAGGCAGCGCAGACCTTGACCAGCCGGATACTGGGCGTGCAGGACCTGCAGCCCGGCCAGTCGGTCGGCTATGGTTCCCACTATGTCGCGACGCGCCGCCAGCGTATTGGCATCGTCGCGTGCGGCTACGCCGATGGCTATCCGCGCACGAGCTCTTCGCATGCAGGGCATTTCGCACCAGTTCGTGTCGGCAACCGGAACACGCGCACCGTCGGGCGTATTTCCATGGACATGCTGGCGGTCGATCTCAGCGAATGCCCGGAAGCCGGCGTCGGCGCGCTGGTCGAACTCTGGGGGCAGCATGTTCCGATCGACGATGTTGCCGCGGCGGCGGGCACGATCGGCTATGAACTGATGTGCGCGGTGGCGCCGCGGGTGCCGGTCGTCGTTGGCTTGTAGCAGCCAGATCGTCCCAATGTTCCGAAAATTGCAACAAGCTATTGTCGCGTTGGGGATTGGTCACTTCAAGGGAAAACCCTTAGTATTCGTCTACGCGATGCCGCAATGCAGCAGCCCCCCAAAAACAAAGGCGTCGTGACCATAGAGGAAAATCATGAACGCCAGCCGCTATCTCCTGATCGTCATTACCGCCATCGCTGCTGCCATCTCGGCCGCGCCGGTTCTGGCCAAGAGTGGCCAGTTCGATCCGAATACCGACGGCGCGCGTACCGACAAGTACAGCGTCTATGCCGATGGCGCAAAAGCCGGCGGCAAGTTCGACACTTACACGGATGGCGCCCGGTACGTTTTCTCGACCGACGAAATGCCGCACTGAGGCGCGAGCCTCCGGGGCCCGGTCTACCGGGCCGGACAATACAAAAGGGTTGCAGGCTTTTGCCTGCAACCCTTTTTGTTTCAGCCCTTCCTCAGGCCTGCGGCAGACGGACTACATCAGAATAATGTCGTACTGCTCCTGGTGGAACGTCGATTCCACCTGCAGCGAGATCGGCTTGCCGATGAAGTCCCCCAGCATCGCCAGGTGCTGGCTTTCCTCTTCCAGGAACAGGTCGATGACTTCCTGCGAGGCCAGGATGCGGAACTCGCGCGGATTGAACTGGCGCGATTCGCGCATGATCTCGCGCAGGATGTCGTAGCAGGCCGTGCGCGGCGTCTTGACCTGGCCCTTGCCCTGGCACACCGGACACTGCTCGCACAGCACGTGCGCGAGCGATTCACGCGTGCGCTTGCGCGTCATCTCGACCAGGCCGAGCTGCGAGAAGTTGTTGACGGTGATGCGCGTGCGGTCGCGCGACAGCGCGCGCTTGAGTTCCGACAGCACCGCTTCGCGGTGCTCGACATTCTCCATGTCGATGAAGTCGATGATGATGATGCCACCCAGGTTGCGCAGCCGCAGCTGGCGCGCGATGGTATGCGCGGCTTCGAGGTTGGTCTTGAAGATCGTGTCGTCGAAGTTGCGCGCCCCGACATAGCCGCCGGTGTTGACGTCGATCGTCGTCATCGCCTCGGTCTGGTCGATCATCAGGTAGCCGCCGGACTTCAGGTCCACGCGCCGCGACAGCGCCTTCTCGATCTCGGCGTCGATATTGAACAGGTCGAAGATCGGCCGCTCGCCGGCGTAGTGCGACAGGCGCGGCAGCACCGCCGGCGTGTATTCCTGCGCGAACTCCACCAGCCGCTGGTAGTTCTCGCGCGAGTCGATCTGGATCACGCCGGTGGCGTCGTTGATGAAGTCGCGCAGCACGCGCTGGGCCAGGTCGAGGTCCTGATAGAGCAGGCTCGGCGCCGGCTGCGTGGTGGCGTTCTGGCGGATCACGGCCCAGATCTTGCGCAGGTAGGCGATGTCATTGCCAAGCTCTTCGTCGCTGGCTTCCTCGGCGATGGTGCGCACGATAAAGCCGCCACGCTCGTCGGTCGGCACCAGGCCCTGCACGCGGCTGCGCAGCGCCTCGCGATCGACCTCGCCCTCGATGCGCTGCGAAATGCCGATATGCGGATCCTGCGGCAGGTACACGAGCGTGCGCCCGGCAATGCTGACCTGCGTGGACAGGCGCGCGCCCTTGGTGCCGATCGGGTCCTTGATGACCTGCACCATCAGCGCCTGGCCTTCGAACAGGGTCTTCTCGATGGCGAGCTGGGCGCCGTTCTTGTTGTCGGGATCGCGCGGATGCCAGATATCGGCGACGTGCAGGAATGCCGCGCGCTCCAGGCCGATGTCGATGAAGGCCGACTGCATGCCCGGCAGCACGCGCACGACCTTGCCCAGGTAGATGTTGCCGACCAGTCCGCGCGTCAGGGTGCGCTCGACATGCAGTTCCTGGACGGCGGCCTGCTGCACGATGGCAACGCGCGTCTCTTGTGGCGTGATGTTGACGAGGATGTCTTCAGTCATGGCGGATGAAACGCGTTGCCGGTGTACCGGCGATGTATTGTCTGCCCGGGTTTGCGGGCCTTGGAGGATGCCGTTCAGAACCGCAGGCGGGCCTGCCTGAGTAACGCTGCCGTCTCAAACAGGGGTAAGCCCATGATACCTGAATAGCTGCCTTCGATCCGCTCGACGAACTCCGCCGCGCGGCCCTGGATGCCGTAGGCGCCGGCCTTGCCGAGCGGCTCGCCGCTGGCCACGTAGCCCTCGATTTCGGGCGCGGTCATCGCCCGGAAGGTCACGCGGGAGATCGACAGCGCATGGTGCATGCCCAGGGTCGAGACCACGGTGACGGCGGTCAGCACGCGGTGCGTCGCGCCGGAGAGCGCGGCCAGCATGGCCGCGGCGTCGGCGCCATCGGCGGGCTTGCCGAGGATGTCACCGCCCAGGCACACGGTGGTGTCGGACGTGAGCACGGGGGCGTCGGGCAGCGCGCGCCGTTCGCGGCGCCGCAGCGCGGCTTCGGCCTTGAGCGCGCAGACGCGCTGGACATAGTCGTCGGGCGTTTCGCCGGGCTGTACGACTTCCAGCGCCTCTGCGTCTTCGTCATCGTCGGCGAGCAGCAGTTCGTAGCGCACGCCGAGCTGCGTCAGCAGTTCGCGGCGGCGCGGGCTTTGGGAAGCGAGATAGAGGTAATCGTGCATCGGGGCGGGAGCGGAGATTCGGGAACAGGCAAGCCCGAAGCGGCCGCCCAAGGCCCGCATTGTACTGCCGGCGCCGGCTCAGGCCCGGTGATAGGGGTGGTTCTGCGTGACCGACCAGGCGCGGTAGAGCTGCTCTGCCAGCAGCACCCGCACCATGCCGTGCGGCAGCGTCAGGCTGGACAGCCGCAGCAGCGTTTGCGCCCGCGCCTTCAACGCGGGATCGAGGCCGTCGGCGCCGCCGATCAGGAACGCAACGTCGCCGCCTTCGCGTTGCCAGTCGGTGAGCTGGCCGGCGAGCTGCACCGTCGTGAAGTCGCGCCCGCGCTCATCCAGCGCCACGATGCGGCACTGTCGCGACAGCGACGACAGCACCGCGTCAATGCGAGCGGCTTCGCGCTGCATCACGGTAGCGGCGTTGTTCGAAGACGAGCGGGCTTCGGGCTTGACCTCGCGCAGTTCGATGCGCAACTCCGGCGGCATGCGCTTGGCATACTCGTTGAAGCCGGTTTCGATCCAGCCAGGCATCTTGTGGCCGACCGCCACGATGACCAGTTGCATGGGGTGCATTGCCGCGCGGCCGGAGCCGCGCGCGCAAGTTCAGGCTCAGGCCGAGCGCGTGGTGCGCTTGCGGGCGGCCGGCTTGGCGGCGCCAGTCTTGGCAGCAGCGGTCTTGGTCGCGGTGGTACGCGTGGCGGTCTTGCGTGCCGGGGCGCCGGCGGCCGTCTTGCGCGGCGCGGCAGCGCGCGTGGCCGGAGTCTTGGTGGCAGCGGTCTTCGTGGCCGAAGTCGTCTTGCGCGGCTTGCGGATGGTGGCGATGGCGTCCGGATCGGTGTCCTCGTGGCCCATCGGTGGCGACGGTTCCTTCATGCCTTCGGGCAGGCGGGCCAGGGCCGGGCGCAGGCCGGTGGCGCGGCGCGCGCGCGGTGCCGGCGCGTCTTCTTCGTCGTCATCCATCGGCTCGCTGGCCTTGGCCAGGCCCTTGGCGGCGGCCAGCTTCACGCGAACCGGCTTGTCGCCCCAGATTTCTTCCAGGTTGTAGTACATGCGCAGCTGCGGCTGCAGGATGTGCACCACCGCATCGCCGCAGTCGACCAGCACCCATTCGCCGGTTTCCAGCCCTTCCACCGCAATGATGTGGCCGCCGGCATCCTTCACTGTCTCGCGCACCGACGCTGCAAGCGCCTTGGTCTGGCGGTTGGATGTCCCGCTGGCAATCACCACCCGGTCGAAAAGTTCGGTCAGGTGGCTGGTGTCATACACCTTGATGTCCTGCGCTTTGACATCCTCGAGGCCGTCGACGATGGCGCGTTGCAGTTTGCGAATATCCATGGTGCGTTCTTGTTCAGCTGAATTCATTGGGGGGCGGCCAGTTCAGGACTGGCCTGATGCGGGGCGGTAGAGCCCCTGGCTCGCGATGTAGTGTGCCACGCCAGCCGGCAGTTGGTCATCCGCTGGCAAGCCGGATGCCAGGCGCTGGCGCAGGCCGGTGGAAGACAAGTCGACAGCGAGGGTCTGGTCAATCCACATCCGGCCGGAGGGCGTGCATTGTATCAGGTGCGTGTCGGCGTGGCGCGCGGCCAGCGCTTCGCGCACCGGCCCTTCGAGTTCCGAGAGCGCAAAGCCGGGGCGCGTGGCGGTGCACAAGTGCACGTGGGCGAACAATTCCTGCCAGCCGTGCCAGGTGTGCAGTCGCAGGAGCTGGTCGGCGCCCATCAGCCAGCAGAGCGAGGCTTGCGGGCCATACTCCTCGCGCAGGTGGCGCACGGTGTCGATGGTGTAGCTTGGTCCTTCGCGATCCACTTCCATGCGGCTCACGCGAATCGTTGCCGAAGTGCCGGTCAGCGCGGCGGCGGCAAGTTCCGTCATGGCGAACCGGTCCGCGGCGGGCGTCACGTCAGCGCTCTTCTGCCACGATTGGCCGGTCGGGATCCACACCAGTTCATCCAGCGCCAGATGGTCGATGCACAGGCTGGCGAGCGCCAGGTGGCCGAGATGGGGCGGGTCGAAAGTGCCGCCCAGGATACCCAGGCGATAGGGGCGGGCGTCTTTGCCGGCTGCTGCGGCCGGCACGGCGTCTTGGTTGGGATGTGCCATAAGGTTGCCGTCAGGCCCAGTCGCGCGCCGGCAGGAAGTCGGTGTACAGCGCGCTTTCGGCGCTGCCCGGTTCCGGCTGCCAGTCGTAGCGCCATGTCACCTGCGGCGGCATCGACATCAGGATCGATTCGGCGCGGCCGCCGGACTGCAATCCGAACAGCGTGCCGCGATCGAATACCAGGTTGAATTCCACATAGCGGCCGCGGCGGTAGGCCTGGAAGTCGCGCTCGCGCTCGCCGTACGGCATGTCCTTGCGGCGCTCCAGGATCGGCTGGTAGGCGGTCAGGAAGGCATCGCCGACGCTGCGCATCATTTCGAAGCTGCGTTCAAAGCCGAGCGTCGAGAAGTCGTCGAAGAAGATGCCGCCAATGCCGCGCGCCTCGCCGCGGTGCTTCAGGAAGAAATACTCGTCGCACCACTGCTTGAAGCGCGGATACAACGCATCGCCGAACGGTGCCAGCGATGCCTTGCAGGTGCGGTGGAAATGGGTGCAGTCGTCGGTATTGCCGTAGTACGGCGTCAGGTCCATGCCGCCGCCGAACCACCACACCGGATCGGCACCAGGCTTGGTGGCGATGAAGCAGCGCACATTCATGTGTACGGTGGGCACGTACGGATTGCGCGGATGGAAGACCAGCGATACGCCCATCGCCTCGAAGCCGCGCCCGGCCAGCTCGGGCCGGTTGGCGCTGGCCGATGGGGGCAGGGTATCGCCGGTCACGTGCGAAAAGCCAACCCCGGCACGCTCCATCACGGCGCCGCCTTCCAGGATGCGGGTGCGGCCACTGCCGCGCAGGCGCTCGGTGGGCGGCTTTTCCCAGGCGTCGGTCAGGAATGGCTGTCCGTCAATGGCGGCGACGGCGTCGGTGATGCGGTCTTGCAGACCGAGCAGGTAGGCACGGACTGCCTGGGAATCGATCATGGCTTGTAGGGGCGCGGGCCCCGGATGCAAGGGCGGCCGTGCCGGCGTCTGGCCGGCACGGCCGTCATGGGTGTGTCACGATTGTAACGGCTGGCGAGGCACTTGCCGGCGCCAGCCGTCCGCCTGTGACGGGCCGCCAGCGGCCGGTACGGCCTCGTGGCGGCGCCACATCGGCGGTCAGCGCTTGATGGCGCGGTAGCCGATGTCGGTACGGTATTGCATGCCATCGAACTGGATCTGCTCCACTGCGGCGTAGGCGGCGCGTTGCGCGGCCTTGACCGTATCGGCCAGGCCCACCACGCACAGCACGCGGCCGCCCGTGGTCAGCAGCGTGCCGTCCTTGAGCGTCGTGCCGGCGTGGAAGGTCACGCTGTCATCGGTTTCGGCCGGGATGCCGGTGATGGCGTCGCCCTTGCGCGGCGAGTCAGGGTAGCCATAGGCTGCCATCACGACGCCCAGCGCGGTGCGGCGATCCCAGTCCAGTTCGACTTCGTCGAGCTTGCCGGACACGGCGGCGTCCATCACGTCGACCAGGTCGGTCTTCAGGCGCGCCATGATCGGTTGGGTTTCCGGGTCGCCCATGCGGCAGTTGAATTCGAGCGTCTTCAGGTTGCCGTCCTTGTCGATCATCAGGCCGGCGTACAGGAAGCCCGTGTACGGAATGCCGTCCTTTTCCATGCCGCGCACGGTCGGCACGATGATCTCGCGCAGCGCCCGCGCATGCAGCGCGGGCGTGACCACCGGCGCGGGCGAGTAGGCGCCCATGCCGCCGGTGTTGGGGCCGGCGTCGGCGTCCAGCAGGCGCTTGTGGTCCTGGCTGGTGGCCAGTGCCAGCACGTTCTTGCCGTCGACCAGCACGATGAAGCTGGCTTCCTCGCCTTCCAGGAACTCCTCGACCACCACGCGCGCACCGGCATCGCCAAGCTTGTTGTCGGCCAGCATCATGTCGACGGCGGCGTGCGCTTCTTCCAGGTTCATGGCGACGACCACGCCCTTGCCGGCCGCCAGGCCATCGGCCTTGATCACGATCGGCGCGCCTTGCGCGTCGATGTAGGCGTGGGCCAGGGCGGCGTCGGCGAAGGTCTGGTAGGCCGCCGTCGGAATGCCGTGGCGGTGCATGAAGGCCTTGGCGAAGTCCTTCGACGACTCCAGTTGTGCCGCAGCCTGGGTCGGGCCGAAGATGCGCAGGCCCTTGCCGCGGAACACGTCCACGATGCCGGCGGCCAGCGGCGCTTCGGGGCCGACCACGGTGAAGGCCACGCCTTCGCGCTCGGCAAAGGCGGCCAGCACTTGCGGATCCGTCAGCGGAACATTCTGCAGGCGCTTGTCGAGCGCGGTCCCGCCATTGCCCGGTGCCACATACACCACCTGCAACTTGGGGGATTGGGCCAATTTCCACGCCAGCGCGTGTTCACGTCCACCCGAGCCGACAACCAATACTTTCATGATCCACTGCCAGAAAAGATACGCATGCAAAAAGGCGGCAGCTTGATCGTGCTGCCGCCCGAGGGCTAACTAAGTCTACTTACTCTTCGATGACCGCGTTGGTGAAGACTTCCTGCACATCATCGAGGTTTTCCAGGGCGTCCAGCAGCTTCTGCATCTTCGCCGCGTCGTCGCCCGTGAACTCGACTTCATTCTGCGGCTTCATCACCACGTCGGCCACTTCGGCCTTGAAGCCGGCGGCTTCCAGGGCCGCCTTGACCGCGGAAAAATCGTTCGGCGGGCAGGTGACTTCGATCGAGCCGTCGTCATTGGTGACCACGTCGTCGGCGCCGGCTTCCAGCGCGGCGTCCATCAGCTTGTCTTCCGGCGTGCCCGGGGCAAACAGGAACTGGCCGCAATGGGTGAACATGAAGGCCACCGAGCCTTCGGTCCCCATGTTGCCGCCGTGCTTGGAAAACGCGTGGCGGACTTCGGCCACGGTACGCACGCGGTTGTCGGTCAGGCAGTCGACAATGATCGCGGCGCCGCTCAGGCCGTAGCCCTCGTAGCGGATTTCCTCGTAGTTCGCGCCTTCCAGGCCACCCACGCCGCGCTGGATCGCGCGCTGGATGTTGTCCTTGGGCATGTTGGCGTCCATCGCCTTGTCCATGGACAGGCGCAGGCGCGGGTTGGAGTCGACATCGCCGCCGCCGAGCTTGGCGGCAACGGTGATTTCCTTGATCAGGCGGGTCCAGATCTTGCCGCGCTTGGCGTCTGCGGCGGCCTTCTTATGCTTGATATTGGCCCATTTCGAGTGACCGGCCATGATTCTCTCCGAAGCGGAAAACGTGAGGTTGTGCGGGAAGGCTGCAGCTTGCGGGCGCCGTACAGCGTGGTATAGCGCGGTAGAAGCGGCCGCGCCGGGTGACGTATTGACCCGGCTGCTGGCTATAATCAGCCCGTGATTTTATCACGCGGCCCTGTCCGTGCCGCGCCTGTGGCCGTCCGCCACGCTTCCCGATCCAAGACACCATGGCCGAACCTATCCTGATCGCCAAGAACGCCGAGCACGAACTGGCCCTGCTGCCGCAGATGGGCAACCGGCACGGATTGATCACCGGCGCCACCGGTACCGGCAAGACCGTGACCCTGCAGACGCTGGCGCAGGGGTTTTCGCGGCTGGGCGTGCCGGTCTTCATGGCCGACGTCAAAGGTGATCTGACCGGCATTTCCATGCCGGGCCAGCCCTCGGACAAGCTCAAGGCGCGGCTGGAGGAGCTGAACCTGCCGGAACCGGCCTGGGGCGGTTGCCCGACCACGCTCTGGGACGTCTTCGGCCAGAAGGGGCATCCGGTGCGGGCCACCATTTCGCACATGGGGCCGCTGCTGCTGTCGCGCATGCTGGAACTGAACGACACGCAGCAGGGCGTGCTCAACCTGGTGTTTCGCATCGCCGACGCCAACGGCCTGCTGCTGCTCGACGCCAAGGACCTGCGCGCCATGCTCCAGCACGTTGGCGACAACGCGGCGCAGTTCACCACCGAGTACGGCAATATCTCCGCGGCGTCGATCGGCGCGATCCAGCGTGGCCTGGTTGCGCTGGAGTCGCAGGGCGCGGACGTGTTCTTCGGCGAGCCGATGCTGAACCTGGAAGATTTCATCCAGACGGACAAGGGCCAGGGCGTGGTCAACATCCTGGCGGCCGACAAGCTGATGAACTCGCCCAAGCTCTATGCGACGTTCCTGCTGTGGATGCTGTCCGAGCTGTTCGAGAAGCTGCCCGAGGCCGGCGACCTCGACAAGCCGAAGCTGGTCTTCTTCTTCGACGAGGCGCACCTGTTGTTCACCGACGCGCCCAAGGCGCTGCTCGACAAGATCGAGCAGGTGGTGCGGCTGATCCGCTCCAAGGGCGTTGGCGTGTACTTCGTCACGCAGAATCCGGCCGATATCCCCGACACGGTGCTGGGCCAGCTCGGCAACCGCGTGCAGCATGCCTTGCGCGCGTTCACGCCGCGCGACCAGAAGGCGGTGAAGGTGGCGGCCACCACCATGCGCGCCAACCCGAAGCTTGATGTGGAGAAGGTTATCGGGGAGCTAGGCGTGGGCGAGGCACTGGTGTCGCTGCTCGATGCCAAGGGCACGCCGGGCGTGACCGAGCGCGCCTGGGTGCTGGCGCCGGGTAGCCGCATCGGCCCGGTGACCGACGACGAACGCAAGCAGCTGATCGCGACGTCGCTGGTGGCGGGGACTTACGAAAAGACGATCGACCGCGAGTCGGCCTACGAGAAGCTGCGCGGCAGCGTGGCGCCGGCGGGCAATGGTGGCGGCGCCACGGCGCAGAAGCCAACAGCCGGTGCGCCGGCCGAAGAGGGCGGCTGGCTGGGTACCGCCGGCGAGATCTTCGGCTCGCTGACCAAGGGTACCGGCAAGACCGGCCGCGGCGATTCCATCCTGGAATCGATGGCGAAGTCGGCCGCGCGTACCGTGGGCTCCCAGGTCGGACGCGAACTGATCCGCGGCGTGCTGGGCAGCCTGCTGGGCGGCGGCAAGAAAAAGTAGGCGCCGCTCAGCGTGTGCCGGTCTGCGATGCCGGCCGGTTTTCCGCTGCGGCCTTCGCGGCGGCCGCGTCTTCGCGCATCTTGCGGCTGAACAGGCGCGCGAAGAACCACGCCATGCCGATGATAAAGACGATGACGCCGAGGCTCATCAGCCCGGTGCTGGTCGTAAAGAGGATCTTGAAGGCTTCCATGCGGTTCTCCCTGTGAGAGTTCGACGGGTTGCACGCATTTGCGGTGCGACGTCGAGTGTAGGGAGCCGCGCCGCGCGAGCCATTGAGTAGGATCAAGCTCGCGACAGCGGGAAAGATGGCGAGCGGGCAGCACGCCCGCTGCAAGTCAGTTCTTGGTGCCGAACAAACGATCGCCCGCGTCACCGAGGCCCGGAACGATGTACGCGTGTTCGTCCAGATGGCTGTCAAGCGAGGCGACGAACAGCTTCACGTTCGGATGCGCCTTCTGGAACACCTCCACGCCCTCCGGGGCCGCCACCAGGGCGACGAAAGTGATGGCGTCGTCCTTCACGCCGCGGCGCTTCAGGACATCGACGGCATGCGCGGCCGAATAGCCGGTGGCGACCATCGGATCGCACAGGATAAAGCTGCGGTCTTCCACGTCAGGCAGGCGCACCAGGTATTCCACCGGACGATGCTGATCGTCGCGATACACGCCGATATGCCCGATCCGCGCCGACGGGATCAGCTCCACCAGGCCATCGCTCATGCCGACGCCGGCGCGCAGCACCGGCACGATGGTCAGCTTCTTGCCGGCGATCACCGGGGCTTCCAGCGGTACCAGCGGCGTTTCGATATGGCGCGTGGTCAGCGGCAGGTGGCGCGTGATCTCGTAGCCCATCAGCAGCGTGATCTCGCGCAGCAGCTCGCGGAACGTGCGCGTTGACGTGTCCCGGTCGCGCATATGCGAGAGCTTGTGCTGGATCAGCGGGTGGTCGAGGATGTACAGGCTGGGGAAACGCGGGTCTTGTTTCATGGCGGCGGCGAAGGGCTCGGCGGGAGAGGGTGAAGCGGGCGGCCCCGGTCTTGTGAACCAGGGCGCCGCGCCGTGGTAGCGCGATTGTAATGGAAGCGGGCCGCAGCGCGGCTGCGGCGGCCCGTGCCAGTCGCTACGTTTCCGAGCCTGCCGTGCTAACCGGCTGTCAGTCGAGCGCGCGGTTCTTCGACTCGATGTCGACCATATAGATCGCGAGCGCCGCCACGGCCAGGAACGACGAGAGCAGCACCAGGGCCAGCGTGAAATGCGTGGCCATGACCGGGGCAACGATGGCCGGCGCGAACAGGCCGCCGAAGCGCGCCATGGCGCCGGCCGTGCCCATCCCGCTGGCGCGCAGGTCGGTTGGGTACACCTCCGGCGTGAAGGCGTAGAGCGCGCCCCAGGTGCCGAGCAGCGAGAAGCTCATCAGCAGGGTCGAGCCAACCACCAGCGTCGGCGACTGGCCCAGGCTGTAGAGCATGCAGCCCGCGGCGCTGAGCAGCAGGAAGCCGATCAGCGTCGGCTTGCGGCCCCAGCGCTCGACGCCATGCGCGGCGAGTGCGAAGCCCGGCAGTTGCACCAGTGCGAGCAGGATCAGGAAGACCTGGCCGCGCATGAAGCCGAAGCCCTGGCCCGCCAGCTTCACCGGCAGGTAGACGAAGACACCGTAGTAGGCGATCGAGATCAGCGCCCACGCCACCAGCAGGCTGATGCTGCGACGACGGAAGCCGGTCTCGAACAGCGCCAGCACCGACTTGCGCTCCATCTTCTGCGGTTCCAGCGTGCCGATTTCAACCGAAACGCGATTGGCGGCCGCCACTCGCTGCAGCACCGCGCGTGCTTGCGCAGAGCGTCCCGACTTGTTCAGGTAGAGCGGAGACTCGGGCACGTAGAAGCGGCAGACCAGGCCGACCAGCGCCGGGATGCCGGTGACCAGGAAGATCAGGCGCCAGGCTGCATCGCCGTGCGAAACGGCAATCAGTGCCAGCACGGCGAGCAGGATCGTGCCGACGGCCCAGAACGACTCCAGCAGAACCAGCCAGCGGCCGCGACGGTCGGAGGGCAGGAACTCGGCCATCATGGTGTAGTCGACCGGCAGCGTGCCGCCGACGCCGATGCCGGTCAGGAAACGCAGCACCAGCAGCCACTGGAAATCCGGTGCGAACGACGACGCGACGCCACAGATGGCATCGATGACCACCGCCATCATGAGCACGGGCCGGCGGCCGATGCGGTCGGCCAGGCGGCCGAACATGAACGCGCCGATCAGCATCCCGACAAAGAACAGCGTCCCGCTCTGCAGCGCAGTCGGAACCGGAATGCCGAAGGTCTTGGCAATCGATGGCGCAGTGAAGCCGATCGACAGCACCTGCATCGCGTCGGCCAGCCAGACCAGACCGAAGATGACGAACAGCCGGTACTGGAAGCGGCCGACGCCAGCAGCGCGAATGCCTTCCTCGATGGTGATGGTCTGGGAGCTCGCAGTCCTCGCGTTCGACGGCGGGGCAGCGCTGATCGACGCTTCGGCGAGGGGCGTGGAAGGCATGGATGAAATGGATGACGACATGTTGTCTACCTGTCTAACAGTCTATTAGAGGGCTGGTTCCTGAACCCGGAAGCACACGTCTGTCGAAGCAGGGGGCCGGACCCGCGCGGGTCCAGACAGACGGGTGATGCTGTCGCGCCGCCGATTGCAACGTAACGCTGGGGGACTGCAATCTGGCGAAGCGAGAACTATGCCGGGCGCACTCTTGTCATGCGGGGGTGATGCGGATTCGTCATCGTGACTCCTTATTGTCTACCCTTGGTGGATTTCTGGTCTTGTATTTATCGTGGCACGTCATCGTGGTGCGCGGTCCTTGTGCCGCAGTGCACCGCTGCATGCTCTGTTCGCACTCATGTAGTGCGTGCTACATGGTCATTCAGCGTAAGCTACATGAAAAGGGCCGGCAAGGCCGATCTGCGGTTTTCTCCTTGGGGTTTTCCCGCGCGCCGCGCAGGTCTCGTCTGTTGTCAGTGCGCAGGCGTCGCGCGCAGCCGCGCAACGGTGGCTTCCACGTCCCGCCACGCGGGTTTGTCGGGGGCGAAGCGCGCACGCAGGTATTGCGCAAGGGCCGTGATCTGCGTGTCGTCGAGACTGTCTGCGTAGGATGGCATGGCGCCCAGCGTGCTGTTCGGCGGTGCCGGCATGCCTTGCAGCAGGACCTGGATCACGTTGTCGGGCCGGTCGCTGTGCAGGTTCGTGTTCAGCGCCAGCGAGGGCTTCACGCCGAACTGGCGCATGCCCTGGTCCGGCTGGTGGCACACGGCGCACGCGCTCTGGTACAGGCGGGCTGCAGGGCCGCCCAGCGATCTGGCCGCTTCGGCGCTGCGTTGCTCGTATTGCGCGGCCTGCGCGGTGATCTGTGCAGGCCCGGGTGGCGGCGCGCTGAACGACGCGACGTAATGCGCAATAGCGCGCACGTCGGATTCGGGCAGCAGCGCCAGTTCTTCCACCACAGGCGCCATCGGTCCGGCAGCGGCGCCGTGGTGCACCGCGTAGCCGCCGCGCAGATACGTGAACAGAGCGTCTTCTGTCCACGGTACCGGTGCGCGCGACAGCGCGGTCAGCGCGGGCGCATCCCAGCCTTCGGCGGTGCCGCCGGTGAGGTAGTGACGACCGCCTTTCTCGCCGCCCAGTGCATTGCGCGGCGAATGGCAGGCGCTGCAGTGGCCCAGCCCTTCGGCCAGGTAAGCGCCACGATTCCATTGCGCGGAGCGTGAGGCATCCGGCTTGAACTGCTCGTTGCGGTGGAACAGCAGATTCCATCCAGCCAGCAGCGGGCGCATATTGAACGGGAAGGCCAGTTCGGTGCGCGGCACGCTGGTCTTCACGGGCTCGGCCGACATCAGGTACGCGTACAGCGACTGCATGTCGGCATCACTGATCTTTGCGAACGCTGTATAGGGAAACGCGGGATACAGGCGGCGTCCATCGCGATGGATGCCTTCACGCATGGCACGCTCGAAGGCGGTGAACGACCAGTTGCCGATACCGGTCTCGGCATCGGGCGTGATGTTGGTGCTGTAGACCGTGCCGAACGGCGTTTCCAGTGCCAGGCCGCCGGCATTCTTCACGCCGCCCGGTGCGGTATGGCAGACCGCGCAGTCGCCGGCAGCGGCTACCAGCCTTCCGCGTTCCAGTGTCGCGGCCGAATAGAAGCCAGGCTCTGTCGGCGCGACCGGGGCGATGGGCGCGCGCCATGGCAGCACGGTGGCGCAGAGTCCGGCCGCCGCCGCCGCTGCCGCGGCAAGCCAGCCGCGATTGCTGCGCCGCTTCCCTGGTTGTTGCGAGTCCAGTGCCAGCCGGATGCGATCGGCGCTGAACGGTGGTTCGCGTAGCCGTATGCCGGTCGCATCGAAGATCGCGTTGGCGACGGCGGCTGCGGCGGGCAGCGTCGCGGCGGGGCCGGCGGCCAGCGTATTGCGCGTGGCAAGCGATCCGGCCATGCGGATTTCGGGCACCGTGGTGCCAGCAACGGCGGGCAGGTTGCTCTCGGAAGTCCCGGGCTGCTCGGCGGGCCATGCATCGAAGCCCGCCGATTGAGCGGTCAGCTGCCTTGCGGCCTGCGCGACCATCTGTTCCAGAGCGGGGGATGCCTGCGTGGCGCGCTGTGGCAGCGTCGATTCGCTGTCGTGTCCAACGGTCACACGCGTGACGGCGAGTTCGCCGGTGGTGCCGTCGACTTCCACCTCCGCGACCCACGCCGACCAACTTTGCGCGGCGTCGTCCTCCACCACATGCGCGTAGGCGAACCCGCGGCCACGGCGCACGTTGCCGCTGCGCGCGATGCCTGACCGCTGTGCCGACGGCGTCCATCCTGCTCGCTCGGCCACGTCGCGCACCAGCGCTGCGCCACGCGCATCTCCAAGGTGGTCGAGCCGCAGCGCTACCGGATCGGTGCCAGCGCTGGCGGCGATCTCATCAACGTGCGATTCCTGTGCAAAGACCTGCGCGCGAGCCAGTGGCGTGCCTGTCGAGCCGGCCTCCGCGCCGGCCGCGCTGATATCGATGTTGGGAATGCGGTACGGCGGCAACGCGCCGGCTTGCGCGTTGGCGACGACATCAGACACCGGCGCCACCGTGTGCGTCAGCCACAAGGCCAGCGGTACGGCGGGTGCGGCGGTGCCACCGAGCGTGGCGGCATACGCGTCGATCACGGCACCAGCGTGCGCGCTGTCGATCAGCCAGTCCAGTGTTGCATCGGCCAGCCCAACGTCCTCAGCGGTGATGGTGCGGCGCACGCAGCCGCCCTCGGCGTGCGCCATCAGTGCGGCATCGGCAGCGGCGTGGTGTGCAAGCAGGCCCGGGTCCGCGCTGTCGTCGGCGCTTTGCCAGCACGCCAGCGTAATCTGAGGCTCGGCAATGCCGAGCAACGCAGCCAGTTCTTCGCGCAATGCGCCAGGGCGCGCACTGGGCAGCCAGACGCGCAGGGCGCCATCGCGCCAGTCGGCGATGGCCGTGCAGGTGGCTGTCGTCGCCTGCATGCCGGCGAGCGGCCACTGGTAATGCTGCGCCTGGCGTGCACGCGATTGTTCGAGTGCGCCGGCTGCGTCGCCACGCTGTGCCAGCGCACGCCGCTGCACGGGCACCGTCTCCGGTGAGGGCGGTGCGGACCAGCGCGCGCGCAGTGCAGCCGCCGCATGGGCGGCCTGTTCATCGGAGTCGGCCGCCACGCCGGCGAAGTTGTTGCGCACGACCACGGCTCGCACGCCCGGCATTGCGGCTGCGGCGTCCCGGTCCGCGCCGAGCAGACGTGCAACGAGAGGCTGACCACCGCCCCATTGAAGCCCCGGCGGACGCAAGACATGTACGGCCAGGCATTGGGGAGGCGGGAGAGGGCTTGCCGCCTTGGCGACGGCATCCGCGCGGGGCGCCAGCGTGTCGTTCACGACTGCGCTCCGTGCGCGTCTTCGCGCTGCAGGATGGCTGCGCGTTGCACGGCGCGCACGATCTCGACATGCGTGCCGCAGCGGCACAGGTTGAAGCGCAGCGCCTCGCGGATCTCCGCCTCACTCGGGTCGGGGTTCTCCGCCAGCAGCGCCTTCGCGGTCATGATCATGCCGTTCAGGCAATACCCGCACTGCGCGGCCTGCTCGTCGATGAATGCCTGCTGCAACGGGTCGGGATGCGCGGGCGTGCCCAGCCCTTCCAGCGTGGTCACGTCATGGCCAAGTACCGCCTTCACCGGCAGCACGCACGAGCGCGCGGCGGTGCCGTCCACCAGCACGGTGCAGGCGCCGCACTGGCCCAGTCCGCAACCGTACTTCGGGCCATTGCAGGCCAGGTCGTTGCGCAGGATATAGAGCAGCGGCGTATCGGGCGCCACGCAGACCGTATGGTCGGCGTGGTTGACATGAAGCGTCAGGGGGCGGGGCGCGTTCATCGGGGGCAGGTGGCGGTTTGAACATCACGCAGCGCTGCGCCGCGCCCCTTCATGGCGAGGGGCTGTGGCGCGTCGGGCCCGTACAGCGGCCAGGCCGGCGGTACGGGCGGGTCGGCTCAGGCGGACATCATGCTGCCGCCGACAGCGGCGGGCGTCCGGCCGAGACCAGCGGCACGTTGTACACATCGTAGCCGAAACACCAGTCGGGGTTCTCGTTGGTGCGCAGCCACGTGTTGTTGTGCGAGACCAGCTGGACCTTGCTGGCGCGCTCGGCACGGTTGGCTTCGTACAGCGCGAAGGTGGCGGCGTAGTCGTCCGTGCCGGCCTCGATGAAGCAGCGCGTGAGCATGGCCGCATCCTCGATCGCCATGGCCGCGCCCTGGGCCATGTGCGGCTTCATCGGGTGGCAGGCGTCGCCGAGCAGCACCAGGCGGCCGCGGCTCCATACCGGCAGCGGATCGCGCTCCAGCAGCGGCCACTTGGTCACTTCCACGGTGCCTTCGATCAGCGACTGCACGCCCTGGTGCCAGCCGTCGAATGCGGCGCGCATCTCTTCGATGCTGCTCGGCACCCAGCTCTTGCTCATGTCCCACTCGGGCTCGGGCACGCCGGTGACGTAGTAGATCTCGTCGAGCTTGCTGGTGTCGAAGTACACCATCATGTGGCGATCGTCCGACCACCACTTGGTGCAGCGGTCATGCGTAAAGCCCTTGACGCGCGAGATCGGGAACACCGCGCGGTGCGCCACGTAGCCCGTGTACTTGGGCGGCTCCGCGCCGAGCAGGGTTTCACGGATGCGCGAGTTCACGCCATCCGCGCCGATGACGATGTCGGCCTCGTCGACGGTGCCGTCGGTGAAGCGCAACTGCACCACGTCGCCCTGGTCGGTCACGCTTTCCAGCTTCTTGTTGAAGAACAGCGTGCCAGGCGCGACGGCATCGGTGAGCAGCTTGTGGAAGTCGCCACGGTGCACGGTCAGGTAGCTGGCGCCGTAGTGCTTCAACGCGTAGTCGCCCAGCGGAATCTGCGCGCAGACCTCGCCCGTGTCCCAGTCGCGGCTGTACCAGTAGTCCGGATGGCAGCCCATGTCATTGAGCGCGTCCTCGATGCCGATGCGCCGCATGATCTTCATCACGTTCGGCCCCACGTGGATGCCGGCACCCAGCCGCGAGAACGCCGGCGCCTGTTCATACAGCCTGACCTGGAGGCCAGCACGCTGCATCAGGGCGGCAGCGGCCGTCCCTCCGAGTCCTGCGCCGATGATTGCGATTCGCGGTTTGCCTTGCACGTTATTTCTCCTGGCAGTGACACATGGGTCGATGGTGTGGGGGCCGGCTCGGCGGCCAGTTGTTGAAAACGAGTGTACACACTACAAAATTCAAGGTAAAGATAGATTTGTATCAACTTATGGAAAACCCTGATGTCGATGTGATGATCTTCACATATTGCCCAATACCGGCGAATTTATGCGCTAAACACGGGAGGCTCCCGTTCGGTGCGCACTGAATGAGTGCCTTTTTGTCCGCGTAGAATGTGTTTGCGCATATAGAGTGTGTACACTACAATCAATCGCAACCGCGGACGCCTGGCAAGACTGCCTGGAGCGTCCGGGTAGACAAGGCATACCCAAGACAACCAGATGACGGAGTCGACAGTGCAGAAAGTTTTCCGAATCGGCCAGATCGTGCCGAGCTCCAACACCACGATGGAAACCGAGATCCCGGCCATGCTGAACGCACGGCAGCAGATCCGCCCCGAACGGTTCACCTTCCATTCGAGCCGCATGCGCATGAAGAAGGTGGTCAAGGAAGAACTGGCCGCGATGGACGCCGAGTCCGACCGCTGCGCCGTCGAGCTATCCGACGCACGCGTGGATGTGCTCGGCTACGCCTGCCTGGTCGCGATCATGGCGATGGGCCACGGTTACCACCGCAAGTCGGAGCAGCGCCTGAAGGCCCACACCGTCGAGAACGGCGGCGATGCGCCGGTGATCACGAGCGCCGGTGCGCTGGTCGATGCACTGAAGGTAATCGGCGCGAAGCGCATTGCCGTGGTCGCGCCGTACATGAAGCCGCTGACCGAGCTGGTGGTGGACTACATCCGCAACGAAGGCTACGAAGTCGTCGACTACCGCGCGCTGGAGATTCCCGACAACCTCGAAGTGGGCCGCCACGATCCGGCGAAGCTGCCGGCCATCGTCGCGCAGATGAACATTGCCGACGTCGATGCCATCGTGCTGTCGGCCTGCGTGCAGATGCCGTCGCTGCCGGCCGTGGCCAAGGTTGAAGCCATGACCGGCAAGCCGGTGATCACGGCGGCCATCGCCACCACCTACGCGATGCTGCGCGCACTCGACCTGGAGCCGGTCGTGCCGGGCGCGGGCGCGCTGCTGTCCGGCGCCTACTGAGGGCCGCGCCATGAGCACTTTCCTCTATGGCGGCAGCGTCCAGGCCAACGGCATCCGGCAGCACTACCTGCGCTACGGCGGCAACGATGGCGAAAGGGCATCGCGCGATTCCGTGATCATCGTGCCAGGCATCACGAGCCCGGCCATCACTTGGGGCTTTGTCGGCGAGCAGTTCGGCCAGCGCTTCGATACTTATGTGCTGGATGTGCGCGGCCGGGGCTTGTCGGAAGCGAGCGACACGCTGGACTACAGCCTCGACGCGCAAGCTGCCGACGTGATCGCGTTTGCACAGGCACTGGGCCTGCAGCGCTATGCCATCGTCGGCCATTCGATGGGCGGACGCATCGGCGTTCGCGCTGCGCGCCAGCACCCGGCGGGCATGACGCGCCTGGTGATGGTCGATCCGCCGGTCTCAGGCCCCGGCCGCCGCGCTTATCCCGCGCAACTGCCCTGGTACATCGATTCCATCCGCCTCGCGCGCGCTGGCATCGACGCCGAGGGCATGCGCCGTTTCTGCCCGACATGGACCGACGAACAACTGCGCCTGCGCGCCGAATGGCTGCACACCTGCGACGAGCGCGCGATCCTCGCGAGCTTCAACGGCTTCCATGAAGACGACATCCACGCCGACCTGCCGCACGTGTCGGTGCCGACGCTGCTGATGCGCGCGGGCCGCGGCGACGTGGTGCGCGATGAGGACGAGCAGGAGATCCGCACGCTGTTGCCTGGCGTGCTGGCGAGCCACGTCGCCGATGCCGGCCACATGATCCCGTGGGACGACGAGGCCGGCTTCTACCGCGCCTTCGGCGATTTCCTCGGTGCCGCGCTGCCCGCGCTGGCCTGATATCCGCGAATCGGAGGAGCGAACATGCCCGTAAGCGATTACGACCTGACCCAGGCGTGGAAGCAGGTGCTCACGCTGTCGAAGCTGGAAGCCGGCCAGACCGTCACCGTGCTGACCGGCGCGGCCACGCATCCGCAGACGCTGCGCACGGCCATGGTGGCCGCGGCGTCGATGGGCGCCATCGTCAACCGGCTCGATCTGCCGCCGGTCAATGGCGAGAAGGCGCTGAGCCGCGATGCGCTGGCCTATCTCGGCACCACGCCGCTGACCGGTAATCCTGCTGCCATCGCCGCGCTGAAGGCGAGCGATCTCGTGCTCGACCTGATGACGCTGCTTTTCTCGCCAGAGCAGCATGAGATCCTGAGCGGCGGCACGAAGATCCTGCTCGCTGTGGAGCCGCCCGAAGTGCTCGCGCGCATGGTCCCCACCGAAGCGGACCGCAAACGCGTGAAGGCCGCCACGGCGCGGCTGTCGCGCGCGCGCGAAATGCACATCGTCTCCGATGCCGGCATGGACTTGCGCTGCAAACTCGGCGAATTCCCGGCGATCAGCGAATACGGCTTCGTCGACGAGCCCGGCCGCTGGGACCACTGGCCGAGCGGCTTCGTACTGACCTGGCCGGATGAAGGCGGCACCAGCGGCACTATCGTGCTCGATCGCGGCGACATCCTGCTGCCGATGAAGTCGTATATCCAGGAGCCGATCCGGATCACGGTCGAGTCCGGCTATGTGAAGGCGATCGAAGGCGGCCTCGATGCGGAGTTGCTGGCCGACTACATGGCATCGTTCAACGATCCCGAAGCGTATGCGATGTCGCATATCGGCTGGGGCCTGCAGCCGCGCGCGAGCTGGTCGGCGCTGGCCATGTACGACCGCGAAGCGACCATCGGCATGGATGCGCGCGCGTACGAAGGCAACTTCCTGTGCTCGTTCGGCCCCAACAACGAAGCGGGTGGCAGCCGGACCACCGCCTGCCATATCGATATCCCGGTGCGCCATTGCACGGTCAGCCTCGATGGCGAACCCGTGGTAGTGCGTGGCAAGGTGACGGATGGCCGCCACGCGCCCGTCAACACACTGTTCAAGGAAGCCCGCCATGCATGAAGAAGTCCAGACCTACCAGCGGCAAGGCTTCGGCACCGCCATGGAGATCCGGCCGCCATACGGGCTGCTGATCATCGATTTCGTCAACGGCTTCGCCGATCCGGCGGTCTTTGGCGGCGGCAATATCCCGGAGGCCATCCGCAACACGCAGCCGCTGCTGCGCGCGGCGCGCGAGCAGGGCTGGCCGGTGGCGCACAGCCGCATCGTGTTCGCCGATGACGACGCCGACCACAATATCTTCACGCTGAAGGTGCCCGGCATGCTGACGCTGAAGGAAGACAGCCACAACAGCGCCATCGTGCCGGAGCTTGCGCCCGCTGCGGGCGAGTATGTGGTGCGCAAGACGGTGCCGTCGGCGTTCTTCGGCACGTCGCTGGCGGCGTGGCTGACGCAGCGCGGCGTGCAGACGCTGCTGGTGGCCGGCTGCGTCACCAGCGGCTGCGTGCGCGCGAGCGTGGTCGATGCGATGTCGCTCGGCTTCCGGCCGCTGGTGCTGTCGGACTGCGTCGGTGACCGCGCGCTCGGCCCGCACGCGGCCAACCTGTTCGACATGGAGCAGAAGTACGCCACCGTGCTGACCCGCGACGAAGCGCTTGCGCAGATTGCGCCAGGCGTGCGAGCAGCGGCCTGAGGCGCGCCGTTGCGACCGATGCGTCGCTCAGACGGCCGCCACGCGGCGCTTGCGGGCCGGCTTGCCGGAATGCTGCGCCGGCGCGGGCGGGGCATCGGGGATGGCGCCCGGCATCGCCACGGCGCGCAGCACGGTCTGCTGCATCACATCGCGCCAGTGCGATACCGCGGCCGGGCTCATCATGGGTTCGCCAAGGAAGGCGCTGAGCGTATGATGGTTCGAGTTGTAGAAGTAGCCGAGCGAGGCGATGACCATGTAGACGTCGCGCGCGCCGGCGTCGGGCCGGAACAGGCCCACCGCCTTGCCGCGCGACAGGATGCCGTCGAGCACGGACAGCGCGTAGCTGGAAATATCGCGCAGCCGCACCGACTTGCGCGCGTGCTTGCCCTGGCTCATGTTCTCGCTGGTCAGGATCGCGACGAACTCCGGGTGCTCGAGGTAGTAGTGCCAGACGAAGTCGGTCAGTTGCGAGAGCGCGCGCACCGGATCGGCGGCGTCGAGTTCGCCTTCGAGTTTCTGCTCGGCTTCATTGAGCTGCAGGTAGATGGTCTCCAGGACTTCGACGAACAGCTTTTCCTTGCTGCCGAAGTAGTAGTAGATCATCCGGTCGTAGGTCTTCGCGAGCGTCGAAATCCGTTCGATGCGTCCGCCGTCGTAGCCGCGCTGCGCGAAGACCTTGATGGCCGCCTTCAGGATCCGGTCGCGGCTGTCCTGGGCCTGCCGGGCGCGCGTCCCGACTGCCGCGCGCTGGGTTGCGGTCTTGATGGTCATGTTGGATGGCTCGGCATGAGGTCTGTGTCTGGCAGGCAGTATAACGGCGGCATCGACGGTGTCGCCTGATGCAAGGCGGCAAAATTAAAGAGCTATGACTGCGACAATCCTCGACACCGTTCCCGAGGCTGAGGCCTCCACCCCGCGCGCGCAGCGACTGGCACTGCTGCAGGCAAGCGGCGTGCTGCTGGTGACGCGCGCCCCGCAGGCGGCGGCGAGGCCGGCGCCGGGCCAGCCGGGCGCGGCCTCGGACTATGTGCCGGCGCTGCCGGACATCTTCGTCGCCGTGCGCGATACCGGCGAGGTGCTGGCCTTCAACGGCCACGTCGACCTGGGCACCGGCATCCGCACGGCGCTGGCGCAGATCGTCGCGGAAGAACTAGACGTGCCGCTGGCGCGAGTGCGCATGGTGCTGGGGCATACGGAGGCCACGCCCAACCAGGGGCCGACCATTGCGAGCGCGTCGATCCAGATCTCCGCCATGCCGCTGCGGCGTGCGGCGGCGCAGGCCCGTGCGTGGCTGCAGGCCCGCGCGGCACAGAGGCTGGGCGTGGCGCCAGAAACGCTGGAGGTCGACGACGGCGTGTTCCGCGCGAAAGGCGCGCCCGACGGCATCGGCTACGGCGCGCTGGTGGCAGACGGGCATGCCGAGTTGCCGCTGGCCGACGACGTGCAGACCAAGCCGGTCGAGGCATACCGCATCGTCGGCCGTGGCGCGGGCCGTGTGGATATCCCCGACAAGGCGCGCGGCGTGCTGACGTTCGTGCATGACGTGCGCGTGCCCGGCATGCTTCATGGACGCGTTGTGCGACCGCCGTACTCCGGCCGGGATGCAGGCGATTTCGTCGGAACCAGCTTGCTGGAAGTCGATCGCGATTCCGTGCGTGATGTGCCGGGGCTGGTCGATATCATCGTGCAGGGCGATTTCGTCGGCGTGGTGGCCGAGCGGGAGGAGTACGCGGTGCTGGCTGCGCGCCGCCTGCGCGTGCGCTGGAAGCCGGTGCCGCCGCTGCCGGCACTCGATGATCCGGAACCTGCGTTGCGCGCGAATCCGGCCAGGCGCCGCGACCTGCTCGACGATGGCGAGATGCCGGCACCGGGAACCGGTACCACGCTCGAGCGCCATTTTGTCTGGCCCTATCAAATGCACGGCTCGATCGGTCCGTCATGCGCCGTCGCGGACTGGCGCGAAGA
This sequence comes from Cupriavidus sp. 21MJTG02-4, assembly GCF_057798975.1. Taxonomy (NCBI): domain Bacteria; kingdom Pseudomonadati; phylum Pseudomonadota; class Betaproteobacteria; order Burkholderiales; family Burkholderiaceae; genus Cupriavidus; species Cupriavidus sp. 21MJTG02-4. The sequence continues at coordinate 166,442 of NZ_JBYOJP010000005.1, read as the reverse complement.
TGGGCTCACCGTATGGTCCGGCACGCAGAACCCTCATGTGTTGCGCATCGACCTGGCGCGGTTGTCGGGGCTTGGCGAGGACGGCATCGAGATCGTGCGCATGGAGGCCGCCGGTTGCTACGGCCGCAACTGCGCCGATGATGTCTGCGCCGACGCCGTGCTGCTGTCGCGCGCGGTGGGCCGTCCGGTGCGCGTGCAACTCTCGCGCGAGCAGGAACACTTGTGGGAGCCCAAGGGCGCGGCGCAACTGATGGACGTCAGCGCGACGCTGGGCGCCGGCGGCGAGTTGCTCGGCTATGACTTTGTCAGCCGCTATCCGTCCAACGATGCGCCGACGCTGGCACTGCTGCTGACTGGGCAGGTATCCAATGCGCCGCGCATGCTTGAGATGGGCGACCGCACCGCCGTGCCGCCATACGCTTACGGGGGCCGTCGCATCGGTTGTGACGACACGCCTGCCATCGTGCGCGCGTCGTGGTTGCGCGGGGTTTCGGCATTGCCGAATACGTTCGCGCATGAGTGCATGATCGATGAACTGGCGGTGGAGGCTGACGCTGATCCGATCGACTTCCGGCTGCGGCATCTGCCCGATGATCGCGCGGCCGATCTGCTGCGCGCCGTGGCGCATGCGGCTGGCTGGCAGCGCGGCGCACAGGGCTCACGCGGCGTACCCGATGCGGACGGCAAGCTGCGCGGCCGTGGCGTGGCTTACGCGCGCTATATCCACAGCCGCTTTCCGGGCTTCGGCGCGGCATGGTCCGCATGGGTTCTCGATATTTCTGTCGACGTCGCCACGGGCCAGATTCGTGTAGAAAAGGTCGTCGTGGGCCAGGACACCGGCATGATGGTCAACCCGGACGGCGTGCGCCACCAGATCCACGGCAACGTGGTGCAGACGCTGAGCCGCGTGCTGAAGGAGCAAGTGCGCTTTGATGGCACGGGCGTAGCCAGCCGCGAGTGGGGCGGTTATCCGCTGCTGACGTTCCCGGAGATTCCGCCGATCGAAGTGGTGCTGATGCCGAGGCAGTCGGAGCCGCCGTTGGGCGCGGGTGAGTCCGCGTCGCTGCCGGGGGCGCCTGCGATGGCCAATGCGTTGTTCGATGCGATGGACGTTCGGTTGCGGCGGCCGCCGTTTGTGCCGGAGACGGTGCTGGCGGCGTTGGGCAACCGGCAGGGTTAGCAGACCGATTGTCTGCTCCCTCTCCCGCAAGCGGGAGAGGGGAGCAAACCGGCGGCAGTACAAATGCCTCCCCTCAACCCGCCCCGTTCCCCTCGTCGATTTCGCTCATCTTGCGCAGCAGGTAAGTCACCGCCACGCGCTCGGCCGGATTCAGGTTGCCAAACGTCTGTTCGGAAATCTGCTTCGCAAACGGCACCGTCTCGTCGATCAATGCCAGCCCGCCATCCGTCACCGTCACCACCACCTTGCGCCGGTCATTGGGATCGTGCGATACCGCGACCAACTGGCGCGACTTCAATCGTTCGATGATGCCGCGCACCGTGGCCTGGTCGATCGCCGTGGCCCGCACCACTTCATTGAGCGAGCACGGTTGCCGGTCCCGGACCGCGCAAAGCACGACAAACTGCGCGGCCGTGAGCTGCGAATCGGGAATGGTCTGCTGGAAGATGGCCACGTGGCGCTGGTATGCGCGGCGCAGCAAGTGGCCCACCTGTTCGGTGAAGTCGTAGCCGGGGTCGATGTTGCCGGCGGGCTGGTCGGAAGAGGAGGGCACGTCGATCGTGGTGCGATGGAAGGTGTGCCCCGAGTATACCGACGAAGGCAGCGCAGGTGCGCCGGTGCCGGACCTTAATCGACGGTAATGGCCGCGCTCTTCGCCACCTTGCCGAAACGCTCGTATTCCTGCAGCGTCAGCGTCTGCAAGTCCGACGCGCTGGAACCCTTCGGGTTGAAGCCGGCCTGCGTCAGCTTCTCGCGCACGTCCGCGCGCCCCAGCGCTTCGACGAAGGCCGCATTGAGTGCCTGCACCACGGGCGCGGGCAGGTTGGCCGGGCCATAGACGCCGAACCATGGTTCCACGGCATAGCCCGTCAGGCCGGCCTCGGCCAGCGTGGGCACGTCAGGCAGCGACGGCGAACGGCTCTTGCCAGCCACGGCCAGCGCGCGCAGCTTGCCCGACTGGATGTGCGGCAGCGAGGCCGGCAGGTTGTCGAACATCACGCCGATATGGCCGCCGAGCATGTCGTTGATGGCCGGGCTGCTGCCTTTATAGGGCACGTGCGTCAGTCCCGTATGCGTGATCTGCGAGAACATCGCGCCGGCCAGGTGCATCGACGTGCCGGTGCCCGCGGTCGCGTATGTCAGGCCGGGGTGCGCCTTGGCATAGGCGATCAGTTCCGGCACGGTCTTGACGGGCAGCGACGGGCCGACTTCCAGCACGATGGTCGAGGTGCCGAGCAGGCTGATGGCGGTGAAGTCCTTGCGCGGGTCGAACGGCACCTGCTTGTAGATATGCGGATTCAGCGCATTGGTCGAGATCGCGCCGAAGCCGATGGTGTAGCCATCGGGCGCGGCCTTGGCCACGGCGTCCATGCCGATGTTGCCGCCCGCGCCGGGACGGTTCTCGATGACCACGGGCTGGCCCAGCTTCTCCGCGACGCGCTGGCCGACCGTGCGCGCGACGAGATCCGTCGTGCCGCCGGCAGCGTACGGGACGACAAAGCGGATCGGCTTGGCCGGGAAGGCATCGGCCGCGGCGGCGGCCAGCGGCAGTGTGCCGAGCGTGGTGGCACCGAACGTCAGGGCGATCAGCGTGGCACGGCGGCGAAGTGCAAGGCGTTGCGGCATGGTGCGGGAATCTCCTCTATGGGTTGTGTTGTTCTGTGGCACCGGCACGGCCGGGAGGTCCGTGCGGAAGCGCCCATTGTAGGCAAATGCGGACTAGCAGAGGCATACCGGGCGGTAGGCCGATGCCCATGCTTCTTTTCGAATACAATCGTCCGGTTGTCTTTGCCGACCCAGCCGGCCAGGTTGCGGCGGCCGCCTCTCCGCGTGAATTCCCCCGTGCCAGTTTCATCAAAATCTCTTGCCATGCCCGCTGCGCTGCCGTCGCCGCAGCGTTCGGGGCTGGCCATCGCGGCTGTCGGCGCCGTGCTGTTTTCCGCCAAGGCCATCGTGGCCAAACTGATGTACCGCTACAGCGTGGATGCCGTCATGGTCATCACGCTGCGCATGCTGTTCGCCGTGCCGTTGTTCATGGCGATCGGCTGGTGGCAGTCGCGGCGCCTGCCGGCGCTGTCGTGGGCCGACCGTGGCCGCGTGGTGTTCCTCGGCTTCATCGGCTACTACCTGTCGAGCTTCATGGATTTCCTGGGGCTGCAATACATCACGGCAGGACTGGAACGGCTGATCCTGTTCCTGACGCCGTCGTTCGTGCTGCTGGCCACGGCGCTGATATTCCGCCGCCAGATCGCCGCGCGGCAATGGGTGTCGCTGCTGCTGGCCTATCTCGGCATCGTGCTGGTGTTCGCCCATGACCTGGATGTCAGCGGCCCCACGGTTTGGCTGGGCGGGGCGCTGGTGCTGGGCAGTGCCTTGACGTATGGTATCTACCTGATCCTGAGCGGCGAGCTGGTGCGGCGCATCGGCTCGCTGCGGCTGGTGGCCTACGCGATGTGCGTGTCCACGGCCTGCTGCGTGCTGCAATACCTGGCGCTGGGCCGGCCCGTGGCCGAACTCGCGCAGCCGGCGCCGGTGATGTGGCTGTCACTCGTCAACGCGGTGTTCTGCACGGTGCTGCCCGTATCGATGACGATGGTGGCGGTGGCCCGCATCGGCGCGCCGATGGCCTCGCAGGCCGGCATGATCGGCCCGGTATCGACGCTGTTCCTGGCCTTCTGGCTGCTCGACGAACCCGTCAGCGGCGTGCAACTGGCGGGCAGCGCACTGGTGCTGGGCGGAATGTACCTGTTGTCGGCGCGCAAGGCAGGACCGCGCGGCGACGCCAAACCTGACTGAACAAACGACACAAGCAACAAGCGACAAGGAGAACGAGCGATGGATCTGGGACTGCGTGGCAAGCATGCACTGGTGTGCGGCGCGAGCAAGGGCCTGGGCTTTGCCTGCGCCGACGCGCTGGCGGCCGAGGGCGTCGATGTGGTGATCGTGGCGCGCGGCGCCGATGCGCTGGAGAAAGCCGCGGCCGACCTGCGCGCGCGCCACGGCCGTCGCGTGGTCGCGGTGGCCACCGACATCACGAAGCCGGAAGGCCGCAAGGCCGCGCTCGATGCCGTGGCCAAGCTGGGCGATCTCGACATCCTGGTCAACAACGCGGGCGGCCCGCCGCCGGGCAATTTCCGCGACTGGGACCGCGACGCGTGGCTGGCCGCGCTCGACGCCAACATGCTGACCCCGATCGAACTGATCAAGTCCACGGTCGACGGCATGATCGCGCGCAAGTGGGGCCGCATCATCAACATCACGAGCGGTGCCGTGAAGGCGCCGATCGACATACTGGGCCTGTCCAACGGCGCGCGCTCGGGCCTGACCGGTTTTATCGCCGGCCTGGCGCGCGAAGTCGCGCAGCACGGCGTGACGGTCAATAACTTGCTGCCGGGACCGTTCAACACCGATCGCCTGGCCAAGACCATGGAAGGCGCGGCGCAGAAGGCCAACCTGAGCATCGAGGAAATCGCGCAGCGGCGCGCCGCGCAGAACCCGTCGCGCCGCTTCGGCGACCCGGCCGAGTTCGGCGCCACCTGCGCGTTCCTGTGCAGCCGCCAGGCCGCGTACATCACGGCACAGAACATCCTGCTCGACGGCGGCGCCTACCCCGGCACGTTCTGAACCCGGCGCGGCCCCGGCACTGGCCGCACTACTTACCCGCAGTCGCTTACCGCAACAAGGACCCTTGATGACCTGCCCACGTATCGCCCTGATTGCACACGACCACAAGAAAGACGACATCGTTGCCTTTGCCACGCGGCACCGCGAATTCCTTTCGCAGTGCGAACTGCTCGCGACCGGCACCACCGGTGGCCGCCTGATCGATGAAGTCGGGCTGGACGTGACGCGGATGCTGTCCGGGCCGTGGGGCGGTGACCTGCAGATCGGCGCGCAACTGGCGGAAGGGCGCGTGCGCGCCGTGATCTTCCTGCGCGACCCGATGACGCCGCAGCCGCACGAACCCGATATCAACGCCCTGGTACGCGCCTGCGATGTGCATAACGTGCCGTGCGCGACCAACGTCGCCACGGCGGACCTGGTGATCGCCGAGCTGTGCCGCGTCGAGGCAAAGGCCTGATCGCCAATCCCATCCAGCCTGACCTGACAGGAGATATGCAGATGACCAAAGCCATCCGGATCGAACAGACCGGCGGACCGGAAGTGATGCAGTGGGTCGACGTGGAAGTCGGCGATCCCGGCCCCGGTGAAGTCCGTATCCGCCATGAAGCGGTCGGGCTCAACTATATCGACGTCTACTTCCGCACCGGCCTCTACAAGCAGCCGCTGCCCGCCGGCCTGGGCATGGAAGGCGCGGGCGTGGTGGAGGCGGTGGGCGCGGGCGTGACCCACCTGAGCGCAGGCGATCGCGTGGCCTACGCGGGCCGTCCGACCGGTGCCTATGCGCAAGTGCGCGTGATGCCTGCCGATATCGTGGTGCGCCTGCCCGAGTCGATTTCCTTCGAGCAGGGCGCGGCGATGATGCTGCAGGGCCTGACCGTGCAGTACCTGATCCGCGACAGCTATCGGGTGCAGGCTGGCGACACCGTGCTGCTGCATGCCGCCGCCGGCGGCGTCGGGCTGATCGCGTGCCAGTGGCTGAAGGCGCTCGGCGTCACCGTGATCGGCACGGTGGGCAGCGACGAGAAGGCGGAGCTGGCGCGCGCGCATGGCTGCACGCATACCGTCGTCTATACGCGCGAATCGTTCGTGGACAAGGTGAAGGAAGTCACCGGCGGCAAGGGCGTGCCGGCGGTCTATGACTCCATCGGCGCGGACACCTTCCGTGGTTCGCTCGACTGCCTGGCGCCGCGCGGCACGATGGTGAGCTTCGGCAACGCGTCCGGCCCCGTGCCGCCGTTCGATATTTCGGTGCTCGGCAGCAAGGGCTCGCTGCGGCTGACGCGGCCCACGTTGATGACCTATGTGGTGCATCGCGAACTGCTCGAGCCGATGGTGGCGGACCTGTTCGACGTCGTCACCAGCGGCAAGGTCAAGATCGATATCCGCCAGCGTCATGCACTGGCCGATGTGGCGCAGGCGCACCGCGACCTGGAATCGCGCAAGACAACCGGATCGACCATCCTGCTGCCGTACTGAGGCGGTCGCAGTCCGCGATGAAGAAAGCCCTGGACGGCAGGTTGCCGTCCAGGGCTTTTCTTTTCTCGCTGCGCTCAGCGCGTCCGTACCGTGGTGGCGGCCGCGCGTGCCTCGGCCTGCCGCAGGATGTGCGGCGGCAGCCGCTTGAGCATCAGATGCACCGCCAGCGGAATCAGCACCACGTCATCGACGATCCCCAGTCCGGCGATGAAATCAGGAATCAGATCGATCGGCGAGATCGCATAGAGAAACAACCCGAAGGCCGCGGGCTTGAGCCAGGGCGGCGCATCCGGATGCCGCAGCGCATACCAGAACAGCCGGCCGTCGCGGCGCACCAGCGTCCACAGGGCCGAAAAACGCTTCCACATGAGAGGCCTCCTTCACATTGCGCACGCCAGCAAATGACGCGTGCACAGATAGCTTGGGCCGATCGAGGCGGCTTCAAGTTCCGAAGGAGATTGGGCCGAGCAAAGAGAAGAGGGGTGCGCCCCCGCAACGCCGGGGGCGGGCCCGCATGCGGTCATGGCATGCGGGCAGGGGCTGACGCCAAAGATCAGCCCGGGATCTTGCCTTCCACGCCTTCGACGTAGAACTTCACGTTGTGCAGGAAGTTGTCGTCGGCGGTCTGGTCCTTGGCGACCTGTTCCTTGCCGGTGTTGTCCTTGATCGGACCCTTCCAGATCGGTGCGGAACCGTCGACGATGCCCTTCTTGCGCTCGGCGACGAGCCCCTTCACGTCCTCGGGCACGGTCGGGTTGAAGTCCTTCAGGTCGATCATGCCTTCCTTCAGGCCCCACCACGTGGTGTCGCTCTTCCAGCGGTTGTTCAGCACGTCGTCCACCACCTTGTTGTAGTAGACGCCCCACTGGATTTCCGACGCGGCCAGGTGCGCCTTCTCGCCGAACTTGCTCATGTTGCTGTCCCAGCCGAACGCATACACGCCCTTCTCCTGCGCGGTCTGCACCACGGCGGCGGAGTCGGTGTTCTGCATCAGCATGTCCACGCCCTGGCCGATCAGCGTCGTGGCGGCTTCACGTTCCTTGCCCGGATCGAACCACTTGTTCACCCAGACCACCTTGACGGTCGCGTTCGGGTTGACGCTGCGCGCGCCCAGCGTGAACGAGTCGATATTGCGGATCACCTCGGGGATGGGCACGGAACCGACCACGCCCATCTTGCCCGACTTGCTCATCTTGCCGGCGACCACGCCTGCGAGGTAGGCGCCCTCGTAGGTGCGCACGTCATACTGGCCCAGGTTCTCGGCGGTCTTGAAGCCGGTGGCGTGCTCGAACTTCACGTCCGGGAATTCCTTGGCGACCTTGAGCATCGACTCCATGTAGCCGAAGGTGGTGCCGAAGATCAGCTTGTTGCCCTGGCTGGCCAGGTCGCGGAACACGCGCTCGGCGTCGGCGGCGGATTCGGGCACGTTCTCGACGAAGGTGGTCTTGACCTTGTCGCCGAACTTCTCTTCCACGGCCTTGCGGCCGGCGTCGTGCGCGTACGTCCAGCCCGCGTCGCCCACCGGGCCGATGTAGACAAAGGCGACCTTGAGCGGCTCGGCCTTCTGTTCAGCGGCGGGCGCGGAGGCCGGCGCGGCGGTCTCGGCCGGCTTTTCGGCTTCTTTCTTGCCGCAGCCGGCTAGCGCCAGCAGGGCGGTGGCAGCCAGTGCCGCCAGGGTTTTCCTGCGCGTGACCATCATGATTTCTCCTTGTGATGAATTGTGTTGGCTTTCGAAGGCTCGTTGAATCAGGACTTGCGCTGCGGCATCAGGCGCTGCCCGGACGGAATGGCTTGCCGAGCGAGGCGGGCATGTTCAGGCGGATCCAGGCCGGGTTGCGCGAGATCAGCGCCAGCACGACGATGGTGGCCGCGTACGGCAGCATCGACAGGAACTGCGACGGCACCGACACGCCGATGCCCTGCAGGTAGAACTGCAGGATCGTCACGCCGCCAAACAGCCACGCACCGACCAGCACGCGGCCCGGTCGCCAGGTGGCGAACGTGGTCAGCGCCAGCGCGATCCAGCCGCGGCCGGCCACCAGGTTCTCGACCCACATCGGCGTGTACACCAGCGACAGGTAAGCACCGGCCAGGCCGCAGCAGGCGCCGCCGAACAGCAGCGCGCCGAAGCGGATGGTGCGTACCGGATAGCCGAGCGCGTGCGCCGATTCCGGCGATTCGCCGATCGCGCGCAGCGTGAGCCCCGCGCGTGTGCGGAACAGGAACCACATGATCGCGAAGCACAGCAGCAGGCTGAAATACACCATCCAGTGTTGCTGGAAGAACGCGGGGCCGATGAATGGAATATCGGCCAGCCCGGGGATCGACCTGGCCTGCGCCGGCATGGCGTGGCCGACGAAGCGCTGGCCCATGAAGGCCGACAGGCCGGTGCCGAAGATCGACAGCGCAAGACCCGTGGCGACCTGGTTGGTGGCCAGCACCAGCGCCAGCCACGAGAACAGCGCGGCCATCAGCATGCCGGCGACGGCGCCGGCAAGAAAGCCGAGCAGCGGCTGCTGTGTCTGGTAGCCGACCATGAAGCCGGCCACGGCGGCGACCAGCATCATGCCTTCGGCGCCGAGGTTGAGCACGCCGGAGCGTTCGTTGATGAGCAGGCCCAGCGCGGCCAGCAGCAGTGGCGTGCCGGCGTTGATCGCGGTGGCGATGAGGGGAGCGAGTTGTTCCATGTTCTTGTTTGCTCCGCTCAGGCTGCCGTGGCGCGCCAGCGCAGGCGGTTTTCGATAAGGGTGTCGCAGGCCAGCAGGAAGAACAGCAGCATGCCCTGGAACACCCAGCCGATCGCCGACGGCAGGCCCAGACGCGACTGCGCCATCTCGCCGCCGATATAGAACAGCGACATCATGATGCCGCCGAACACCGTGCCGACCGGATGCAGGCGGCCAACGAACGCGACGATGATGGCCGTGAAGCCGTAGCCCGGCGAGATCGACGGCAGCAACTGGCCGATCGGGCCCGTGACTTCAAACGCCCCGGCCAGTCCCGCGGTGGCGCCCGAGATCAGCAGCGCGTTCCACAGCGCGCTGCGCGACGAGAAGCCGGCATAGCGCGCCGCAGCTGGCGCGGTGCCGCCCACCTGCAGGCGGTAGCCCGCGAAGCTGCGGAACACGAACACCGTCATCACCGCGACCAGCACCAGCATCACGGCGAAGCCCGCATGCAGGCGCGAGCCGGACATCAGGTTAGGCAGCAGGTATTCGGACGAGAACACCCTGGACTGCGGGAAGTTCATGCCGTTGGGGTCCTTCAACGGCCCGTTGACCACCCACAACATCAACTGCTGCGCGATGTACGTGAGCATCAGCGAGACCAGGATCTCGTTGGCGTTGAAGCGATCCTTGAGCAGCGCCGTGATCGATGCCCACGCCATGCCGCCGATCACGCCGGCGAGCGACGCCAGGATCAGCACCACGGTACCGTTCAGCGTCTGGCCCGGCACGTCGAAGAACAGCACCGTGGCGCCGGCGAAGATGCCGCCGGCAATGAGCTGGCCATCCGCGCCGATGTTCCACACGTTGGCGCGATAGCAGACCGAAAGGCCCAGCGCGCACAGCACCAGCGGCACGGTCTTGAGCAGGACTTCGCCAATCGCGCGCTTGTCGCGCAGCGGGTCGGCCAGGAACACCTTGAGCGCGGCCATCGGGTCCTTGCCGAGCGCCACGAACAGCAGCGCGCCGAACAGCAGCGTGAGCGCGAGCGCGATCACCGGCGAGGCATAGGCCATGTTCCGCGACGGCAGTCCGCGCGGCGCCAGCGTGATGGGGGAGCGGGGCAGCAGCGAGCGCATTTCAGCCATGGCTGGCCACCTCCGCTGCCTGGGTGTCGCGCGCTTGCGCGGGGCCGCCTTCCCACAAGCCGCTCATCCACAGTCCGACCTGTTCGCGCGTCGCGGTCTCGGTCGGGATGGATGGCGACAGTTGTCCCTTGGCGATGACATGCAGCCGGTCGCAGATGGCGAACAACTCATCAAGTTCTTCCGACACCACGAGGATGGCGCAGCCCGTGGCCTTGAGCGCCAGGATCTCGTTGTGGATCTGCGCGGCGGCGCCGACATCCACGCCCCAGGTCGGCTGCGCGACGATCAGCACCTTGGGGCCGCTTTCGATCTCGCGGCCGACGATGAACTTCTGCAGGTTGCCGCCGGACAGGCTGCGGGCCAGTGCGTCGGGCCCGCTCGCTTTCACGCGGAAGCGGTTGATGATCGAGGTGGCCAGGCCGGTCGCCGCCTTTGGCGAAATCATGCCGCTGCGCACATACGGGGGCGTCTGGTGCGACAGCAGCGTATTCGTGGCCAGGCTCATGCCTGGCACCGCGCCGCGCCCGAGGCGCTCTTCCGGCACGAAGGCCAGCCCTGCGCGCCGCCGCTGGCGCGCATCGAGCCGGCCGGCTGGCTTGCCTGCCAGCTGCACGGACGCGGCATCCGCGCGCGTGTCTTCACCGGACAGCGCGGCCAGCAGTTCCTGCTGTCCGTTGCCCGATACGCCGGCAATGCCGACGATCTCGCCGGCATGCACATCGAGCGAGATCCGTTGCAGCTCGGTGGCGAACGCATGCGCGCGCGGCAGCGACAGTTGCTGCAGGCTCAGGCGCACATCGCCGCGCTGCGCGGCCACGCGCGCTTCGCGCGGCGGCTCGCCGCCGATCATCAGGCGCGACAGCGACGCCGCGCTTTCCTGGCGCGGATCGCACACGCCCGTGACCTTGCCCATGCGCATCACGGTGGCGTGGTGGCAGAGCGCGCGGATTTCGTCGAGCTTGTGGCTGATGTAGAGGATGCTGGTGCCCTCGGCCGCGAGCTGGCGCAGCGTGACGAACAGCGTTTCCACGGCCTGCGGCGTCAGCACCGAAGTCGGCTCGTCCAGGATCAGCAGCTGCGGGTTGGCCAGCAGCGCGCGCACGATCTCGACGCGCTGCCGTTCGCCGACCGACAGCGTATGGACATGGCGGTTCGGTTCCAGCGGCAGCCCATAGCGCTCGGCGGTGGCGCGGATGCGCTCGGCCAACTGCTTCATGCTGCTGCCCGCGCCGTGCTGGCCGCCGGGCAGGCCCAGCGCGATGTTCTCGGTGACAGTCAGGGTGTCGAACAGCGAGAAGTGCTGGAACACCATGGCAATGCCCAGGTTGCGGGCATCGTGCGGACTGTTGATCGTGACCGGGGCCCCGTTGAAGCGGATCTCGCCGGCGTCCGGGCGGACCGCGCCGAAGATGATCTTCATCAGGGTGGATTTGCCGGCGCCGTTCTCGCCAAGGACGGCGTGGATGTCGCCGGGGGCGACGCTGAGACTGATGTCATCGTTCGCGATGACGCCGGGATAGCGCTTGCTGATATGGGCTAGCGCCAGCCTGGGTTGGAGTTGTGATGTCACTGAGGCGGCTCGGGTTGTTGTGGCAGCAACGTGGAAGGCAGTCAGTCAGCGGCAGTGCGTGGCGCAGGATCGCCGCGACGCAATGCAGCATTCATCATGATTTCGTGATGCATGATATTGGGTACGAATTATATAAGTGCGCGGCACCTGGGCGGCCGGTTTCGGGCGTTTGTCCAAGCGCCGCAACGGTTGGCGGGTGGTTGCAAGGCGCGTGCCGGACGGGAAGGAAAAACCGCCGCGCTCCGGAGGAGGGCGGCGGTTTGGCGGGCAGATGACCTAGCCGAGGGGAGGAACCAACGCAGCGAGCGGGTTAAGCCCCCGAAGCCGCAGCGGTCGTCGCAAAACGCCCATCGCGGAAATCCGCCAGCGTCTGGTAGATCTGCTCCTGCGTGTTCATCACGAACGGGCCGTACTGGGCGATCGGCTCGCCCAGCGGCTGGCCGGCGATCAGCAGGAAGTGCGCATGGGACTCTGCGTTGACGATGACGCCGTCGGCGTTGGCCGCATTGTCCAGCACGCCCATGCGCTGCGATTCGAGCACCGCCTTGTCGCTGCCTTCACCGATCGACACCTCGCCGCGGTACACATAGACGAAGGCGTTGTGCCCTGCCGGCAGCGCCTGCCGGAACTGCTGGCCGGCGGGCAGGTGCACGTCAAGGTAGAGCGGCTGCGTCACCGGCCGCGTCACCGCCCCGGCCACGCCGTGCGAGGCGCCTGCCAGCACGCGCACCGTGCCGCCGTTGTCCAGCGCCACCGTCGGAATGGCGTCGGCGGGCATGTCGCGATACCACGGCGCCGTCATCTTGTCGGCCGCCGGCAGGTTCAGCCAGAGCTGGAAGCCTTCCATGCGGCCGTCTTCCTGCTCGGGCATTTCCGAGTGCACCACGCCGGCGCCGGCCACCATCCACTGGGCGCCGCCGTTCTGCAGCAGGCCTTCGTTGCCGGCGCTGTCGCGGTGGCGCATGCGGCCGGCCAGCATATAGGTGATGGTCTCGAAGCCGCGGTGCGGGTGATCGGGGAAGCCGCCGATGTAGTCATCCTTGCTGTCGGTGCCGAAGGCGTCGAGCATCAGGAACGGGTCCAGCCGGCGCTGCAGGTTCTGCGTCAGCACGCGCGTCAGCTTGACGCCGGCACCGTCCGAGGTGGCAATGCCGCGCACGACGCGATCGACGGCGCGCGAGCGCTGCACGGATTCCTGTGCGGTGGCCGGAACGGTGGTGATAGGGGTGCGGGTTTCCATGATTCTTTCTCCAGTTGGCGGGCCGGCGGGCGGGGCGTTGCTGTTGCCGTCATTCGGGCCGCGTCGTGTTCAGCTACACCAACAATGTAGAGGTTTGACCGCGAAAGAGTAGAGGGCGCATAGGCAACAGATTGTTCTATCCAGATGCGCAATCTGGGCGTATTCGACCCGTTGGCATTAACGATCGTATCCGCGTTTTCGCGAAATGCCTGAGGTCCTCGGGCAGCATTGCGAAATGCTTGAAAAGCCGCTGTAAAAGGCTGCAAGACAGGCGGAAATGACAAAATCGATGAAGATGGGTATAATAGCGCTCTCTTTGTCATCCGTTGCCGTGGATTGACTCGCCTGGCGCCCCCGCCAGGCCTTGTCTGGCAACGGCCAATGCATTCGGCGGCGCGTCGACTTCTTCACTTTTTGCGCTGCCTTGGCCACCTGGCTTCTGGTCCTGCTTCTGGTCCATAACCGTGCGCCGCTTCAGGGACCCGCTCGCCCAAGGGCTGCGGCATCCCGTCAATCGGACTTCGCGCCCATGGTGCGGAAGCCCAAAAGCCCGTCCGCTGGCAATCGTGCCGGTCATGGCGGCAATGCAATCTGAACCGGGACGGCGGCGCCCCAATGTCACGACCGCCTTGCCCATTTTGTTTTCCGCGTGCGGAAAGTGGTGCTTTATACGCTTTCGATTCGCGGTTAGGGGAACTATGTCAAAGCAATCCATGCGGGTATTCGCCTGGGGATGCCTGACCGTGCTGGCGCTGGGCGGAGTCGTTGCCTGGATCGGCCCGGAGATCATCCGCCAGCATCAGGATCGCCTGCTTTACGACTTGGCCGACCACCTGCGGCTGGTCGCGTTTTCGATGGCGCTCGCGCTGGCCACCGGCATTCCGGCCGGCATCGTGCTGAGCCGCCCGTGCATGCGCCGATGGGCGGACCGGCTGATGCAGGTCTTCAACGTCGGCAACACGGTGCCGTCGCTCGCGGTGCTGGCGCTGGCGCTGGCTGTGTTGGGCATCGGCGAGCGGCCCGCCATCCTGGCGCTGTGGCTCGCGTCGCTGCTACCCATCGTGCGCAACACCTACGAAGGCCTGCGCACGGTTTCGCCGACGCTGCTCGAAGCCGCGCGCGGCATCGGCATGACGCCGTGCCAGCGGCTGCTGCGCGTGGAGCTGCCGAACGCGCTGCCGGTGATGCTGGCGGGCATCCGCATCAGCCTGGTGATCAACGTGGGCACCGTGCCGCTGTCGTTCCTGATCGGCGCCAACAGCCTTGGCGAACTGATCTTCCCGGGCATCTACCTGAACAACCAGCCGCTGCTGCTGCTGGGCGCCGCCGCCACTGCGCTGCTGGCGCTGGCGCTGGACGCGCTCTTTGCCGGCGCCGGCAACCTGTACCTGCGCCGCCGGGGCCTGGCGCGATGAGCGGCGGCCGAGAGGAGAAACCCATGGAACCGAAACGAGACCGCGAACGCCGCGCCTTCTGGGCCTTCATGCTGGCGGGCACCGTGCTCGCCGCCGTGCTGCTGAGTTCCGCGCCAGCCCGGGCGCAGGCATCCGTAGCCGAAGCCGCGCCGGTGCGCGTGGGCGGCAAGAATTTCACCGAGCAGTTGATCCTGTCGTCGATGACGTCGCAGTACCTGCGTGCCAAGGGCATCGGCACCGAACTGACCGCGGGCCTGGGCAGCACGCTGATGCGCCAGGCCCTGGAGAGCGGCCAGCTCGACGTGGTGTGGGACTACACCGGCACCGCGCTGATCGTCTTCAACAAGGTCGAGGAAAAGCTCGACGCGAAGGCAAGCTATGCGCGCGTGAAGGCGCTCGATGCCGCGCGCGGCCTGGTCTGGCTGGAGCCGTCGGGCATCAACAACACCTACGCGCTGGCCATGCCGAAGGAGCGCGCGCAGTCGAGCGGCGTCACCACGCTGTCGGCCTATGCCGAAAAGATGCGCAAGGGCGGCGAGGACGCGCGGCATCCGTTCGCGGTCGACATGGAATTCGCCGCGCGCCCGGACGGGCTCGAGCCGCTCAAGGCACAGTACAAGCTGCCGTTCACGCGCCGCGACGTGATCCAGCTCGACCCGGGCCTGGTCTATACGGCGCTCAAGAACAACCAGGTCGACCTCGGCCTGGTGTACACGACCGACGGCCGCGTGAAGGGCTTCGAACTCGTGCTGCTCGAAGACGATCTGCATTTCTTCCCGGACTACAGCGCAGTGCCCGTGGTGCGCCAGGCCGCGCTCGACAAGCACCCCGAACTCGCCACGCTGCTCAACGCACTGGCGGCGAAGCTCGACAACGCGTCGATGACCGACATGAACTACCAGGTGGACATCGGCCAGCAGCCGGTGGACAAGGTGGCGGCAGAGTTCCTGCGCAGCCATGGCCTGATCTGAGGAGGCGCGCATGGACTTGCTGACCTACCTTCACCATAGCTGGCCGACGCTGCTTAAGCTCACCGCCGAACACCTGGCGCTGGTGGGCACGGCCGTGGGCATGGCGATCCTGATTGGCGTGCCGCTGGGCATCGCCATCACGCGTTTCCGCTGGCTGGCCACGCCACTGCTGACGCTGGCGACGATCGTGCTGACGCTGCCGTCGATCGCGCTGTTCGGCCTGATGATCCCGATCTTCGCGCGCTTCGGGCACGCGCTCGGCTACGTGCCCGCCGTGACCGCGGTGTTCCTGTACTCGCTGCTGCCGATCATGCGCAACACCTATACCGCGCTGGCCAATATCGACCCGGGCATCCAGGAAGCCGGACGCGGCATCGGCATGACGACGTGGCAGCGCATGCGCCGCGTCGACCTGCCGCTGGCCGTGCCGGTGATCCTGGGCGGCGTGCGCACGGCCGTGGTGATGAATATCGGCGTAGCCACCATTGCCGCCATCATCGGCGCGGGTGGCCTTGGGGTGCTGATCCTGCAGGCGATCAGCCAGAGCAATATGAGCAAGCTGGCCGTGGGCGCGGTCCTGGTCAGCGTGCTCGCCATCGTGGCGGATGCCTTCCTGCAATGGCTGCAGAAGGTGCTGACGCCAAAAGGAATCCGACTATGATCGAACTCGACCGACTGACCAAGGCCTTCCCGCAAAAAGACGGCACCGAAGTGCGGGCAGTGGATGCTGTCTCGCTGACGGTGCCGCGCGGGGAAATCTGCGTGTTCCTGGGGCCGTCTGGCTGCGGCAAGACCACCACGCTGAAGATGATCAACCGGCTGATCGAGCCGACCTCCGGCACCGTGCGCATCGATGGCGAGGACACCGTCGGCATCGACGGCGTGGCGCTGCGCCGCAAGATCGGCTACGTGATCCAGCAGATCGGCCTGTTCCCGAACATGACGATCGAAGAGAACATCATGGTCGTGCCGCGCATGCTCGGCTGGGACAAGCGCCGCTGCCACGAGCGCGCGCGCGAGCTGATGTCGATGGTGCAGCTCGATCCGAACCGCATGCTGTCGCGCTATCCGCGCGAACTGTCGGGCGGGCAGCAGCAGCGCATCGGCGTGATCCGCGCGCTCGCGGCCGACGCGCCGGTGCTGCTGATGGACGAGCCCTTCGGCGCGGTCGATCCGATCAACCGCGAAAGCATCCAGAACGAATTCCTGCAGATGCAGCGCCAGCTCGGCAAGACCGTGATCATGGTCTCGCACGATATCGACGAGGCCATCAAGCTGGCCAGCAAGGTGGCGGTGTTCCGGCGCGGCAAGCTGGTGCAGTTCGATCATCCCGACGCGCTGCTGGCGCACCCGGCGGATGAGTTCGTGCAGGCCTTTGTCGGCCACGACAACACGCTCAAGCGCCTGCTGCTCGTGAGCGCTGGCGATGCGGCGACGATGCCGCCGACCTGTCGTCCGGACATGGCGCTGTCCGAAGCGTTCGGCGTGATGGACGACGCCGACGTGCGCCACCTGCCGGTGGTCGACGATGCGCAGCGCGCGCTGGGCTACGTCACGCGCCGCGATGCGCGCGCGGGCAAGGGCCGCTGCAGCGACGCGATGCGTGCGTTCCCCGCCACGGCCACGTCCGACGAGCACCTGCGCATCCTGCTGTCGCGCATGTACCAGCACAACACGAGCTGGCTGCCGGTGGTCGATGCCGACGGCGCCTACCTTGGCGAAGTGACGCAGGATTCAATCGCGGGCTACCTCAGCTCGGGCCGTTCGCGCGGCAGCGCGCCGGTCATCCAGTTGCCGGCGGAACCGCTGCGCGCCGCGGCGTGAGGACAGCCGCGGTTAGCGCTATGCTGGCGCCATGGTCCGTTACTGCCGCTCCCCGCTATGCCTGATGATCGAAACCCGCTGGCTGGTGCCGCGCGGGTTTGACGGCTTTACGCCGGGGCCGCTGATCCTGCTGCGTCCCGGCGCCAGCCACGCGCTGATCGAGCATGAGAAGGTGCATGTGCGCCAGTTCTGGCGCAGCTGGGGTTTGATGGGCGTGCTCTATCTGCTCAGCCGGCGCTGGCGGCTGCGCTACGAAGTCGAGGCCTATCGCGAGCAGTTGCGGCACAGCCCGCCGGGCGCAGCGCGTGCGCTGGCTCGCGTGCTGGCCACCAAGTATCGGCTCAAGATCACGGAAGACGACGCGTACCGGCTGCTGACGGCGATCGAATGAAGCTCAGGCTGCCACCGTAGCGGAGGCAGCCTGCCGCCGGAAGCTGAGCGTAAAGCGCGTCTTGCCACCCGCGGACTGCACGGCGATGGTGCCTCCGTGCGCGGCCATGATCGCGCGCGTGATCGACAACCCCAATCCCACACTGTCCGAATCCGGACGAACACGTGATTTGTCGCCGCGCGAAAAGCGATCGAAGATCACGGGCAGCAAGTCCGGGCGGATCTCCTGGCCGTCGTTCTCCACGGCAATCGTGACGCCATCGGCATCGTCGTCGATTTCCACCGCGATGCCGCCGCCCGGCGGCGTATAGCGCAGTGCGTTCGACAGCAGGTTGCTGAGCGCGCGGCGCAGCATCAGCCGGTCGCCGACGAAGCGCCCCTCTCCGCGCGTCGACAGGCGTACGCGCTTGTCTTCGGCCAGTGCGTCATAGAACTCGAACAAGGCATGGACTTCGACCGCCGCGTCGATCGGCTCGGCGCAGGGCAGGGTGAGGCCGTGTTCCATCTGGGCCAGGTACAGCATGTCCGACACCATGCGCGTCAGGCGCTGGAGTTCCTCGGCATTCGACGCCAGCACGTCGCGGTACTTCTCGGCCGCTCGCGGTTGCGAGAGCACGACGTGCGTCTGCGTCATCAGGTTGGTCAGCGGCGTGCGAAGTTCATGCGCAAGGTCGGACGAGAATTCGGAGAGCCGTCCGAAGTCGCGCTGCAAGCGCTCCAGCATGGCGTTCAGCGTCGCCGCAAGGTCCGCCATTTCCACGGGCACCGCTTCCACGGGCATGCGCGCGTCGAGCTTGTGCGCGGTCACGGCGCGTGCGCGCGTGGCCATGGTGCGCAGCGGCGCCAGACCGCGCCGGGCGGCCCACCAGCCGAGCAGGCCGCTGGCCAGCGCGGCCAGCGCGATGTAGAAGACCAGCGAACGACGGAACGCGCGCATGAAGTGCGCGTGGATTTCGGTGTCCATGCCGACCACGATGGTCAGCGGCGCCGGCCATCCGCCCGCGGCCGGCACGGTGGTGCGCAGGCCGCGGTAGTGCTTGCCATCCTGTTCCCAGACAAAGCTGTCGCGCCCGGCCGGCAGGACCGAGGCGGTCCCAAGGGCGGTCTGGAAATCGAAGCCATGGCTCGTGTACAAGGTCTGGCCATCGGCCGCAGTGACGTGGGCGATGAACCCGGGATGGTGTTCCAGCGCCACGGCCAGCCGTTCGGGCACCGATGCGGAGGTATTCTCGGCGGCGATCCGCTCGATCAGCCGGACGTTGTCGCCCAGGCTCGCAAAATCCTCTTCCGCGAAATGCCGGTCCATGGCGGTCGCGATCAGGATGCCGAGCCCCAGCAGCACGCCGGCCGAAGACAGGCAGAACAGCGCGGTCAGGCGCGTCGTCAGCGATAAGCGCCGCATCACGCCATGTCCTCGGGGTCTTCGAGCACGTAGCCCATGCCGCGCACGGTCTGGATCAGCTTGGTGTCGAAATCGTCGTCGATCTTGGCGCGCAGGCGGCGGATGGCCACGTCGATGACATTGCTGTCGCTGTCGAAGTTCATGTCCCACACCTGCGACGCGATCAGCGAGCGCGGCAGCACCTCGCCGCGCCGGCGCACCAGCAGTTCGAGCAGCGAGAACTCCTTGCTGGTCAGCACGATGCGGCGCCCGCCGCGCGATGCGCGCCGGCGCGCCAGGTCCAGCACCAGGTCGCCGACCTGCACGCGGTCCACGCTGACCTGCGCGCTGCCACGCCGCAGCAGCGTGCGCACGCGTGCCAGCAGCTCGGCAAAGGCGAACGGCTTGACCAGGTAGTCGTCCGCACCGAGCTCCAGCCCCTTGACGCGGTCGGCCACGCTGTCGCGCGCGGTCAGGAACAGCACCGGCACATGGTTGTCGGCCGCGCGCAGTGTCTGCAAGATGCGCCAGCCATCCACGTCGGGCAGCATCACGTCGAGGATGATGAGGTCGTAGGCTTCGCTCATGGCCAGGTGGTGGCCGTCCAGCCCGTTGGCGGCCAGGTCCACCACGAAGCCCGCCTCGGTCAGGCCTTGCCGGAGGTATTCACCGGTTTTGGCCTCGTCTTCCACTACCAGCAGTTTCATCAGCGCTTTCCTTGTTGCCGCCGCGCACCGCACGCCGCTGGCGAACGGCGACTGTAGCCGAGGGCAATGAACACCAAGATGACGCCAAGATTACCGGATTGTAATTTCGGGGTCATGTGCACGTTCCCTGGCCTTGCGTATGCTTTGCCTGCCGCTGACAAGTGCGGCTATCGACTCTCCAAGGACTGATTTTCGATGCGACGCGATCCCTCCACTGGCCTGCTGCTGCCCAACCTGTCCCGCCGACGCTTTGTGCAGGGGCTCGCGGCCGGCGGCGTGGTGGCGGGTCTGCCCGTCTGGCAGGGGACGGCATCGGCGCAGCCGGCCGCGACGGCATTCGGCACGGCGCCGGTGTTGCGCGGCACCGAGTTCGATCTCGTCGTCGGCGAATCGGTGGTCAACTTTACCGGCAAGCCCGCCGTGGCCACCACCATCAACGGCATGCTCCCCGGCCCGACGCTGCGCTGGCGCGAGGGCGATACGGTCACCATCCGCGTGACCAACCGCCTGCGCGAAGCGACTTCGATCCACTGGCACGGCATCATCCTGCCGTACCAGATGGATGGCGTACCCGGCATCAGCTTCGACGGCATCGCCCCGGGCGAAACCTTCACCTACCGCTTCAAGGTCGCGCAAAGCGGCAGCTACTGGTACCACTCGCATTCGGGCTTCCAGGAAATGATCGGGCTGTATGGCGGCATCATCATCGATCCGGCCGGCGAAGACCCGGTGCGCGCCGACCGCGATTACACGGTGCTGCTGTCGGACTGGACCGACGAGGATCCGATGCGCGTGCTGTCGAAGCTGAAGGTCCAGAGCGACTACTACAACTACAACCAGCCAACGGTGGTCGATTTTTTTCGCGACGTGTCGAACGATGGCCTCAAGGCCGCACTCGACAAGCGCCGCATGTGGAACCAGATGCGCATGAGCCCGACCGACCTCGCGGATCTGTCCGGCGCCACGCTGACCTACCTGACCAATGGCCTGACGCCAGCCGGTAACTGGACGGCGCAGTTCCGGCCTGGGGAGAAGGTGAGGCTGCGGTTGATCAACGGCGCGGGCAATACTTTCTTCGACGTGCGCATCCCCGGGCTGAAGCTGAAGGTAGTGCAGGTCGACGGCATCAACATCGAACCTGTGACGGTCGACGAATTCCGCTTCGGGCCCGGGGAAACCTGCGACGTCGTGGTCGAGCCGCGCGACGATGCCTACACGCTTTTCGCCCAGTCGATGGACCGCACCGGCTATGCCAGGGGCACGCTCAGCGTGCGCGACGGCCTGCAGGCACCTGTGCCTGCGCCGGACAAGGCCGAGTGGCTGGCCATGGGCGACATGATGGGCGACATGGGCGGCGTGCAGCATGGCATGGACCACGGCAGCATGTCCATGGACCACAGCCAGCACGCGATGCACGGCGCCGCTGCCGGCAATCCGCTCAAGGTCCCCGGCAAGACCGTGCGGCACGCGCGCACCGAGTACGGTGCAGGCACCGACATGCGCGTCGACACGCCGCGCACGAATCTCGACGACCCCGGCATCGGCCTGCGCAATAACGGACGGCGCGTGCTGACGCTGGCCGATATGCACACGCTGGGCGGCCCGCCGGACCCGCGCGGGCCTGGGCGCGAGATCGAACTCCACCTGACCGGCAACATGGAGCGCTACACATGGTCGTTCGACGGCGTCGAGTTCGGCAAATCGACACCGGTGCATTTCCGCCATGGCGAGCGGCTGCGCGTCATCCTCCACAACGACACCATGATGACCCACCCGATGCACATGCACGGCATGTGGAGCGACCTGGAGGCGCCGGACGGCACGTTCCAGGCGCGCCGACATACGATCCCGGTGCAGCCGGCGCAGCGCATCAGCTTCCTGGTCACGGCGGACGCGCTTGGCCGCTGGGCATGGCATTGCCACCTGATGCTGCATATGGATGCGGGCATGTTCCGCGAAGTGGTGGTGTCGTGATGGAACGCTTCGCAGGCAAGGCCGCCAAGCGCGCGCACGCCAGGAACATGCTTGCCGCGCTCCTCGCAGCCGCGGGCATCGCTTCGGCGTGGGCACAGGATCCGCATGCCGGACATGCGCAACATCCTGCCGCGCCCGCCGTGGAAGAGGATGGCATGGAAGGCATGCAGGGCATGGAAGAAGGCCCCGCGTCCGTGGCGCCGATGCCTCAGGCCGCGCCTGCGATGGACCATCGCGACATGAAGATGCAGGGCGGAAGCGCGCCGCCCGACGCGCGCGACCCGCATGCATACTCGGGCGGCTATCAGCTTGGCACGGGCCAGTACGCGCTGGGCAACACACGCCACCTTCACATGGCCGACGAGCACACCTTTGGCTCGGTACTCGTCGACAGGCTGGAATGGGCGCATGCCAATGGTGCCAACGCCGCAAACTGGGAAGCGCAGGCGTGGTTTGGCGGCACGTATGACCGGCTTGTCATCAAGACAGAAGGCGAAGCCGCGGGTGGCAAGGTGCACGATGCGCGCACCGAACTGCTGTGGGGCCACGCCATCGCGCCCTACTGGGACACGCAGCTTGGCTGGCGCAATGACGTGGGCAGCGGACGTCCGGGGCGCAACTGGATGGCGTTCGGCGTGCAGGGCCTGGCACCGTACTGGTTCGAAGTCGATGCCACGGCCTACGTCGGCGACAGCGGGCGCACCGCGCTGCGCCTGGCGGCCGAGTACGAACTGCTGATCACGCAACGCCTCATCCTGCAGCCGCGCATCGAAGCCAGCCTGTACGGCAGGAACGATCCGGAAACCGGCACCGGCAGCGGCCTGTCGAACGGTACAGTGGGGCTGCGCCTGCGCTATGAGATCAACCGCCAGTTCGCGCCCTATATCGGCGTCGAGCGGTACCAGGCCTTCGGCAATACGTCGGACATGGTCCGGACCGCCGGCGGCCGCAGCGGCGAGACCCGCTTCGTGGCTGGCGTGCGGGCCTGGTTCTGAGGCATGCTTGCGCAAGTCAGCCATCAAACCATCACACGAAGGGGCCCCCATGTTCGACATCCGTAGCCTTGCAAAGTCCTTGCTGGCCGTATCGGCGCTGCTCGCCGGCGGCCACGCTTTCGCGCATCCGCAACTGCTCGCGACCACGCCGGCCGACAATGCCGAGATCGCGGCGCCGGCGCGGATCGAACTCCGGTTCTCGGAGAACCTGGTCGCGCGCGTGTCCGGCGCCAAGCTGGTCATGACGGGGATGCCCGGCATGGCGGACCATGCGCCGATGAGCGTGGCCGCGCGCGTATCGGCCGGCGAGGATCCGAAGACGATGGTGATCACGCCCGCGAGCCCGCTTGTGCCCGGTGCCTATCGCCTCGACTGGCGCGCCGTGGCGGCCGACACGCATCCGGTCAGCGGCAAGCTCACGTTCACCGTGAAATAGCCGATGGATGCTGACTGGGCCAACATCGTCCTGCGTTTTGTCCTGTATGCCGATCTGGCGCTGTTGTTCGGCGTGCCGCTTGCGTCGATGTGGCTGCTGCGTGGCGATGCGCAACCTGCCACTTGCCGGCGCCGCCTCCCGACATTTTTGGCGGCGGCCGGCATCGTGTTTTCCGCCGTGTCCCTGCTGGTGACAGCCAGGATCATGATGGGCGCGGAGTCCTACCTTGCCATCGACGCCGGGACCCTGCGCATGATCGTGACCGAGACCGGCCTGGGCATGGCGTGGCAGGTGCGGATGCTGGCGCTGCTCGTCTGCGTGCTGGCAAGCATGGCGCCGTGTCATTGGCGGGCAACACGCATTGTCCTGCCAGCGGCCGCGGCGATTGCCCTGGCCACGCTCGCCTGGGGCGGGCATGGGGTGATGAGCGAAGGCCTGCGGGGCGCCATCCATCTGCCCGCCGATATCGTGCATCTGCTGGCCGCCGGCGCCTGGGTGGGCGCACTGGCGGTGTTTGTGTCGATGTCGTCGCCGAAGCGCACCGCCACGGCAGGCAGCGTGGCAGAACTGAGCCGCGCGGCAAGTGGATTTGCCCACGTCGGTGTGGGCATCGTCGCCTTGCTGGTGGTGACCGGCGTTGCCAACTACATCCTGATCGCGGGGCCTGGCCTGTCCGGCTTGCTGTCCACGCGCTACGGCGGGCTCTTGCTGGCCAAGCTCGCCTTGTTCTGTGCCATGCTCGGGCTGGCGGCCGCCAATCGCTACCGCCTGGCGCCGCGGCTGGCGTACGACGTGCATCAGCGCGACGACCGCGCCGCCGTGCTTGCGCTGCGCCGCAGTTTGCGATGCGAGGCGGCGTGTGCCATGGCCGTGCTGGGTCTCGTGGCATGGCTTGGCACGCTGTCTCCCGATTTCGCTGCCGTTCCCTGAACCTGTGTAACCGTTTCCGATCGATGAAAGCTCAACCTGTTATCACCAATCCCCTCCGCCGGACCGTTCTCGCCGCGCTGGCGCTGTTGCCCGCGGCAGCCTGGGCCGGAGCTTCGCAGACCGCGACGGCCGTCAAGGTCTGGAAATCTCCCACGTGCGGCTGCTGCAAGGACTGGGTCTCGCATCTGCAGGCCAACGGCTTCCAGGTCACGACATACGAGGTGGAGGATCTCCCTGCCGCGCGCAGCAAGGCGGGCATGCCCGAGCGCTATGGTTCCTGCCATACCGCGGTGGTGGAAGGCTACGCGCTCGAAGGACATGTGCCGGCGCGCGAGATCCGCCGGCTGTTGCGCGAGCGCCCGGTCGCCGTGGGACTGGCCGTGCCGGGCATGCCGCTGGGGGCGCCGGGCATGGACGGGCCCGAGTATGGCGGACGCAAGACGCCTTATGACGTGCTGCTGGTGTTGCGGGACGGCAAGGCCAAGGTGTTCCAGGCCTATTCCTGAGCCGCCGATGAAAGCCGCTGCGGCGGCTTTCAGTCTTGTCCTGCCGGGGCTTCGACGCCGGCCAGGAAGTCGCACTTGGCGAGTTCCAGCCCCGCCTGGTAGCGGATTTCCTCGCCCTGGTGCGTGCCTCGCAGGCAGTTCAGCAGCACCCGGATCAGGTTTGCGCCGGCGAGGTGAGTAAAGGGATAGCCGCCGCCGAACCGCGGATTCATTTCCAGCAGGTACTGGCGTCCGTCACGGACGATGACATCGCAGTCCAGGTTGCCGATATGCCGCAGGCCGCGGCTGATGCGCGTAGCCAGGTCGCTGAACGGTTCGCTTTCGACGGTAATCGCGCGGTCGGTCTCGCCGGCACGCATCGACAGTTTCTTGCGCACGGCCAGGCCGACCGGCGCGGCCTCCAGGTCGTTGAAGACATCGAGGCCATATTCCTGCCCGCAGACCATTTCCTGGACCAGGACCAGCGCATCGGGCTCCCCGATGCGGGCAAACTTCGATTGCAGCCAGATACGCGCGCAGTACGCATGGGCAAAACGCAGCTCCTGCAGGCTCTCGACATAGAAGATGCCGAAGCTTGCGCTGCCCCAGCGCGGCTTGACCACCAGCGGAAAGGTGATTTCGGCCGCCGACAGCGCGTCCTCGGCGCTTTGCAGGGTTGCATAGCTGCGCGGGACCGGCACGCCGATCGACTCGGCGAAGCGGGCTGTCATCAGCTTGTCCGCGCAAAGACGAACCACCTCCGCCGACGAGACCACCGGTACGGTCCCGACATCGCGAAAGCGATGCGCGTGTTCCGCGATCAGGGGAAGCTCGAGATCGTTCAGCGAAAGCAGGGCCGCAACCTGGCGCGTACGGCACACGTCCACCAGGTAGTCGATGTAGCTCTCCGCATAGACGTCCGGCGCGAGCAGGAACATGTCGCAAACACTGGCAGCGGGTGCACTGCGCTGGTTGTCCACGCCGAGCACCATGCCGGTTCCGTTGAGTTCGGACTTCAGGTACTCCACGAGGTAGCGTCTTCTACCTACACACGTCAGAAGCACATTCATGATCACCCCAACGCCATGCCAAGCCCAATGGTCCGGCCTTCGTCGAGGCCGGTTCGTCTTGTGTGGATTCCAATGCCCGGCGTCGAGACGGCGGCGGCCCGGAGTCCGGACGCGAGGGGCATGCTTCTCCATCTACGGAGCGCCTGACCGAAGCCGGGACGCCCATCCCGTTGCCATTGCATCTTTTACACACCCGCTGCATCACAGGTCTCATCTAACCAGAACGGCCGGACATAAAGTAGCGCGCTATGTGGGGTGGTCCACCGAGTGCCGGAGCTTGTATTGACGTCCTGCCATTGGTGCATGCGCCTGTCACTGCTCACACTGCCGGATGGGCTGGAATGTCTTCGCTGGGCGCGCGTGCGGCCTGGCTGCCTCCGGACTGCCCGACCAGGCTGCCGGTGAAGTCCGGAACCTCCACGTCGCCCGTGGCGTTGATGCCCTGCCGCCGTATGACGATGCCGATCGTCAGCCAGACAATTTTCAGGTCCAGCCAGAACGTGCGGTGATCGACGTACCAGGTGTCCAGGCGGAATTTTTCCTCCCAGGACAGGGAGTTCCGCCCGTTGACCTGGGCCCAGCCGGAGATGCCCGGCCGCACAAGGTGCCGGCGCGCTTGCGCCGGCGAATAGAACGGCAGGTACTTCGGCGGCAATGGCCGCGGGCCGATCACGCTCATGGTTCCGACCAGGACGCACCAGAACTGCGGCAGTTCATCGAGGCTGGAGCGGCGCAGGAACCTGCCGAACGGCGTGAGCCTCTCTTCGTCGGGCAGCAACTGGCCGTCCGGGCCGCGCGCGTCGGTCATGGTGCGGAATTTCACCGCCGTGAACAGCCGGTTGCCGAGGCCCACGCGCGTGGGCCGGAACAGCACGGGCGCTCCCAGTTTCCAGCGCACGGCGGCAGCCAGGATCAGCAACGGGATCGCCAGCATCAGCAGGGCGACCGCGGAGAAAGCCACATCGAACAAGCGCTTCATGATCGAGCCGTCAGGGGCGTGAGAGTGCGGAATCTGCGGGTGTGCGCCACCGGTGGGCGCGTCTTGCCGGCATCCATCTAATCAGGGCGCGGGCCTCATGGGAAGCGCCTAGTGTGGCCGGCCCCACGTTTGGTGGTGCTGGCGCATCGGCAGCCACCAGCCAGCAAGACGCGCGACGAAGGGGAGTGTGCGGGCCCGAACGGACGGCGCGGCGGGCCGGTTCCAGACTGCGGCAATCCAGGTTGAGCGACGTGACCCAGGGGCGCAGCGGGGCTTGCGCGAGGCCATGCCGGCATTGGTCCTGGACTTATCCACTGTCCAGGCAGTGGGCCGCCCGGCGCGGTGGTACGAGAGTCGGGAAAACCTATCGGGAAGAGCAATAATGATCTCGTCCACGGATACCGTCATTGTCGGGGCCGGCCCCTATGGCTTGTCGACTTCCGCCTATCTGTCAGAGGCTGGCGTGCCCCATCAGGTTCTCGGGATCCCGATGCACGCCTGGAAGAATTTCACGCCACCCGGGATGCTTTTGCGCTCCGAGGCATTCGCCTCGAGCCTCTATTCGCCATGCGGCGGCTATACGGTCGAAGCGTATTGCCGACGCAACCACATGGAATACAAGTCGGTGGGGCTGCATCTCCCGGTGGAAACGTTCGTCGACTATGGACAGTGGTTCCAGTCGGAGCTGGTCGGGCATATCCGGCCGGTGGAAGTGCAGGACATGTGCCGCAAGGATGGGTATTTCCGGCTTGGCCTGAGTGATGGAAGTTCGCTGGTGGCCAGGCGCGTCGTCCTGTCGCTGGGCCTGAAGTCGTTCGGGCAGGCCCCTTTGGCGCTGCGGGGCGTGCCGCGGCCCTACGTGCTGCATTCCGGAGATTTCGGTCATTCGGCGTGGGCGAAGGACAAGGACGTCGTGATCGTTGGCGGCGGGCAGTCGGCAATCGGTCTGGCGGCATCCATGAGCGCGGCGGGGGGCCGGGTGCGCCTGCTGGTGCGTGGCGATGCCGTGAACTGGAGCCGCGAACCGCGGACGTCGAGCGGGCTCGTATCCAGGCTGCTGCGGGCACGTGTAGGCCTGGGGCGCGGATGGGATTCCAACAAGCCGTGGTTGCTGGCGATGTCCTACCTGTTGTCCGAGTATCCCGCCTCGTTCCACACGTTGAGTCTTCCGCAGCGGCAGAAGATCCTGGACACATCATGGGGGCCGTCCGGGGCGTGGTGGCTGCGCAATCGTGTCGAGGGCAAGATCGAGATATCGACGCGGACGGAGGTGAGCCGCGCAGAAATCAGGAATGGCCGGATCGTGCTCGAGGTCGATTCAGGAAGCGAAACATCGGCCATCAGTGCTGACCATGTTGTACTCGCGACGGGCTTCAAGGTGGATATGGCGCGGCACGCTTTTCTTTCGTCGGAGATCCTGAGCGCCCTTTCGATGGTCGACGGCTCGCCGGACCTGACATCGAACTTCGAAACCAGCGTGCGCGACCTGTATGTGCTCGGCCCCGCCGCCGCCATGAGCTTTGGCCCGGCACTGCGCTTCATCTACGGGGCGCGCTACGCTGCGCCGCGTGTGGCGGGCCATATCGGCGGTCGCTTCAAGCGCGAGGCGGGAAGCTTCGCTGCGCCATCCCATGGCGTCACGCCGGAGCTGGCCAATGGGCACGGCAGCGGTGCGCATGCCAGGAGCGTGCTTCAGGCCGCGGAGCGCAATGCGGAGTAACGGTCGCGGTATCTGGGCGCGGAGCGGGGATCCATCCCGCTGATCCGCGGGCCACGGCGCTGTCTGGGGGCGAGGAAATTGCGCAGATGCGCGGCCGGCCGCGCGTGCGGGAAACTGGCGGAAGCGGTGAGATTCGAACTCACGGATGGGTCACCCCATCGGCAGTTTTCAAGACTGCTGCCTTAAACCACTCGGCCACGCTTCCGTAAAGTGCCGGCATTGTAGCGCGATTGCGCGACACGCCGCTGGCGCAAGGGCCAGTACAGGCCGCGCATTATACAAGGCCCTGGCGCTTCCTTGGTGAATCCTGTGATCCTGTTGTCGGAGCCTGTCTGACATGGCGGAACCTTCACGCTGCTATGTGGCTCATATCGGTGTGTCGGGCACTGCGCAAGTGCCGCGTTCCCGGCTTCACCTGGCAACAGAGGAGAATTCCAGATGCAAAGCAAATCGAAAAATTGGATGGCGCTTGGGGCCGTGCTGGCTGCAATCGGACTGGCCGGTTGCGCGGCGCCTTACAACAACGGATACAACAACACCGGCTACAACGCGCCACCTCCGCCGCAGACCAGCAACGGTGGCTATACCTCGCAGGCGCCGGCGGGCTCGGTGTACTACGGGCGTGTGGAATCCATCGAACCGGTTACCAACACGCAGAGCAGTTCCGGCCTGTTGGGCACCGTGATTGGCGGCGCCGCGGGCGGCCTGCTGGGTCACCAGGTCGGCGGTGGCCGCGGTCAGACCGCGGCGACGATCGGCGGGGCGGTGGTCGGCGCGGTAGCCGGCAACCAGGTCGAAAAACGCGCGGGCAGCAGCACGCAGACCGCCTATCGCGTGAACGTCCGGCTCGATGATGGCCGCGTCGCCACGGTGACGCAGAGCAACCTGGGCAACCTGCAGGTCGGCATGCGCGCCCGCGTGGCCAACGACATGGCCGTGCCGTACTGATCGGGTATCGCTCGCAAGGCAAGAAGGCCACGGCATTGCCGTGGCCTTCTTGCTTTTGGGTCAGATGCGCCGCCTTCCTCAGTCCTTCAGGAACATCTCCTGCAGGTCGTTGAGGAAGCGTCTGCCGAGTTCGGTCGGACGAATCACCGTGGGGTCGGCATCGAGCAATCCCTTCTTCTCCGCCGCCGCGAGCTGCCGGCTGATGGTATGCAGCGGCAGCCCCGTCATGTCGTGGAAGCTGGAGGCCGGCACGCCGTCGGTCAGGCGCAGCGCGTTGAGCATGAATTCGAACGGCAGTTCGTCCGCGCTGACTTCGCGCGCTTCCTGCACGGCGTTGCCGGCCATGGCCTGCGCCATGTAGGTGGCCGGGTGCTTGTGGCGCATCTGGCGCAGGATGCGGTTGGGAAACGACAGCTTGCCATGCGCGCCCGCGCCAATGCCAAGGTAGTCGCCAAAGCGCCAGTAGTTCAGGTTGTGCCGCGCTTCGCGATGCGGGCGTGAGTAGGCCGAGGTCTCATAGTGCCGGTAACCGGCCTCTGCCGTGCGCGCCTCGATCAGGTCCTGCATCTCGTAGGCCAGGTCATCGTCCGGCAGCGCGGGCGGGTACTTGGCGAACAGCGTGTTCGGCTCCAGCGTGAGGTGGTAGAGCGACAGGTGCGTGGTGCCATACGACAGCGCCACCTCCAGGTCGCTGCGGCACTGCTCCATGGTCTGGCCGGGCAGCGCGTACATCAGGTCCAGGTTGATGTTGTCGAAGCTGCGCTGCGCGATGTCGATGGCCGCGCGTGCCTCGCGCTCGCCATGGATGCGGCCGAGCGACTGCAGGTGGCTGTCGTTGAAGCTCTGGATGCCGATCGACAGCCGGTTCACGCCGCTCGCGCGGTAGCTGGCGAAGCGTTCGGCCTCGAAGGTGCCCGGGTTGGCCTCCATCGTGATCTCGGCATCGGCGTCGAGCGGCAGCAGCGCGCGGATATCGGACAGCAGCCGGTCCATGCCGGCCGCGGACAGCAGGCTCGGCGTACCGCCGCCGATGAACACGGTATGGACCGGGCGGCCCCATACCAGCGGCAGCGATTGCTCCAGGTCGGCGCGCAAGGCGTCCAGGTAGGCGTCTTCCGGAATGTCGTGGCTGCCGTCCTTGCCGGGCACCGCGTGCGAGTTGAAATCGCAATAGGGGCATTTGCGCACGCACCACGGCACATGCACGTAGAGCGATAGCGGCGGCGAGCCCGGCAGCGCGATCTGGCCCGGTTTGAGCCAGAGCTGCGTGTTGTCGGCAGGCGCGGCGGGCGGTGTGCCCGCCGGTACGATCGGGATCATCGCGCAGCCTGCCCGCGGCCTTCGGTTTGCAGGCGCGCCGCCAGCGAACGCAGTGCCAGCGCACGATGGCTGACGGCGTTCTTTTCGTCGGCGGGTAGCTCGGCGGCGGTCTTGCCCAGATCGGGCAGCAGGAAGTGCGCGTCGTAGCCGAAGCCGCCGGCACCACGCGGGGCGTCGACGACTTCGCCATGCCACACGCCTTCGGCGATGATCGGGCACGGATCGGCGGCATGCCGGACAAAGACGAGCACGCAGTAATAATGCGCGCGGCGGTTCGGCTTGCCGGCGAGCTGCGAGATCAGGTGCGCATTGTTGGCGGCATCGGACTTGGCCTGGCCAGCCATCTGCGCGTAGCGCGCCGAGTAGACGCCGGGGGCGCCGTCCAGTGCCTGCACGCAGATGCCCGAATCGTCCGCCAGTGCGGGCATGCCGGACAGCCGGCTGGCATGCCTGGCCTTGGCCAGCGCGTTCTCGACAAAGGTGCAGAACGGCTCTTCGGCTTCAGGCACGCCCAGTTGGCCTTGCGGCACTACGTCAAAACCGAGCGGGGCCAGCAGCGCGCCGAATTCGCGCAGCTTGCCGGGGTTGTTGGAGGCCAGTACCAGGCGTTGCATGGTGTGCCGTGTCCTTCAGGCCAGACCCAGCGCCTGGCGCTGGTGCTGCACCAGTTGCGCGATGCCGGCCTCGGCCAGGCGCGTCATGGCGTCGAGTTCGGTGCGGCTGAACGGGGCGCCCTCGGCCGTGCCTTGTACCTCGACAAAGCCGCCGCTGCCCGTCATGACCACGTTCATGTCGGTATCGCAGTTGCTGTCCTCGGCATAGTCGAGGTCGAGCACCGGCACGCCGTCGACCATGCCGACCGACACGGCGGCGACGAAGTCGCGGATCGGGCTGGCGCTGAGCTGGCCGTTGCGCAGCATGGACGAGACCGCGTCATGCGCGGCCACGAACGCGCCGGTAATCGCGGCGGTACGGGTGCCGCCGTCGGCCTGCAGCACGTCGCAGTCGAGGTGCAGCGTGTATTCGCCCAGCGCGGCCAGGTCGAATACCGAGCGCATGGCGCGGCCGATCAGCCGCTGGATTTCCTGGGTGCGACCGGTCTGCTTGCCACGCGCGGCTTCGCGATCCGAGCGCGTATGCGTGGCGCGGGGCAGCATGCCGTATTCGGCCGTGACCCAGCCCTCGCCGCTGCCTTTCTTGTGCGGCGGCACCTTGGACAGCACGCTGGCGGTGCACAGCACCTTGGTATCGCCGAACGCGCACAGCACGGAGCCTTCGGCATGGCGGGTGTAGTGACGGGTCAGGCTGATAGAACGCAGCGCATCGGCTGCGCGTCCGCTGGGTCGCATGGAATGTTCGCTCGAATCGGTGGAGACCGCGATTCTAACGCCGGCGGGCCTGGCGTGCCCGCCTTCCCGCCGTTGCCTGGTGGCTGCGCTCAGCGCATCAGGTTGCTGGTCTTGTCGATGGCCGCGCGGATTTCGGCGATGGAGCGCTCGATTTCCTCTTCTGACAGGAGATCTGCCTCGTTGCCGGGACGCTCCAGGATGGAGGTCGTGAAGGCGTTCAGCGGCAGGGTGTCGGTCATGACGGATTCGTCACCCGTGGCGCTGGCATCCAGCTCCCACATCATGGCGATGCCGGTGGTGTTATCGGCACCTTCGCCGGCTTTTTCGAGCGCGCGCGAAATCAGTTCGGGGACTGCCTGAACCACGGACAGCCGGGTCAGGCGGTCGACGATCTCCGGCTCTTCAAGCGGTCCCCAGAGGCCGTCGGAGCCCAGCAGCGCGACATCGCCCGGATCGAGCCGCAGCGGGCCACCGATGTCGATCAGCGGCAGGTTGGGCGAGCCCAGGCAGTTGTAGAGCTTGTTGCGCTCGGGATGGTTGGCGACTTCCATGGGCAGCACGCGTTCCTGCTGCAGCAGGTTCTCGATCTTCGAGTGATCGCGCGTGCGCGTCAGCAGCCGGCCCTTGCGGACCAGGTAGAAGCGCGAATCGCCGGCGTGCGCCCAATGGATCTGGCCCTGCTGCACCAGGCAGCAGACCACCGTCGTGCGCGGCACGTCGGACAGCCGGTGAGCCTCCGCGTAGCGGTGGATCTCGCGGTGGGCCAGCATGATGGTGTCCTGCAGGAAATCCGCCGGGTTGCGGATCGTCGGCCGGGCCTGCGTCTGGAACTGGCGCGCCAGCGTCTGCAGCGCCTGCTGCGCGGCGACCTCGCCCAATGCATGGCCGCCCAGGCCGTCGGCCAGGACCATCAGCAGGGCATCGCGCGTGAAGCAGTAGCCCATGCGGTCCTGGTTGATGCGGCGGCCGCCTTTCCTGCTTTCCTGATAGACGGAGAATCGCATGTTGGCTGTTCGGGAGAATTCGGTTCGGGAATGCGCGACCGGGGGTGATTCAGTCGCCGCTTGTGTCCGCGGGTTGGCGCGTCGTCGCGGCCACCGTGTCGTCGCGGCGGCGCAGCAAGGTCAGGAAGCGGCTGGACGGGCCGGTTCGCTCGGGACGTTCCGCGGGGGCGGGCTGCGGCGCCTGCGCGGCTTGCTCGCCGAGCGCGTTGGTCTGCTCGCGCAGCTCCTTCTGCAGGCGGAAGACGCTCTGCGGGCGTTCTGCCGGAGGCAGCCGCAGGCACCATTCGACCAGGTCGACAAGGCCATTGGTGTAGCTGCTGCGCAGGCGCGTGATGGCATCGCCCATGCGGTCGTCCTTTTCGCGCTGGTTGGCTTCCTGAGGCGGCATGCCGGCCATGCAGGCGTAGAGCGTCGCGCCCAGGCTGTAGACGTCGGTCCAGGGGCCCAGTTCGTTGTGCTTGCCGTAGAGCTCGGGCGCGGCGAAGCCGGGCGTGTACATCGGCTGGAAGCGCTTGGCTTCCATGGTGAGCGTCTGCCGCGCGGCGCCGAAATCGAGCAGGATCGGCGATTCGTCCTCGCGCAGGTAGATGTTGCCGGGTTTGATATCCAGGTGCAGCAGCTTGTGGATATGGACTTCGCGCAGCCCGCTCATCAGGTCATGGAAGACCTTGCGGATGAAATGCTCGCGCAGCACCTTGGCGCGGCCCTGCTGGCGCGCGGCCAGGATATGCTCCTGCAGCGTCTTGCCCATCTCATAGTTCATGACCATGTAGACGGTAGAGTTCTCCCGGAAGAAGTTCACCACGCGCACGACGCTGTGGTGCGAGATGCGGGCCAGCGAACGGCCTTCCTCGAAGAAGTACTTCAGGCCCAGGCGGAACGAGGCCGCGTTTTCCTCGGGAACCATCGGGATCAGTTCGCCGGGGTTGCGGCGCGCCAGCGATGAGGGCAGGTATTCCTTGATGGCAACCGGCGCCCCGGTCTCGTCGGTGGCCAGGTAAACGAAACTGAACCCCCCGCTGGCCAACTTCTTTACAATACGATAGTTGGACAGCAGCGTGCCGACGGGCAGCGGTGCACTCTTGGGTTGTGTAGCGCCCTTGGGCTCTGTCATAGGAATCGGACCGGATTTGCCTCGGGATTGTCACGGCTAATCGGTCACTTGTAAAGAACACAATAGCGGGCATTGTTGCCCCATTTCGGCGGATACAAGACGCCTTTGCGGCGGGCCCAGCCTACCCCCCGGGTCCGCGCCATTTCGCGAGAACACTCAATGATCCACAGCATGACAGGTTATGGCCTGGCAACCCGCCAGGCACCGCTGACAAACGCGCAGGGTGAGCCCAGCGGCAGGACGGCCTCCGTTTCGGTGGAATTCCGGACTGTCAATTCGCGTTTTCTCGACCTGTTGTTCCGCGCCCCCGAAGAGTGCCGCGCGTTCGAGCCGGCGCTGCGCGAGATGCTGATGGCCGAGCTGTCGCGCGGCAAGCTGGAATGCCGCATCAACCTGCAGCGCACCGATACCGGCGGCGCCACGCTCGCGCTCAATGAAGGCCTGCTGGGCCAGATCCGCGCGCTGGAGTCGACGGTCGCGAACACGTTCCCGACCGCGGGCACGCTGCGCATGGGCGAGATCCTGCGCTGGCCTGGCGTGCTGGTGGAGCCCGAGTTGTCGCAGGACGCGCTGCGCGAGGCTGTGATGGGCGCCGCGCGCGAAGCGCTGGACCAGCTGCGCGAGGCGCGCCGCCGCGAGGGCGAGGCGCTCAAGGCCACGCTGATGGAGCGCATCGACACGATGCTGGCCATCGTCGAACGCCTCACGCCCACCATTCCGCAACTGATCGCCCATCACCAGGAAAAGCTGACCGAGCGCCTGCGGGAAGCGTTCAACCTGGCGGCGCCGGCAGGCATGCCGTCGATGAGCCGCGACGAGGTCGCCGAGCGCATCCGCCAGGAGGCCACGGTCTACGGCATCCGCATCGATATCGCGGAAGAGCTGTCGCGCCTGCAGGCACACCTGAACGAAACCCGTCATATCCTGAAGAAGGGCGGGCAGGCCGGCAAGCGGCTCGATTTCATGATGCAGGAACTCAACCGCGAGGCCAACACGCTCGGCTCCAAGGCGGCCGCCAAGGAACTGGCCGATGCGTCGATGGAGCTCAAGCTGCTGATCGAGCAGATGCGCGAGCAGATCCAGAACCTCGA
This sequence comes from Cupriavidus sp. 21MJTG02-4, assembly GCF_057798975.1. Lineage (NCBI taxonomy): Bacteria > Pseudomonadati > Pseudomonadota > Betaproteobacteria > Burkholderiales > Burkholderiaceae > Cupriavidus > Cupriavidus sp. 21MJTG02-4. The sequence continues at coordinate 131,435 of NZ_JBYOJP010000005.1, read as the reverse complement.
ATAACGCGCCAGCCCGACGCATTCCGTTTCACCCGGCGCCACGACGCCAGAAGATCCAAAACAATCACATGAGCGATACGCCTCACACTGCCATCGATACCGTCTACCCCGGCAACCTGTTCATGGTGGTGGCACCCTCCGGAGCCGGCAAATCGACGCTGGTCAACGCGCTGCTTGCGCAGGACCCGGCGATCCGGTTGTCGATCTCCCACACCACGCGCGCGCCGCGTCCTGGCGAGCAGGACGGGCGCGAGTACCACTTCTGTTCCGTGGACCAGTTCCGTGCCGCGCGTGACCGTGGTGAATTCCTCGAGTGGGCAGAGGTCCATGGCAACTACTATGCGACCTCGCGCGTGTGGATCGAGGAACAGATGGCGCAGGGCAACGACGTGCTGCTCGAAATTGACTGGCAGGGCGCGCAGCAGGTGCACAAGCGCTTCTCCAACGCGATGGAGATCTTCATCCTGCCGCCGTCGCTGACGGCTCTGGAAGATCGCCTGAAAAAGCGCGGACAGGACGAGCCGAACGTGATCGTGCGGCGCCTGCTGGCAGCGGGCAGCGAAATGTCGCATGCGTCGGAGTCGGACTACGTCATCATCAACGAGGTATTCGACAACGCGCTCGAAGAACTGCGCAACGTGGTGCGTGCCACGCGCCTGCGCTTTTCCTCGCAAAAAGCGCGCCACAGCGAGCTCTTCATCGAGCTTGGCATTCACTGAGCAGCGTGCGCGCGGGGCGTCGACGGGCGATTCCCGCGCGGTGCTGTAAAATAGCAACCCAACAGGTTTTGTCCCAAGGTGGATTTGATATGGCGCGTATTACCGTCGAAGATTGTCTGAAACACATCCCGAACCGCTTCGAGCTCGCCCTGGCAGCCACGTACCGTGCGCGCCAGCTGGTGCAGGGCCATACCCCGAAGGTGGAAGCGAAGGACAAGCCCACTGTGGTTGCCCTGCGCGAAATCGCCTCGGGCCAGGTCGGCATCGAAATGCTCAAGAAGGTACCGACCTGATTCCCCGGGCGGCCAGTGGTTCATCCTTGCATCGTATGCGCGCGCATCCAGCAGCCGGATTCCAGGGGCCGCCCCCATGCCTTCGTCACACCCATCCTCGTCAACCGTCCCTCCCGGCCAGCCGGCCGGCACCGCGCCCGCGCGCGGCGAGACGGGCAGCGATGCCGGAGCGGCGTCCGCGCGTAAGCGCTCTTCGTCCGGCCAGGCATCCGTGACCGCGCGCACCGGCGCTCCCAATCTTCCTGATCCGCTTGGCAACGATGTTGTCGGCGAGCGTGCCGTCGTGCCGCCGATGGCGCAGGGCAAGGCACGCATGGCGCCTGCGTCGGATTCGCACGATGACGTGATGGCCATGGAAGAGGCGCCCGCGGCACTGGCGGGCGACAGCCTGTTCATCGACGCCGTGCTGGCGCAGTCCTACCGGCACTTCTTCGGGCCGACGTCGCAGCCAGCGGTCCCGCCGCGCCAGCAGGTCATCTCCATCACGCGGCTGATGGAGAAGCTGGCCTACCTGAAGGCGCCGGACCAGGCACGCGTACGCGAAGCCTTCCAGTTCTCCGACGAGGCTCACCTCGGCCAGTACCGCCAGAGCGGCGAACCGTACATCACCCATCCGGTGGCGGTGGCCGAGCTGTGCGCGGACTGGCGGCTCGATGTGCAGTCCATCATGGCGGCGCTGCTGCACGACGTGATGGAAGACCAGGGCATCACCAAGAGCGAACTGGCCGAGCGATTCGGTCCCAAGGTCGCCGAACTGGTCGATGGCCTGACCAAGCTGGACAAGCTCGAATTCCAGAGCCGCGAGCAGGCGCAGGCGGAAAGCTTCCGCAAGATGCTGCTGGCGATGGCCCGCGACGTGCGCGTGATCCTGGTGAAGCTGGCCGACCGTACGCACAATATGCGCACGCTCGACTTCGTGCCGCCGGAGAAGCGCCGCCGCATCGCGCTGGAGACCATGGAGATCTATGCGCCGATCGCGCACAGGCTCGGTCTCAACACCATCTACCGCGAGCTGCAGGAACTGTCGTTCAAGGTCGGCTCGCCGTTCCGCTATGCCACGCTCGAAAAGGCGGTGAAGGCCGCGCGCGGCAATCGGCGCGAAGTGGTCAAGCGCATCCTGGAGGCCGCGCAGAAGGGGCTGGCCGATGCTGGCATCGTCGCGGAACTGTCTGGCCGCGAAAAGACGCTTTACAGCATCTACCGCAAGATGCACGACAAGCAGTTGTCGTTCTCCCAGGTGCTCGATGTCTACGGTTTCCGCGTGGTCGTGGAAACGCAGATGCACTGCTACATGGCGATGGGTGCGCTGCACGGCCTGTACAAGCCGATGCCGGGCAAGTTCAAGGACTACATCGCGATCCCGAAGATCAACGGCTACCAGTCGCTGCATACGACGCTGGTCGGTCCGTTCGGCACGCCGGTGGAATTCCAGATCCGCACGCGCGAGATGCACCAGATTGCCGAGGCCGGCGTGGCCGCGCACTGGATGTACAAGACGCAGGCGGACCATGCCAACGATATCCAGCAGCAGGCGCACCAGTGGCTGCAATCGTTGCTCGATATCCAGAGCCAGACCGGCGATTCGCAGGAGTTCCTGGAACACGTCAAGATCGACCTGTTCCCCGACGCGGTCTACGTGTTCACGCCCAAGGGCCATATCCGCGCGCTGCCGCGCGGCGCCACCGCACTGGACTTTGCCTACGCCGTGCACAGCGACCTGGGCAACCAGTGCGTCGCCGTGAAGATCAACAACGAGCTGCTGCCGCTGCGCACCGAGCTCAAGAGCGGCGATATCGTCGAAGTGGTGACGGCCCCGTATTCCAAGCCGAACCCTGCATGGCTTTCGTTCGTGCGCACCGGCAAGGCGCGCGCGGCCATCCGCCACTTCCTGAAGACCACCAAGCTCGACGAGGCGATCCAGCTCGGCGAGCGACTGCTCGAACAGTCGGCACGCCAGCTCGGCATCGAGCTGAAAGCCGTGCCGCAGTCGGTGTGGGATCGCATGATCCAGTGGACCGGCAACAAGCACCGCGAGGACATTTTCGCCGACCTGGCGCTGGGCCGGCGAGTGCCTGCCGTGGTGGCCAAGCGCATGGAGATCCTGCTGCAGGAGTTGTCCGGCGATGTCGACAGCGCGCTGCTGGCGGCCGTGCAGACCTTCTCGGGAGAAGAAGCGCCGGCCGTGCCGATCACGGGCGACGAAGGCATGTCGATCCTGTTCCCGGCATGCTGCCGCGCGATCCCGGGCGACCCGATTGTCGGCTACCTGGGCAAGGGTGAAGGCCTGCAAATCCACGTGCAGGATTGCAAGGTGGCCAAGCGCTTGCACAGCAAGGATCCGGAACACTGGATCGATGTCATGTGGGCGAAGAAGACCACGCGCGCCTTCGACGTGTCGATCAAGGTGATGGTGCGCAACGTCAAGGGCATCGTCGCCCGCGTGGCCGCGGACCTGACTTCGGCCGACGCCAACGTGGCGCACGTGTCGATGGAGCAGCAGGACGCCGGCCACCAGGAAGCCACCTACATGCAGTTCATCATCCAGGTACAGAATCGCCTGCACCTGGCCAATGTGATGCGGGCCCTGCGGCGCAACCCGGACGTGATCCGCATCTTCCGCGATCGCAACGACGGCTGAGCGCCGCCGGCCAGCGATCAAACCGCCTTGCGCGGCGGGTAGCTGACTTCCAGGATATCGATCTGTTCCACGCCGGCCGGCGTGCGCAGCGCGACGGTGTCGCCCTCGCGCGCCTTGATCAGCGCCTTGGCGATCGGCGAGATCCAGCTCACGCGGTTCATGTCGAGATCCACCTCGTCCATGCCGACGATGGTGATGGTCGTTTCCTCGCCGGACTGGGTGGCGTAGGTGACCGTCGCGCCGAAGAAGATCTGGTCGTTATCACCCTGCAGGGACGCGTCGACGACTTCGGCTTTGTCCAGTCGGCGAGTCAGGAAGCGGATGCGGCGATCGATCTCGCGCAGACGCTTCTTGCCATAGAGGTAATCGCCGTTCTCGGAGCGGTCGCCATTGGAAGCGGCCCACGACACGATCTGCACGACATCGGGACGCTCGACGTCGATCAGCTGCATCAGCTCGTTACGCAGGCGGTTGTAGCCTTCCTCTGTGATGTAGTTCTTCGTGCCGGCAGGCAGCGGGGTAGCGCCTTCGGGGAGATCGTCCTCGTCGTCATCGGACGATTCTTTGACAAATGCTTTGTTCATGGTCGGGATCACATCTTCGGTCTGCCATTATAGAAAACCACTCAGGCGGCCCGTGCTTGCATGAAAAACGAAAAAAAGTGCAGGAGGGGGTTCCCAAAAAAGAAAATTCAGATATAATCTCTTTTCTCGAGTGCGGCTGTAGCTCAGTTGGATAGAGTACTTGGCTACGAACCAAGGGGTCGTGGGTTCGAATCCTGCCAGCCGCGCCACCTATGCAGTACGAAAAGGGCTTCCGGAAACGGAAGCCCTTTTTCATTTCCGCCGTTCCACGTTTCCCTCATTGCGCTATTTTCGCGCGTCTTTGATTTTCGCGCTGTTGCGGCCTGTCTTATTGCGTGCTGCCTGTCTCGCGCGACAAATCCTTTCATCCAGATTTCCTTCCGTGCAATCGGCATGGCTGCATGCTGATCGCCGCGCCCGCCTTGCGATCGCTCGAACGCGCACCTAGGCTCGAAACAAGGTGCGATGGTTTCGCACAAGGAGATCGGCATGGCACAACCCGAATGGCGTGTGGAAGCGTATCGCGACATGGATGTTTACGTGCTTGTGACGCCGCAGCATGAAGGGGGTGAGGGCGTGGTCAGCATGGGACCATCGCCGCGCTGGGCCTACGAGGTGCGGGTCTGTCAGGAAGGCATGGACCCGGCCGATGCGGGCGACACAGATCTGCTCTCGAGCGGCGCGCAGCCCTTCGCCACCCGGCACGCGGCGGAAGTCGCGGCGTTCAGTGCCGGTTACTCGCTGGTGGATAGGATCGTCGGGCCGGTCAAATAGCGGCGCGACGCGCGTGTGGGTTGCAAAAGCGGTCGCAGGCGTCGGGCGCGACACAAGTTTAAATTATTCCGATGCGCGCAATGGCATATAACAGGTGCCTATCTTCGTGGATTGGTGGCCATTGACGCAGATCATTTTTGACTTGGCAGTGTATTCCTACTCTGGATGTGGAGGCGGGCGATGTCCCGTCCGCCACGCAGTAAAGGAGTACATGCCATGCCGGAATTTGAAGGGTACAAGATCGTCTACGAAGTGATTGGCCTGCCCAAGGGCAAGTGGTCGATCCTGGTGGAGATTATCCGGAGGCAGGACGGCGAGATCCTGGCGCCACGGCACAATCCGTTTCCCAATCATCCGTTTGATACGAAGCTTGAAGCGCTGGACCAGGTGAACCAGTACATCGAAGCCGTGCTTGCCGAAGCAGAACCCGCAGTCAAGCGGCGCCGCAGCGCATGATGTTGCGCGCTATCCAGCGCGGGAATTCGCGCGCGAGCGGAAATAAAGCTTGCCAATCACGCGCGGGTCTTGCATAATCTTTCTTCTCAGACGCGGGGTGGAGCAGTTGGCAGCTCGTCGGGCTCATAACCCGAAGGTCGCAGGTTCAAGTCCTGCCCCCGCAACCAACACCCTTCAGGTGCCTGGTTTCTTAGGCCGCTCGGCCAAATTTCCCAAAGCAATTCAAGCAGATTCAACCGTCAGGCACGGTGCGGTCAATTTGCGTTCGCGTTCGCGCTTGATCGGTCGCCCATCGCGAATGCCTGGCGCATCGTCCTATTTCGATGCAACCAGGCTGGCGGCGCGCGCAAAGGTATCCCGCACCAGCGGCTGGCCTTCGCGATCGGCGGCCTCCGCGCGCTCGCGCAGGCGACTCGCCAGCACGCTCAGCGTGCCGTTGTCCGCGCCGCTGCGCGACGCGGCTTCGCGCACGACTTCATCGAGTTCGCCGATGACATCGGCGCCGTCGAATGCGCTGACTGAAAGCGCTGAAATGCGTTCGAGGTAAAGGTTGACCAGCGCTTCGTCATGTTTCGGTTCGGGCATGTCTGCTCCTTGTCGACGACGGGGGACACAAAGTCATTGTAGTGAAGGGTCAAGCCCCTTCCAGTACTCAGTCGTCGCGCGTGCGCCGCATAGATTCGAGCGGAATGGGCTGGACGCGACGGCGCGCAGGACGCAAGGCCCGGGCGGGCCAGAGGACATAGTTCGTATGCGGGTCCAGCGGCTTGCCGAAGTACGACACCCAGACCTGAACGCCGTGTTCGGTCTCGGCAATGATGGCAGCTACCGCGCGGGCCGCCGCGGAAGGGGATTTGAGCAGTTCGGCCAAGGCTTCGACGCCTTGGACCACATGGTGTTTGACACCGGCAAACCATACGTACTGACGCATGGCGGACAACAAACGCTTGGTCATGAACGCGACTCTTCGTTGGATTGCGAGTGAGTGAGACTGCATGTCACTCGCTTTGTTCAGTGCATCTTGCGATGCGCTCGCGAAAGGCGCGAAAACTCATGATAGGCGACACCGCGATCGAGATCGTGCGGGCTGCATCACCTGCAAGCCTGGCGGTTCCAGGAGCAGCGGGGAGCGTAGCATCTGTCGCCGCTCGGGGAAGAGAGTGATATCCCTGAGACGCACTGCATAAACTGCTCGTGCCCGTAGCGCTGTGCGTTCCACATCTCCTGAAATTGACAAGCACCTGACCGTGCACTAGCTTGTGTTACAGATGCTGCACAAATTGCAATCGCGGGTGCTCCCGGCATGGAGGCATTGTGGCGACAACGGAAGAGTTGGGCGATCGGCGCGGGAGCGGCAAGTCCGTGCGCAGCACGGTGCCGCGCGGGGCGCATTTGTCGATCGGCAATGTGGATCGGGATCCGGTCGAGTTGCTGAAGATCAGCAGCGAAGGCCGCGTGCGGCAACTGGTGCCCTTGCGCTACGGCCGCATGATGGAATCCCCGTTTGCGTTCTACCGCGGCAGCGCGATCGTGCAGGCCCATGATCTCGCGGGGACGCCCGATTCCGGCTTGCACATGCAGATCTGCGGCGACTGCCACGTCGCCAATTTCGGCGGCTTTGCCACGCCCGAACGCGCGCTGCTGTTCGATGTGAACGATTTCGACGAAACCAGCATCGGCCCATGGGAATGGGATCTCAAGCGCCTGGCCGCGAGCTTTGTCGTGGCTGCCCGGCATCTTCGGCACAAGCCGGGTGTGGCCGACGATCTGGTCTACCAGCTCGTGCGCAGCTATCAGGACCGCATGCAGGCCTATTCCGAAATGGGCATCCTGGAGACCTGGTACGACCGCATTACCTTCGATCGCCTGCTGGAACAGGAGACTTCGCCCGACATCCAGAAGCGTATCCGGCGCGGCATCGAACGCGCGGCCGACCGCACCAGCGAGGCGCTGCTGCCCAAGCTGGCCGAGCTGGTCGGCGACAAGTGGACGATCCTCGATGCCCCGCCGGCGATCTTCCACGTGCTCGGCCAGCAGACACTGTTCGACTCCGACGACGACTGGATGAAGACAAGAAATGCCGATGACGTCGCCGTGAAGGTCTACCGGGAATACCTGAGCACGCTCGCCCCCGACCGGCGGCGGCTGCTAAGCCATTTCACGCTCCACGACCGGGCGTTCAAGGTGGTGGGCGTGGGCAGCGTCGGCACGCGGTGCATGATCCAGCTGATGATCGACAGCCACGGCAAGCCGATCTTCCTGCAGGTAAAGGAAGCGGCCCGCTCGGTGGTGGCGCGCTATTTCAAGTGTTCCGCGGTTGCGCACGAAGGCCGCCGCGTGGTCGAGGGCCAGCGCCTGATGCAGGCCGCGAGTGACCTCTTCCTGGGGTGGACCAAGGGCCCGTTCGGCCGCCACTTCTACGTACGCCAGTTGCGCGACATGAAACTGGCACCGCAGTTCGAATTGATGGATGCCGAGACCCTCGGCAGATACGCTGCGCTGTGCGGCTGGGTGCTGGCGCGGGCCCATGCCAAATCCGGCGGACTTGCCGCGGAGATCAGCGGCTATCTCGGCACCGGCGACCGCATGGCCGAAGTGATGGTAGGCTATTCGAACAGCTATGCCGACCAGGTCGAAAAGGATTACGAGCGCTTCGCGGCCGCCTGCCGTTCGGGCCGGCTCGAAGCGCGCACCGAAGTCGACATGGCTGCGGATTTCCGCGTCTGACGCGGATGTGAAGCGGATTGCCAGGAGCGCTTGCCGATGACCGAAGACATCCTGATGCAACTCATGGTCGAGGTGGAGAAGGAAGACCCGATCGACTACGCCAACCTGCCGTTCGACGATGCGGCGCTGCGCCAGCTTGCGTGCAGGCTCATCGCCGAGCGCTCGAACGAACTCGAAGCCTCCGGCATGCCCGCGGAAGCCCAGCTGGCGACGTTGTGGGCGTCCACCGCCAAGCTGGTGCTGGAGAACATCGTCCTCAACGCCAGGCTGCTGACCCTGCAGGGCATGCCCGACGATGCGCGCGCGCTGATCGAGCGTATTTCGCGCCAGTCGCGCGGCTAGTCCGCGCCTCGGCCGGGACGGCCATGTGCCGCCGCCTTATCACGGTGCGGCAAGCCCCGCATTTCGCTTAAAATACGCGTTTTGGCTCCGGCTCCGGTGCGCGCGTTCCGTGCGTGCGGGCCCATAGCCGCCTGGGGGAAATTCGGGTGATCAAGTGGATTATCGTCGCCGCGTATCTCGGCGCCATCCTGTATGTGCACTTTCGCGGCAAGGCGAGATTGCGCATCTGGCGACAGCTGCTCGACCATTCGGCGCTGGTCGCGCCGGTCAATTGCTTCATGTACGCGTTCTCGGGGGTGCCGCGCACGCCCTACATCCCGGTCGACAACTTCCCGGACCTGGAACGCATCCGCGCCGCGTGGCCGGATATCCGTGACGAGGGCCTGGCCCTGGCCGCGATGCGCAAGATCAAGGCCGCGGAGAAGAACGACGACGCGGGCTTCAATTCGTTTTTCAAGAACGGCTGGAAGCGCTTCTACCTGAAGTGGTATGAAGCCCAGCATCCGTCGGCCGAGGCGCTGTGCCCCAAGACGGTGGCGTTGCTGCAAGGCATTCCGAGCGTGAAGGCCGCGATGTTCGCGGAACTGCCGCCGGGCGGCAAGCTCAATCCGCACCGCGATCCGTTCGCCGGTTCGTTGCGCTACCACCTGGGCCTGGCCACGCCGAACGACGACCGCTGCTTCATCGAGGTCGACGGCGAGCGCCACAGCTGGCGCGACGGGCAGGGCGTGGTGTTCGACGAAACCTACCTGCACTGGGCCGAGAACAAGAGCGACGCCAACCGGCTGATCCTGTTCTGCGACATCGAGCGCCCGATGCGTTTTGGCTGGGCCAGCAAGATCAATCACTGGCTGGGCCGCAAGGTCATGACCGCGGCAAGCTCGCCCAATGACGAGAACGACCAGACCGGCACGATCAACAAGCTGTTCCGCTTCGTCTGGATTGCCGGGCAATACCGCCGCCGCTACAAGGCCTGGAACCGCAAGCTGTACTACGTGACCAAGTTCGGCCTGATCATTGCGGGCATCGCGCTGATCATCTACCTGTAAGCAAAGAGCCGGCAAAACGCCGGCTCTTTTGTCATGGTGAACCAGCCTAGTCCTGCCGGCGGTCGCCCCGGTCTTCGTAGTAGGCGCGTTTGGCGTCATACATGCGGCTGTCGGCCACCTTCACCACGTCGCTCAGGCGCTCGCCTTGCGAGCAGGTGGCTGCGCCAATCGAGAAGCTTAGCCCGGTGCCCGGATAGAACTGGTTGTTCAGTTCCACGACCTGTTCGATCTGCTCGACCACGGTGGCCGCGCCGCGCTCGTCGCGGCCGGGCAGCAGCACCATGAATTCATCGCCGCCGGTGCGGGCCACGCAGGCCTGTTCGCCCACGGCCTTCTTCAGGACTTCGCCGGTGCGCCGCAGCAGCGCATCGCCGTCGCCATGCCCGAACTGGTCGTTGACCGCTTTCAGCCCGTTCAGATCGACGGCGATGACGCTGACCGGCCACGGACCCTTGCGGCCCAGGCGTGCGAGTTCGTCTTCGTAGAAGGCGCGGTTGTAGAGCTTGGTCAGCACGTCGTGCTTGCCCAGGAACTCCACATAGGCTTCGGCCTTCTTGCGGGCCGTGATGTCGGTGAGCGACACCAGCACCTGGTCCCAGTCCTGTTCGCAGCCCGGGAACACCGACCATTGCATGAAGACGTCGACGGAGCGGCCGTCGAGCGCGTAGTTGATGACCTCGCGCTGTTGCCAGAGCTTTTCGTGCCACAGGTCGACCAGCTGCTCGGCAAAGTGAATGCGCATGTCGTCGCGGAACACATCGCCCAGGCGCGAGAGCAGGATTTCCTTGGAGGCCGCGCCGAACATCTGCAGCGTCTGCTGGTTGACGTCGAGCACGCGGATTTCCTGCATGCAGCGCGACACGAAATCGGGATGCACGTTGAGGAAGGTGCGGAAATCCGTGATGCCAGCCGCGCGGACTTCGTCGAGCAGCATCTTCACGGCGCTGAAATCTTCGACCCAGAGCGACACCGGCGAATGCTCGAACAGGCCCAGCGCGTATTGCTCGCTGCGGCGCAGGTTGCGCTCGGTACGCACGCGCGCGGTGATGTCCTCGATCGACAGCAGCACGCGCTCCCAGTCCGCCTCATGGCCGGGCATGACGGTGGCTTCCAGGCGGATATCGAGGCGCTCGCCGTCGAGCGTGTAGTTCACGGTCTGGCTGGCGAAACGGTTCCCGCCATCCCAGAGCTGGCCGAGTTCTTCGACATGCTGGTCGAACATGTCATCGCGGAAGACGGTGTCGAGATTGCCGACGAGGTCGGCGAGGTCGGCGGCGCGAAACAAGTCCAGCGTGCGCCGGTTCACCGTGATCACGCGGATCCGCGACGAGCATTGCGCCACTTCGTCCGGGTTGGCCCGCAGGTAGGCGCGCAAGTCCGTCACCCCTTCGGCGCGCAGCCGCTCGAAGTGCTCGCGCACGGCGCTGAAGTCTTCCAGCCAGAGCGAGACCGGCGCCAGTTGAAACAGGTTCTGGTAGTCGTCGTCGACGCGCGACGCCGCGGATGCACTGCGCAAGGCCATTCTCCCTTCTTCTTGTTGTCCCGATGATCGGCAGGGTGCAGCGGCAATGGCCAACGGTCCCGGACTCGCCAGGGACCGGTCGGCCAAGCCAGCGGCAAGGATAGGCCAGCGCAAACGAAAAAGGGGAACGGTGTTGCAAAAATGGGAGTACCGCACGCGGTGGCGCGGCGACGGCTATGCCGCGAGCCGGTGAACGACCGACGCCACGGTGCCGAGCGCGCGCTCGAGTTGCGCCGAGCGCGGCGTGCCGCAGTTGATGCGTACAAAGCCATCGCAGCGCGGGGAGTTGGAGAACATCAGGCCCGGCGCCACATAGACGCCTTCGCGCAAGGCCTGCTGGAACACGGCTTCGGATGACACGCCTTCCGGCAGTTCGACCCACAGGTGGAAGCCGCCGCGCGGCAGCGTCAACCGCGTGCCGGCAGGGAAGGTCGCGGCGATGACCTGCGCCGTCCACTCGCGCTGCTGGCGCAGCGCCAGGCGCAGCCGGCGCAGGTGGCGCTCATACGCGCCCGTCGCCATGAATTCGGCCACGACGGCTTGAGACAGCATTTCGTTGGGGCGCGACAGCGCGAACTTCAGCATTTCCACGCGCGCATGCCATTTGCCGCCGGCGATCCAGCCGAGCCGTACGCCGGGCGCCAGCGTCTTGTGCACCGACGAGCAGTAGATCACGTTGCCGGTGCGATCCCATGCCTTCGCGGCGGCCAGCGGCGTGTCGAAGTCGGCGGTGGCGGACAGGCAGTCGTCCTCGATCAGCGGCACGCCGTGGTCCTCGCACCATTGCACCAGCCGGATCTTGTGGGCGTCGGGCATGACCGAACCGAGCGGGTTCTGCAGGTTGGGCATGGCGACCACGGCGCGGATGTTGTCGTAGGTGCGCACCGCCAGTTCCAGCGCTTCCAGCGAGAGGCCGGTCTGCGCGCTGCAGGGAATCTCGAGCGCGCGCATGCCCAGGCTTTCCAGGATCTGCAGCAGGCCGTAGTAGGTGGGCGATTCCACCGCAATCACGTCGCCCGGTCCGGCCACGGCGCGCAGCGCCAGTTGCAGGGCTTCGGTGCAGCCGTGGGTGATGAGTACCTCGTCCGGCGATAGCGTGAAGCGGCTGCGCAGTGCCAGCCGGGCCAGCGCCGCGCGCAAGGCCGGGTGGCCGCGCGGCACGGCAGCTTCGCCAAAGAGCGTCATGTCGCGCCGCAGGATACGCCCGGCCGCCTGCTGGAGCGCGGCGAGCGGGTACAGCGACGGCGCGCCGCGGGCGCCGCCCAGGCTGAAGGTGGACGGGTCCTGCTGGCTGCGCGCGAGCACGGACGAGATGCGCTGGTGCATGCCGATGTACTGGGCCGGATCGGGCAGCGTCGCCGCCGGCTCGGTGATCGGCGCAAGGCGCAGGGGCGTGGTTGCTCGCACGAAGTAGCCCGAGCGCGGGCGCGCTTCCACCAGTCCGTCGCTCTCGAGCTGCCGGCACGCCTGCAGCGCGGTCGACAGGCTCACGTCATGAGCGGTCATCAACGCCCGCACCGACGGCATGCGGCGCCCCGGCGCCAGCGAGCCCGCATGGATGGCGTGGCGGTAGTGATCGGCGAGCTGCTGGTAGAGCGGGGCGGATTCCATACGGCATGATCGCCCCGCTGGCGGGGGCGCGAACAGATACAGAAGGTGGGGTTCTGCATCGTAACAGAGCAAAAAAACCTGCAGTGTTCTGGTACCGGCCCGGTGTCGCTGTGGCTGTGTGGGATGGGCGGGCGCCGATACGCTGGGTGCCTGTCCGAACACGCCAGGAGCCGCTCATGCCAGCCTCGATCCCCACACCGATTTCTCCGATCCGCTATGCGCTCGGGCCCGGTCAGGCCCTCAGGCGTCACGCCTCGCGTGGCACTGTCATCCACGTGGCCGAGGGCCATGTCGACGTGGCGCTGCCGCCGCAATGGGCTGATGTCGGCACACTGGGCCTGCGTCATCGGCTCAGTCCCGGAGGGGTGCTGGTGTTCGGTGAGCGCGGCTGGCTGACGGTATCGGCCACAGGCGCGGCCGAAGTGATGTGGCAGGAGCCCGCGCCGGGCCGCTGGCAACGCGCCTGGCGTGGATTGGCCGGATGGCTGCGCCGGCGCGCCTGGGCGGCCACCACCGGCCCCGCCAAGGCGGAAACCCGATAGAATGGCGCACCCGGCCGGCCTTGCCCGGCCGGTTGCCCTTTTCTGGTCCGCATCCTGATGCCCCTTGGCACGGATAGCGCGGCCGTTCCGGCCACGACTGTGGCCGCATCCTCGCAGGTTTTCCATGCTCCGCCTTTCCGAACTCAAGCTTTCCCTCGAACACACCGAAGACGATCTCGACCACGCCGTGCGCGGCGCGCTGGCGCAGATCGGCGTGAAGGGCGACGGGCTTGTGCAATACACCGTGTTCCGCCGCGCGCACGACGCGCGCAAGCGCTCCGACATCAAGCTCACCTACATCATCGACATCGAGGTGAAGGACGAGCCCGCCGCCATCAAGCGCATGGCCGGCAAGCCGAACTGGAGCGTGACGCCCGACATGGCGTACCACTTCGTCGCGCAGGCGCCGCAGGGCGGCAATGCCGGCAATACGCCGCGTCCGGTGGTGATCGGCATGGGGCCGTGCGGCCTGCTGGCGGGTCTGCTGCTGGCGCAGATGGGCTTCCGCCCGATCATCCTGGAACGCGGCAAGGAAGTGCGCGAGCGCACGCGCGACACCTTCGGCCTGTGGCGCAAGAGCGTGCTGAACCCGGAGTCGAACGTGCAGTTCGGCGAAGGCGGCGCGGGCACGTTCTCGGACGGCAAGCTGTACAGCCAGATCAAGGATCCGAAGCATTACGGCCGCAAGGTGCTCAACGAGTTCGTGCGCGCCGGTGCGCCGGAAGACATCCTGTACAAGGCGCGTCCGCACATCGGCACGTTCCGGCTGGTGAGCATGGTCGAGAAGATGCGCGCGGAGATCCGCGAACTGGGCGGCGAAGTCCGCTTCGAGACCCGCGTCGACGACCTCGATATCGAACAGGGCAAGCTGCGCGGCCTGAAGCTGTCCACGGGCGAGTACCTTGCCGCCGAGCGCGTCATCCTGGCGGTAGGGCACAGCGCGCGCGACACCTTCGAGGTGCTGCACAAGCGCGGCGTGTTCATGGAGGCCAAGCCGTTCTCGCTCGGCTTCCGCATCGAGCATCCGCAGGGGCTGATCAACCGCAGCCGCTTCGGCAAGTTCGCCGGCAACAAGCTGCTCGGCGCGGCCGACTACAAGGTGGTGCACCACTGCAGCAACGGCCGTTCGGTGTACAGCTTCTGCATGTGCCCGGGCGGCACCGTGGTGGCCGCGGCCTCGGAGCCAGGGCGCGTGGTGACCAACGGCATGAGCCAGTACAAGCGTGCGGAGCGCAACGCGAACGCGGGCATCGTGGTGGGCATCACGCCGCAGGATTACCCGGGCGGTCCGCTGGCCGGCATCGAGTTCCAGCGCAAGTGGGAAGAGCGCGCATTTGAACTGGGCGGACGCAACTACAACGCGCCGGGCCAGCTGGTGGGCGATTTCATCGCGCGCCGGGCATCGACCTCGCTTGGCTCGGTCGAGCCGTCCTACAAGCCGGGCGTGACGCCGACCGACCTCAGCACCGCGCTGCCCGACTACGTCATCGACGCCATCCGCGAAGCGCTGCCGGAGCTCGACAAGAAAATTGCCGGCTTTGCCATGCACGATGCGGTGCTGACCGGCGTGGAAACGCGCACGTCGTCGCCGCTGCGCATCGAGCGCAAGGCGGACTACCAGAGCGTGAATGTGGAAGGCCTGTACCCGGCCGGCGAGGGCGCCGGCTATGCGGGCGGGATCTACTCGGCCGCAATCGACGGCATCGAAGTGGCCGAGGCCGTGGCGCTCGCCATCGTCAACGGGCGCTGAAAGACCGCTGATCAGCGCGCTGCGAGCCACTGCGCCGCGCCGTGGCCCGCGGTGCGGCCACTCGCAAAGCAGGCGGTCAACAGATAGCCGCCGGTCGGGGCTTCCCAATCCAGCATCTCGCCCGCGCAGAACACGCCGGGCAGCGCTTGCAGCATCAGGCTGGCGTTCATCGCTTCAAAACGTACGCCGCCTGCGCAGCTGATGACCTCGTCGATCGGCCGCGCGCGCAACAGGCGCAGCGGCAGTGCCTTGATGGATGCGGCCAGCGTTGCGGTGTCCTGCATGGCTTCCTTCGACAGGCACTCGCGCAGCAGGCCGGCTTTCACACCGGTAATGCCAAGCCGGCTCTGCAGGTGGCTCGACAGCGAGCGCGAACCACGCGGGTGCGATACCTCGGCCAGCACGCGCTGCGCATCATGATTGGGCAGCAGGTCCAGGTGGACGATGGCTTCGCCATCGCGCTCGATCCGGTCGCGGATGGGCGCGGACAATGCGTATACCAGGCTGCCTTCGATGCCGCCCGCGCTGATCACGAACTCGCCCTGGCGATAGTGCGCATTGCCCTGCGTATCGGTCACGGCCAGCGCAACGGGCTTGACCGGATGGCCGGCATGGCGCTCGGCAAACATCGTGCTCCAGCTGGCATCGAAACCGCAGTTCGCTGGCCGCAGCGCGGCGATATCGACGCCATGGCGGGCGAGCAGCGGCACCCACGCGCCATCGGAGCCGAGCCGTGCCCAGCTGGCGCCGCCCAGTGCCAGGATCACGGCCTCGGCGCGCACTTGCTGTTCGCCTTGCGGCGCGGCAAAGCGCAGCACGCGCGCCGCATCGTCGGTCCAGCCGAGCCAGCGGTGCCGCATATGGAACTGCACGCCGCCTTCACGCAGCCGGTGCAGCCACGCGCGCAGCAGCGGGGCAGCCTTCATGTCGGTAGGAAAGACCCGGCCGGAACTGCCGACGAAGGTCTCGATACCCAGTTCGTGTACCCAGTCGCGCAAGGCTTGCGCGCCAAAGTCCGCCAGCATCGGCGTGATTTGCGCGGTGCGTTCGCCGTAGCGCGAAAGGAATGCCGGCTCGGGTTCGGCATGCGTGAGGTTCATGCCGCTCTTGCCGGCCATCAGGAATTTGCGTCCCACCGATGCCATGGCATCGAATACGTGTACCTGGACGCCACGCGCGGCCAGTACCTCGGCCGCCATCAGCCCCGCGGGACCGCCGCCAATCACCGCGGCCTCAACCGGCAGGATGGTGGGCGTGGCGGCAAGCGTATCGGTGGGCGGCATGGCAAGGCGGGAATGAATGGCAGGGGCGTGCTACGTCGCGGATTATAGAGCCTGCGGCAGCGCTAAAATGGTGCTTTGTCCCAGCCTTGCCGCCATGCCGTCTTCCGTCACCGATCAAGATGCCGTCATTGCCGCCACGCGCCACTGGCTGGCGCGCGCGGTCATCGGGCTCAATCTCTGCCCGTTTGCCAAGAGCGTGTATGTGAAGGAGCAGGTCCGCTACGTGGTCTGCGAAGCTACCGAAGCCCCCGACGTGCTCGACGTGCTGGAGCGCGAACTGAAGCTTCTGGCGGAGACCGACCCCGCACAGGTCGACACCACGCTGCTGATCATGCCCGATGCGGTGGCGGATTTTCTCGAATTCAACGACCTGCTGTTCTTCGCCGAGCGCCTGCTCAAAAGCCTGCGCCTGGAAGGCATGCTGCAGATCGCGAGCTTCCACCCGCAGTACCAGTTCGAAGGGACGGAGCCGGACGATATCGAGAACTACACCAACCGCGCGCCGTATCCGATCCTGCATCTGCTGCGCGAGGACAGCATTGCCCGCGCCGCCGCGGCGTTTCCCGACGCGGCCGATATCTACGAGCGCAACATGGAGACCATGCGCCGCCTGGGCCATGAAGGCTGGCAACGGTGGATGGAGGGCGACGACGCCGGCGACGACAGCGCGGCGCCGCGCCAGGCGGACGCTTAGTTCGTCGCCGGCTCGGATGCGGCGAAGAACCGCTCGCGCATCTCTTCAAGCCCCAGCGTGGCGAGCACATTGTCCAGCCGCTCGGCGGGACGGCGGCGCGGCAAGTCCTTGAACTGGGCGATGATCAGCTCGTTCTTCATCGAGTGTTCCCAGCCGACCAGTTCAGTCACGCTGACCTGGTAGCCGTGCGCCTCCAGCTGAAGGCAGCGCAGCACATTGGTCACCTGGCTGCCGAATTCACGCGTGTGCAGCGGGTGGCGCCAGATCTCGGTCAGCGGGTTGCCGGCCAGCAGGCGTCCCTTGTTCTTGCGCAGCACGCTCGCGACCTCGGCCTGGCAGCACGGCACCAGCACGATGTGCCGGGCGCGTTTGGCCAGCGCGAAGCGGATGGCGTCGTCGGTGGCCGTGTTGCAGGCGTGCAGCGCCGTGACCACGTCGACCGTCTCCGGCAGCGCCGGCGAGGTGATGGAGTCGGCCACCGACAGATTCAGGAACGACATGCCCGGAAACCCCAGGCGGGTGGCCAGCGCCTGCGAGTTCTGTACCAGTTCTTCACGCGTTTCGATGCCGAAGATGTGCGACTGGTCGTGCAGGCTCTTGAAGAACAGGTCGTACAGGATAAAGCCCAGGTACGACTTGCCGGCGCCGTGGTCGACCAGCGTGACGGCATCACGCTCCGACTTGACCTCCTGCAGCAGCGGTTCGATGAACTGGAACAGGTGGTAGACCTGCTTGAGCTTGCGCCGGCTGTCCTGGTTCATCTTGCCGTCGCGCGTCAGGATATGGAGTTCCTTGAGCAGCTCGATCGACTGGCCGGGACGGATTTCGTGGGTATTTGCCATGACTGCGGGGATTCGGGAGGCGGCGGGCGCCTCGGAAGCCGACAGTTTACCGAAAACACGGCGCCCGTCTTCATCACCATCCGGGACGTTAATGGAAGTCCCGGATTTGCCCTGCCTCAAGTTTTGTCTCCAGATGCCGTAGGTATTCGATTGACAACAAGCGGACGTGCGCTCGAGCGCACCGGCCTGAACTGACTGTGCCTGGATCAGGTGCAGCGCGTGGGCGCCGCTGTACAAAGCGAATTCGGGGGACTCATGAGTCACGAGTCGGGTTTGCGCCTGGAGCTCAGTGAGCCGGGCGAACAGGTGCGCGCACGCTACGTGCCCGAGACGGGCCGGTTGCCGCCGGACCACACCGCGTTCCGGGAATGCCTGGCCAGCCATGGCTGGGAGCAGGCGCGGCTGGACCCGCGCGCCATTGCGAAATTCCTCGGCCAATGCCAGCAAGCCGATCGCGAGATCGATGCCACGGTCGGCGCGCTGATCGACGGCGCGTTCGAACTCGACATCAGCGACGATCGCCTGTCCGTGCGCCTGACGCTGATGCGTCCCGAAGGCGGCCGCGCCGTGACCGGGGTGGAAATCCGGCGTGCCGTCGCCGAACGGGGCGTGACGGCCCAGGTCCAGTCGCTGGTACTGGAAGCCACCATCGCGGAGGGTGCCTGCGAACTGCGCGAGATCGCGGCGGGCATCGCCCCGCGGCAAGGCCAGCCGGCGCGCTTCGTCAACTTGCTCCAACCGCGCAAGCCCGCGCAGGCCGACGACGACGCCCCCATGGACCTGCGCGAACTCGGCAACCTGATGCTGGTCAGCCCCGGCACGCCGCTGATGCGCCGCGTTCCGGCCGAGCCCGGCAGCGACGGCGTCGATGTCTTTGGCAAGGCGCTGGCCGCCGATCCCGTCGAAGACACGCCGTTTGCCGAAGGACTGACCGGTGCCGCGGCCGATCCCAGCGATCCCGACCTGCTGATCGCCGTCCTCGCTGGCTCGCCGGTGGTGGGCATGCACGGCATCGCGGTCAGCCCGGTGGTGCAGGTGGAATCCGTCGACCTGCACTCGGGCAATGTGGCGTTCGATGGAACGCTGCGGGTGTCGGGCGACATCCGCACCGGCATGTCGGTGAAGGTGACCGGCGACGTGGTCGTGGACGGTGTCATCGAAGCCGCGACGATCGAGGCGGGCGGCAGCATCGTGGTCAAGGGCGGCATCATCGGCAAGGCCGAGACCGGACACGGGCATGCGGATCCGGGCGGGACCATCAGCCGCGCCAGCGTGCGCTGCCAGGGTGCGGTGCAGGCGCGTTTCATCGAAAACGCGGTGGTGGAGGCGGGTACGGAGGTCAACGTCGAAAGCGGCATCCGCCAGAGCGATGTGGCTGCGGGCGAGCGCATCGTCGTGGGCGGGACCAGCGGCACGGGCAGCATCAGCGGCGGCCGCAGCCGTGCGCTGCTGGCGGTGCGTGCGGCGGTGTTCGGCGCGCCCGCGGGCACCGCCACGATCGTGCAGGTCGGCGTGAACCCGTACGCGGATGCCCAGCGCGCGGCGCTCGAGGCTGAGCGCCGGCGTCTGCTCGAGGAGCAGCACAAGGTCAAGCAACTCGTGGCCTTCTTCGCCAAGAACCCGGAACGCGCGGTGGGCGACCTGCGCGAAAAGGCGCGGGCCACGCTGTTCAAATCGTCGCGCGACCTGTTCGAGCTCGAGGAAAAGATCGCCAGGCTGGGCGAGCAGATGCAACCCGCGGCGGGGGCGGTGATCGACGCCGCCCGCCGCATTCATGGCGGCGTGACGCTGCAGGTGGGCAACCGCGTGCTCAAGGTGATGGAAGACAAGCCTGGCGCACAGATCCGCCTGATCGATGACCGCATTGCGGTGACCTGACCGGCATGGCCGCGGCCTGCGGCTGGCGTCCGGCGGAATTTGTACTAAGCTGCAGTGGTGTCCTGGGGTGCCGCAGGATAGGCGATGGCTAGTGTTGGGCAGTGAATGCAGAAGCGGATCAGCAATCTGTGGAAGCGTTACACGGAACCGACTCACGTGGCACTGAATCCCCGAAGGCCAGCGCGCGCGCTGGCCTTTCTGTTACTGCACGCCGCTCGTGCACGCCAAGGAGAATCACGATGAGCAGTCAGCAGGACCTCGACCTGGAGATTTCCCGCGTGCTGAAGGCGCCGCGCGAGCTCGTCTGGAAAGCCTGGACCGACCCGAACCACCTGAAGGAATGGTGGTGCCCGAAGCCGTGGACCACCGAAGTCCTTGCTTTCGATTTCGTGCCCGGGGGCGCCTTCCACACGCTGATGCGCGGCCCTGGCGGCGAAACCAGCGACAACCCGGGGGTCTTCCTCGACGTGGTGCCGCGCTCGCGCATCGTCTGGACCACCGGACTGGTCGCGCAATGGCGCCCGGCCAACAACCCGTGGCTGCCGATGACCGCCTATATCACCATGGACGACGAGGGCGATGGCACGCGCTACGTGGCCACCGTCCTGCACAAGGACAAGGCGACGCGAGACCAGCACGAGGAAATGGGATTCTTCGAAGGCTGGGGGACTTGCATCACGCAGCTCGAGGCGTATGCGCAGTCGCTGAAGTAAGGCCGCATCGCGGCGCCGGTGTTGGTTGGCGCAGACAGCAAGAGGCCCCGGAAGCACCGCGCTTCCGGGGCCTTCTTCTATGCCGCGTGCCGGCGCGCCAGGCTGGCTATTGGCTGCTCGATTGCAATCCGCCGGAAGGGGTAGGCGTGGCCCGCGCTTGCGCGCCGTCAAGCCGGAGCGATGTTCGGCATGCGTCGCATCGTGCTGTCACGGCCGATCGTGAATACTCCTCGCGGCCCCGCCACCGGGGTAGGCGGGATGGATCGGCTTCGCGCGCGAAGTCGAGGGCAAGGTTGCAACGACACAGACAACCAGCATCATGAGATTGAATCTACCGGTCACCGATCACGAATACCAATTGCCATCGGACGAAGTCATCATCACGAGGACCGATGCGCAGGGCAATATCGAATACGCCAACCAGGCGTTCTTTCGCAGCAGCGGCTATGGGCGTGACGAGGTCCTGGGCCAGCCGCAGAACCTCATTCGCCACCCGGACATGCCGGCCGCCGCCTTCGCCGACATGTGGGCGACGATCCGTGCCGGTACGCCCTGGACGGGCGTGGTCAAGAACCGGCGCAAGGACGGCGGCTTCTACTGGGTGCTCGCCAACGTCACGCCGGTGTTCGGAGACGGCGAACTTGCGGGCTACCTGTCGGTGAGAACCGCGCCGACGGCGGCGCAGATCGCCGCGGCAACCAGGCTCTATGCCGACCTCAAACGCGAGGACCGGTCACGCTGGCGACTCTCAGGTGGCGAGGCATTCCGCAAGGGCGCGGCCGGTGTGGTGCAGCGCCTGTTGCGGCTGCCGGTGGTGGCGCGGCTGCTTGTCGTCCAGTCCGTGCAGGTCGTGCTGATCGTGCTGGCGGCAGCGAGCGCGACGGTGTGGGCGGCACCCCCGGCCATCACCTGGGCGCTGGCGGGCGCGGCGGTGGCCATGTGCGGGGCCGCGGCCTGCTACCTGTCGCTCAATATCCTGCGGCCCGTGATGCGCCTGAATCGCAGCGCGCTGGCGGTGCTGTCCGGCCAGTTGCGGCATCGCTTTCCCGAATGCGGCGACGCGCAGACGCGCCTGCTCGGCCGTTTCCTGAACCAGATGAATGCGCGGCTGGTGGGCGTGCTGCTCGATACGCGCAACTCGATCGAGAGCGTGTGGCAGTCGTCGGCCGGCCTGGCCAGCGGCAACGCCGACCTGTCGGAGCGCACCGAGCAACAGGCCAGCGCCATCGAGGAAACCACGGCCACGCTGGCGCAGATCACCGAAACCGCGCGGCAGAACGCCAGCGACGCCGAACAGGCCCATCAGGAAGGGCGCCGCACGGCCGAGGCGGCCTCCGCGGCAGCGGGCGGCGTGCGCCGCTCGGCGTCGCTGATGGAGCGGCTGACGACGCAATCGCGCAAGATCGCCGAGATCACGTCCGTGATCGATGACATCGCCATCCAGACCAACCTGCTCGCCCTGAACGCCGCGGTCGAGGCCGCGCGCGCGGGCCAGCATGGTCGTGGCTTTGCCGTGGTGGCGGGTGAGGTGCGGTCCCTGGCCCAGCGCGCCGAAGCGGCCGCGAAGCAGATCAAGGCACTGATCGAAAACTCTCTCGAAGTCGTGCAGGCGAGCAGCGAGGCGGCCATCAGCGCCGGCGGCGAGATGGACCGCGTCGAGCAATCGGTGTCGGCGCTGACGCGGACGATTTCGGCCATTGCCAATGCCAGCCGCGGGCAGAGCGTGGAGATCGAGCAGACCAGCGCGGCCGTCGAGCAGATGACGCAGATCACGCAGATGAACGCGGCACTGGTCGAGGAATCGGCCGCGGCGGCGATGGGGCTGAAGCAGCAGGCGCAGGCGCTGGAGGATGCGGTGAATGTGCTGGCGAGCTAGGTGGGCCATGGGAGAGCGGCAGTCGCCTGCCTCCCCTGTTCTATACTAGCTACATATAGGTTAGCTAAGGGGGTGGTAATGCCGGTCGTCAACATGCACGAAGCCAAGAGCCAGCTTTCCAGGCTGGTCGAAGCGGTTGAAAGCGGGATGGAGTCCGAAATCGTTATCGCCCGGGATGGCAAGCCAGCCGCCAAGCTGGTGCCGGTTGCGCCGGTCGACGTGGCCAGCAGTTTCATCGGAGGAGGGCTGAAAGCCTTCGGTCCGCTGCCGGATTTCACGTTGGAGCAACTTGACGCGAGCAATGAAGAGGTCGCCAACCTGTTCTATGGGGCTGACGAATGAGGCTTCTGCTGGACACCCATATCGCCTTGTGGGCTACGCAGGACAGCCCGCGTCTGCCGGGCGAGGCAAGAGCCCTGTTGATGGCGGCGCAGCCGGGTACCGTGTTTGTCTCGGTCGTCAGCCTTTGGGAGTTATCGATCAAGGCGGCCGCCGGCCAGTTCCGGCCCGATGCGAGTGAAGCACGCAAGCATTTCGTCGCGGCGCGCTACCACTTCCTTGAGATGACCGACCAACATGCCGCCACGCATGACGCGCTCGGGCCGCCGCACGCCGACCACAAGGACCCGTTTGACCGCATGCTGGTGGCTCAGGCGATCAGCGAGGGCATGGTCCTCGTCACGCATGATCCGAAGTTGGCGAGATACCATCCGGTTGCCGTGCGGCTCGTCTGATCGGGGCGGCCGCGCTTTCCGCAGGGCGCAGGAAGCGAAAAGCGGTTACAGGATGAACGCCCCCCGCCATGCCTCTTCAACCCCTGGCTGAAGCCGCTGCCTTTGCCCGCGCCGTATGCAATTTGTTGTAGCTGTCGATCACGCGCTGGTGCCGGTCGAGGCCCTCCAGTTTCATGCTGGTGGGCGTCAGGCCAAAGAAGCGCACGCTGCCGTCCACTGAGCCCAGCGCCGCGTCCATCCGTGCATTGCCATACATCCGACGGAAGTTGGCCACGTAGTCGTCCAGTTCCAGGTCGTCGTCGAGCAGCACCTCCAGCACGACATTCAAGGCCTGGTAAAACAATCCGCGCTCGACCGAGTTGTCGTTGTACTGCAGGAAGGCGCCCACCAGCTCGTGCGCCTCTTCGAGTTGCTGCAGGGCGAGATGAATGAGCAGCTTCAGCTCGATCACTGTCAGCTGGCCCCAGTCCGTGTTCTCGTCAAATTCGATGCCGATCAACGTGGCGATGTCGGAGTATTCATCGAGCTCGTTGTTATCCAGGCGCTCGAGCAGCGCTTCCAGGCTGGCGTCGTCCAGTCGATGCAGGTTCAGGATATCCGCGCGGAACAACAGCGCCTTGTTGGTGTTATCCCAGACCAGGTCATCGACGGGATAGATCTCCGAATAGCCCGGCACCAGGATCCGGCAAGCCACGGCGCCCAGCTGGTCATACACCGCCATATACACCTCCTTGCCCATGTCTCCGAGAATGCCGAGCAAGGTCGCGGCTTCCTCGGCGTTGGAGTTCTCGCCCTGGCCGGAAAAATCCCACTCGACGAAATCGAAATTCGCTCTGGCGCTGAAAAAGCGCCACGACACCACGCCGCTGGAATCAATGAAGTGTTCGACGAAGTTATTTGGCTCGGTCACGGCATTGCTGACAAAGCTGGGCTGAGGCAAATCGTTCAAGCCTTCAAAACTGCGCCCTTGCAGCAATTCCGTCAGGCTCCGTTCCAGCGCCACTTCGAAGCTCGGATGCGCGCCGAACGAAGCAAAGACGCCGCCGGTTCTCGGGTTCATCAAGGTGACGCACATCACCGGGTAGACGCCACCCAGCGATGCATCCTTCACCAGCACCGGAAAGCCTTGCTCTTCCAGCGCCTGGATGCCAGCCAGAATGCCAGTGTATTTCGCCAGCACTTCTTGCGGCACATCCGGCAGTGCCATTTCACCTTCCAGAATTTCGCGCTTTACCGCCCGCTCGAAAATTTCGGACAGGCATTGGACTTGCGCTTCGGCCAGCGTATTGCCAGCGCTCATGCCATTGCTGACGTACAGGTTTTCGACCAGATTGGACGGGAAATACACCACTTCGCCGTCAGATTGCCGCACAAACGGCAGTGAACAAATGCCGCGCTGTGTATTGCCCGAATTGGTGTCGTACAGATTCGATCCACGCAATTCACCATCGGGGTTGTAGATGGACCGGCAGTATTCATCGAGAATTTCGGCCGGTAACGCATCTTTACGTCCGGGTTTGAACCAGCGCTCGTTCGGATAATGCACAAACGCCGCATTGGCGATGTCTTCGCCCCAGAACGTGCCACCATAGAAATGATTGCAATTCAGGCGTTCGATAAACTCTCCCAACGCCGACGCCAACGCGCTTTCCTTGGTCGCTCCCTTGCCATTGGTGAAACACATCGGCGAGTGCGCATCGCGGATATGCAGCGACCACACATTGGGAACGATATTGCGCCATGAAGCGATTTCAATCTTCATGCCCAGGCCCGCCAAAATGCCTGACATATTGGCGATGGTTTGCTCCAGTGGCAGATCCTTGCCTGCAATATAAGTGCTCGCGTCAGAAGCTGGCTTCAACGTCAGCAACGACTGGGCATCGGCGTCCAGGTTCTCGACCTCTTCAATCACGAACTCCGGCCCGGCCTGCACCACCTTCTTCACCGTGCAACGGTCGATGGAGCGCAAAATTCCCTGGCGGTCTTTCTCGGAAATATCCGCCGGCAACTCGACCTGGATCTTGAAAATCTGCTGGTAACGATTTTCCGGATCAACGATATTATTCTGCGACAGGCGGATATTATCGGTCGGAATGTTGCGGGTTGCGCAGTACAACTTGACAAAATAAGCCGCGCACAAGGCCGATGAAGCCAGGAAATAATCGAACGGACCAGGTGCCGAGCCATCGCCCTTATAGCGAATGGGCTGGTCGGCGATTACCGTGAAGTCATCGAACTTGGCTTCAAGACGAAGCTTGTCGAGAAAGTTGACCTTGATTTCCATGGGGGTACTCCAAAAACGGTGCTCAATATGATGCGGCCGCTCGCATTCTACCCAGAAGGCAACCCCGCCAAGGCAGGCTGCACGCCCGGAGCGCCGGGGGACCTGATTTGTCCGAGAGCGTTGGGGGTAAGGATCGCGCGAGGAGGGCGTCTGTGGAGCGGATGAAAACCCCCTACACAATGCCCAGAAACAACAAAGCCCAACCGGTGTGGCTGGGCTAAGTGGTTGATTTGAATGGTGCCGAAGAGAGGAATCGAACCCCCGACCTTCTCATTACGAATGAGCTGCTCTACCGACTGAGCTACTTCGGCAACACGTTCCGTTGAACTGGAACAGCCCGCAATAATAGCAGCGCTCTTACCGCACTGCAAATATTTTTTGTGACGGGGTGGGGCGGCGCCGGAAAGCAAACAGGGCACCCGAAGGCGCCCTGTCAGGGAACGGTAGACGCCCCGGCGTCAGCCTTGGTGCTCGGCCGCCGCTGCTTCGTGGTGATAGCGCGTGACGCGCTCCACTTCGTTCTTCGACCCGAGGATCACCGACACGCGCTGGTGCAGTTTTTCCGGCTGCACATCCAGGATGCGGATGTCGCCATTGGTGGCGGCGCCCCCGGCCTGCTCCACCAGCATCGCCATCGGGTTGGCTTCATACATCAGGCGCAGCTTGCCGGCCTTCTGCGGTTCGCGCTTGTCCCACGGGTACATGAAGACGCCGCCGCGCGTGAGGATGCGGTGCACGTCCGCGACCATCGAGGCGATCCAGCGCATGTTGAAGTTCTTGCCGCGCGGGCCTTCGTCGCCGGCCAGGCATTCGTCGATGTACTTGCGCACCGGCGGGGCCCAGTGGCGCATATTGGACATGTTGATGGCGAATTCCTTGGTGTCCTCGGGAATCTGCACATCCGACTGCGTCAGGATGAAGCTGCCGGCTTCGCGGTCCAGCGTGAATACATGCACGCCGTTGCCGACGGTCAGCACCAGCGTGGTCTGCGGGCCGTACACGGCGTAGCCGGCGGCCACCTGGTGCGTGCCGGGCTGCAGGAAGTCGGCCTCGGTCACGGTCTGGCCCGGCTTGGGCATGTGCAGCACCGAGAAGATGGTGCCGATCGACACGTTGACGTCGATGTTGGACGAGCCGTCGAGCGGGTCGAACATCAGCAGGTATTCGCCCTTCGGATAGCGGTTGGGAATCTCGTAGAACGATTCCATTTCTTCCGAGGCCATGGCGGCGAGGTGGCCGCCCCATTCGTTGGCGTCGAGCAGCACTTCATTGGCGATCACGTCCAGCTTCTGCTGGGTTTCGCCCTGCACGTTGCCGGTGCCGGCCGAGCCGAGCACGCCGGCCAGCGCGCCCTTGTTGACGGCGTTGGAAATGGCCTTGCAGGCGCGCGCCACCACTTCGATCAGCAGCCGCAGTTCGGGCTGGATCGTGTTGTGCTTGCGCTGCTCTTCGACCAGGTAGCGGGTCAGGCTGATGCGAGTCATGATGGTTCTCCTTGGATGGCCGCAATTCTACATGTGCCGCGCAGGCCGGCGCCGCGCCGGCGCTGGCCCCCGGGCGTCACGCGGCCAGCGACTTGCCGACGATCTCGCGCACGTCGCGCGACAGCGAGGCCGATGCCGAGACACGTTCGAGTTCGGCGCGCATGCGTTCGCGCAAGGCAGGCTCATACTTCTGCCAGCGGTCCATGACGCGCGCCAGGCGCGCCGCGACTTGCGGGTTGATCGTGTCGAGCGCCAGCACCTGGTCGGCCCAGAAGCGGTAGCCGGAGCCGTCCGCCGCGTGGAACTGCGCGGGGTTGCCCGAGCAGAAGCTGAAGATCAGCGAGCGGGCGCGGTTGGGGTTGCGCAGGTTGAAGGCCGGGTGCTCCATCAGCGCGCGCACCGTGTCGATGGTGCGCTTGCCGGCGTGCGGGCCGACCTCGCCTCGCTGCATGCCCTGCAGCGAAAACCACTTGTCGATGACCAGCGCATCGTCCTCGAAGCGCTCGTAGAAGTCGGCCAGCGCGGCCTCGCGGCCCGGGGCGAAGCTGTTGACCAGCGCCGACAGGGCGGCAAAGCGGTCGGTCATGTTGTCGGCTTTCAGGTACTGCTCGCCGGCAAGCTGCAGCATCGCGTCGCTGCCACTCTCGACCAGGTAGCCCAGCGCCAGGTTGCGCAGCGCGCGGCGCGAGGCCGACTCGGCGTCCGGGCTGTAGGCGCCGGGCGTGGCATTGGACTCATAGGCCGCCAGCCAGTCAGCTTGCAGCGCATGGGCCAGGCCCGCGCGCATGAACTGTCGTGCCTGGTGGATCGCGGCCGGATCGGCCACGCCCATGCGTTCGGCCAGGTAAGCCTCGGCCGGCAGCACCAGTGCCTGCTCGCGGAACGCCGGGCTCAGGCGGTCGTCATTGAGCACCGTGCGCATGGCACTGACCAGCGCGGGGTCGAGCTTCAGGTCGCGGCCGGCCTGCACGTCGGCCACGAGCTGCAGCAGCGCGCGCGTGGCCAGGCGCTGGCCGGCTTCCCAGCGGTTGAACGCATCGCTGTCGTGGGCCAGCAGGAACGTGAGCTGGGCGTCGGAGTACTCGGCATCGACGATCACCGGGGCCGAGAAGTTGCGCAGCAGCGAAGGCAGCGGTGCCGCGGCGCCGCGCGGCAGGTTGATGAAGCGGAAGGTCTGTTCGGCTTGCGTGAAATCCAGCACGCGCGTGGTGCCGCCGGCCGTGGCCTCGCCCTCGAGCTGCAGCGGCAGGTCGTGGCCGTCGGCGCCGAGCAGGCCGATCGCGAACGGAATATGGAAGGGCTGCTTCTCGGGCGAGCCGGCGCGCGTTTCGATGCCGACCTTCGGGCAGCGCTGCGACAGGGTCAGCGTCAGGCTGCCGTCGGCGGCGTTCCACGCCGTGCGCGCGGTGACCACCGGCGTGCCGGCCTGGCTGTACCAGAGGCCGAACTGCGCGAGGTCGCGCCCGTTGGCATCCGCCATCGCGGCACGGAAATCGTCGCACGCGACTGCCTGGCCGTCGTGGCGCTGGAAATACAGGTCCATGCCCTTGCGGAAGCCGTCGCGGCCGAGCAGGGTCTGGTACATGCGCACGACCTCGGCGCCTTTCTCGTACACCGTGACGGTGTAGAAGTTGTTGATTTCCTCGTAGCTGTCCGGGCGTACCGGATGCGCCATGGGGCCGGCATCTTCCGGGAATTGCACCTGGCGCAGCACGCGCACGTCTTCGATGCGCTTGACCGCGCGGCCCGATTCCGAGCCCATCATGTCGGCCGAGAACTCCTGGTCGCGGAACACTGTCAGCCCTTCCTTGAGCGAGAGCTGGAACCAGTCGCGGCAGGTCACGCGGTTGCCGGTCCAGTTGTGGAAGTACTCGTGGCCGACCACGGCTTCGATATTGGCGAAGTCGACATCGGTGGCGGTCTGCGCGTTGGCCAGCACGTACTTCGTGTTGAAGATGTTCAGGCCCTTGTTCTCCATCGCGCCCATGTTGAAGTCGCCGACGGCGACGATCATGAAGCGGTCCAGGTCGAGTTCCAGCCCGAAGCGGCGTTCGTCCCAGCGGATCGCATGGATCAGCGAATCCATCGCATGGCGGGTCTTGTCGAGGTCGCGCGCCTCGACCCAGACCTGCAGCAGCTTGTCCTTGCCGGAGGCCGACTGGATGGTTTCCTCGATGCATTCGAGCTTGCCCGCCACCAGCGCGAACAGGTACGACGGCTTGCGGAACGGGTCTTCCCATACGGCTTCATGGCGGCCGCCGGGCAGTTCGCGTTCGCTGACGAGGTTGCCGTTGGACAGCAGCACGGGGCAGGCCGCGCGGTCGGCGCGCAGCGTCACGCGGTAGGTGGCCATCACGTCGGGGCGGTCCAGGAAATACGTGATGCGGCGGAAGCCCTCGGCTTCGCATTGGGTGAAGAAGTTGCCGTTCGAGACGTAGAGACCCGACAGCGAGGTATTGGCCGCCGGCTGGCAGGCCGCGGTGATTTCCAATGTGCCGTGCGCGGGCAGGCCCGGCAGCGTCAGCGTGCCCGCCTGCTGGGTGGCATTGGCCACGGGTTTGCCATCCACGCTCACGCCGATCAGTTCGAGATCCTCGCCGGCCAGCACCAATGGCGCGTCGGCGGCCGCGGCGGCATGGCGCGCGAAGCGCAGCGTGCTGGTCACGACGGTGCGTTGCGGGTCCAGGTCCAGCACCAGTTCGACGTGGTCGATGGTGAAGGCCGGCGGCGTATAGTCCTTGCGATAGACGGTAACGGGCGTATCGGTGCGCAGCATGGGGAATCCTGTCTTCGGAAGACCGTGAAAGCGGGGCGTGCCGGCCTGCGGGGCGAAGCACGGCTCTGAAGTAACCATTGTAGCCAAGGGGTAGACCGCACTGGCTGACGGGAATTCCGGCGCGGCGACGTGGTCTCAGAGACACGTCAGATTCAACAACAGAGAGGCTTTGATATGTGGCAATGGGCGGGCCGTGACACGGGCGGCCACTGTATTGACGGGAATGGGATGTGGCGCAGGCTAGCCGTGTGGCTGGCGCTGGCCGGCGCCATGCTGGTGACAGGGTGTGCGAGCACGGTAGTGACCGATGTCACGGCGTTCCGGCAGCCGGGATGGCAGAACGACGCGCCGCGCACCTACAGCTTCGAGCACACACCTGAGCAGGCGGCCCAGCTGGAGCGCCAGACCTATGAGCAGTGGCTGGCCAGCGCGCTGGCCGGGGTCGGCTTCGAGCAAGTGCCCCAGAAGCAGGCGCGCTACCGGGTCAGCATGGAATACAGCGCGGCCCCCGGCATGGTGCGCGTGGCGGAAACGGTCTACCCGGACCCTTGGTATGGCCCTTGGGGGCCGTACTGGGGTCCATATGGGGCCTACCGGCCGTGGGGTCCGTGGGGCTGGCCCGGCTACTGGCCGCCGCCCCAGACCGTCGTCCGCGACGTACCGGTGACCTTCGCCAGCCTGCGCGTCTATTTCAAGGATGCGGCCACCGGGCAGCGCGTCTATCAGGTAAGCGCCCAGAACCAGACCGAGAACGGCAACCCGGCGGCGATGATGCCGTACCTGATCCGCAGCGCGTTCACCGAGTTTCCGGCCGAGAGCGGCAGACCCCGGCGCGTAACCTTGCCGGTCGATGAGGGTCCGGCCCAGCCGTCGCCTGCCGACGCAAAAACGGCCCCTAAGTAATGTCGGCGAACCATATACATTGGCGTGCCATTGCATACGGCTGGGTAAAAGCTGTTTTGCTGCGATATTCGGCCGAAAACCCATTTCCCCCCTTGAAAGAGGTGGGTTAACGGCTGCCACCGTGGGCTAGAATAAGCGCTCGATTTTTCCGGCCCACACAACCGAAGCCCGTCAGGATGCTGCCCCTCGCTGCCGGCCATCGTGCCTGCTGCCTATAGGGTGGAATGCGCACGGGCGCCGGCAGAAGGCCATTTTCCGGACGAGCCAATGAGCAGCAAGACCAGCGGTGACGCACCGCAACATGCCCCGAACAGTCCTGAAGCGCAATTGCGCCTGGCTGCGCTGGAATACCACCGCAGCCCGACCAAGGGCAAGATCCAGGTAACCGCCACCAAGGCGCTGTCCAACCAGCGCGACCTGTCGCTGGCGTACTCGCCGGGCGTGGCCTACGCCTGCGAGGAAATTGCCAAGGATCCGGCGACTGCTGCCGAGTACACCTCGCGCGCCAACCTGGTGGCCGTCGTCACCAACGGTACGGCCGTGCTGGGCCTGGGCGACATCGGTCCGCTGGCCGGCAAGCCGGTCATGGAAGGCAAGGGCTGCCTGTTCAAGAAGTTCGCCGGCATCGACGTGTTCGACATCGAGCTCGACGCGCGCGACCCGGACAAGATCGTCGAGATCGTCGCCGCGCTGGAACCCACGCTGGGCGGCGTGAACCTGGAAGACATCAAGGCGCCGGAATGCTTCTATATCGAGCAGAAGCTGCGCGAGCGCATGAACATTCCCGTCTTCCATGATGACCAGCACGGCACGGCCATCATCTCGACCGCGGCGCTGCTCAATGGCCTGAAGGTGGTCGGCAAGGACGTCGCCAAGGTGAAACTGGCCGTGTCGGGCGCCGGCGCGGCGGCCATCGCCTGCCTGGACACCATGGTGAGCCTGGGCGTGAAGCGCGAGAACATTTCGGTGGTGGACTCGAAGGGCGTGATCTATGTCGGCCGCGATGCCAACATGGAAGCCAACAAGGCTCGCTACGCGCAGGACACCTCGGCCCGCACGCTGGCCGACATCGTCAAGGACGCGGACGTGTTCCTCGGCTGCTCCACCGCTGGCGTGCTGACCGGCGAGATGGTGAAGACCATGGCCGACAAGCCGATCATCCTGGCGCTGGCCAATCCCGAGCCGGAAATCCGCCCGGAAGTGGCCAAGGCCGCGCGCCCGGACTGCATCATCGCCACGGGCCGTTCGGACTATCCGAACCAGGTCAACAACGTGCTGTGCTTCCCGTACATCTTCCGCGGCGCGCTCGATTGCGGCGCGACCAAGATCACGGAAGCGATGAAGCTGGCTTGCGTGAAGGCCATCGCCGAGCTGGCCGAAGCGGAACTGAACGATGCAGTCGCCGCGGCCTACGGCGGCCGTGAACTGAAGTTCGGCCCCGACTACATCATCCCGACGCCGTTCGACCAGCGCCTGATCGAGAAGATCGCGCCGGCCGTGGCCAAAGCCGCGGAAGAGTCCGGCGTGGCCACGCGCCCGATCCAGGACCTGGATGCCTATCGCCAGCAGCTGTCGACCTACGTCTACCACACCGGCATGATCATGAAGCCGGTGTTCTCGGCCGCCAAGGCGTCGCCCAAGCGCGTCGCCTACGCCGAGGGCGAGGAAGAGCGCGTGCTGCGCGCGGTGCAGGGCGTGGTCGACGAAGGCCTGGCGCGACCGATCCTGATCGGCCGCCCGCACGTGATCCAGATGCGCATCGAGAAGGCCGGCCTGCGCCTGCGCGCCGGCGTCGATTTCGAGCTGATCAATCCGGAAGACGATCCGCGCTACCGCGCCTACCACGAGGCCTACCACGCGCTGCGCGGCCGCGACGGCGTCACGCCCGACATGGCCAAGGTGGCGCTGCGCCGCTCGAACACGCTGATCGGCACGATGCTGATGCACATGGGCGATGCCGATGCGCTGCTGTGCGGCACCGTGGGCCGTTTCGAGGCGCACCTGGAACACGTGCGCGACGTGATCGGCCTGGCCCCGGGCGCCAAGGTGTTTGCCGCGCTGAACGCGCTGATGCTCGAGAAACACACGCTGTTCATCACCGACGCCTTCGTCAACGACGACCCGACCGCTGAGGAACTGGCCGCGATCACGCAACTGGCAGCGGAAGAAATCCGCCGCTTCGGCCTGCACCCGAAGGTCGCGCTGATGTCGCACTCGATGTTCGGTTCGTCGACGCGTCCGTCCGCGCGCAAGATGCGTGAAGCGGCCGAGATCCTGGCGCGCGTGGCGCCGGAACTGGAAGTCGAAGGCGAGATGCAGGGCGACGCCGCCCTGGACGAGGACGTGCGCCGCCACTTCCTGCCGTCGACCAAGCTGGCCGGCAGCGCCAACCTGCTGGTGATGCCGACGCTGGACGCCGCCAACATCGCGTTCAACCTGCTCAAGATGACGGGCGGGCAGGGCGTGACGGTGGGTCCGATCCTGCTGGGCGCGGCCAAGCCCGTGCACATCCTGAACCCGCAGGCAACCACGCGCCGCATCGTCAACATGACCGCCGTCGCGGTCGCCGAGGCTAACGCCAACGCCGTGCGCTAAGCGCTGTCGTCACACAGCCATCCAGGCATGAAAAAGGCCGGGTCAATGACCCGGCCTTACTTTTTTGCTGTGGCGCGCCAAAAGCTCGCCGCACCGGTCGTTATTGCAGTACGTTGTACTGCTCGCGCATGACCACGATGATCGACCTGGCGGCAGCAAGCTGGTTATCCAGGTTCTCGACATACTCCTGCGGGAAATTCACTTCCGCGCTCCAATTGCAGCCGGTATGGTCGGGCTGGTGCATTCGCACCGCGTGAAGCTCACATTCACCGCATTCGGGGTTGTTATCCAGGCACTGGTTCAGGATGGTCATCAGTTCGGAACGGGTCTTCGCATATCGCCGCATGAGTCACCTGCCTCGCTGTGGTTTTCGTAGTCCGGACAACCAATCTAGGCAGCGTGCCCCGCCGCTTCCAATTGAATCGGCCTATGGAGCAGTGGCTGCCGATCCGCGAGTGCGTGGCAGATAATGCGGCACTGCAGCATGACCGCGCTGGTTGAATGCCGGAAGTGATGCCGGCGCGGCAACAAAAAAGCCCGCCAGTTGGCGGGCTCAGTGCTGCTTTCAGAACGCGTGAGCGTCAGAACTTGTGACGCACCCCCACGCCAAACGTATCGCCGTGCTCGATGCCGGTGATCTTGTCGTAGTAATAGGCCGCGTACACGTCAGTGCGCTTGGACAGGTTGTAATCGTAGGCGACCGCAAAGGTATTGCGCTTGAAATCGCCGATCGAGTTATCGGTCTTGTCGTAGGCGTACGAAGCCAGCAGGCTGCCGGCGCCGATGGGCACCGATGCGCCGAACTGGCCGTTGACGTGCTTGATGTCGCCGGACGGCGCCGTGGTGGCGCGGGTCTTGATGTACTGGCCCTGGGCAAACAGCTTGACCACCTTGAAGTCATACGACAGGCCCAGCTGGGCCGCGTCCTGGCGCGACAGGCCGGCGTTGGCCAGGTCAGTCGCCACGTTGTCGAAGCGGACTTGCTGGTAGGCAACGGTGGCGGCGAACGGACCGTTGAAGTACATCAGGTTGCCGCCCCACTTGTTCTTGCCGCCTGCGCCGGGCTGCTCGCCCATGGCGTAGATGAAGTTCGCGGTCAGGCCACCGAAGTTCGGGGTGGAGTACAGAATCGAGTTGTTCCAGCCCGAATCGCCGATGATGCCCGGGTCGACTACACCTCCGCTGGCAGCGCCGAAGTAGGTATGGAAGATTGCCGGCGAGAACACGTACGAGTCGACCAGCGGGTTGAACAGGATGGTCGAGATGAAGTACGGCGTGGTGTTGCGGCCCAGCTTGACGGCGCCGGCCTTGTCGTTCTGCAGCCCGACATAGGCATTGCGGCTGAACATCGAGTCGCCGTTGAAGCGGCCCATGCTGCCGCTGTCGGTGCGGAAGAAGCCGTTCAGGTCGAACACGGCCTTGGTGCCGCCGCCCAGGTCTTCAGTACCCTTGATGCCCCAGTAGGACGTCTGCATACCGCCCGAGTTGGCGACCCAGGCGCGCTCGCCAACGCCCGGGCTCTTCACGCCGCCGACAAACATGTCGGCCTGGCCGTACAGCGTCACGCTGGACTGGGCCATGGCCGTGCCGGAAAGAAGGGTAGCTGCTACCGCCGCCAGCTTCATTGCCGGCTTGTACTGCTTCTGCATGTTTAAGACCTCCGTGGTTTTATCCTGCTTGGAACGTTGTGTACTGGGTCCCTGTCGGGTTCTTGTTCTGTTCTTTGCGCTTCTGTTCGTGCCGCCTGGTCTGGGCTCGGTTGACGGGCCCGCATTCATCGAGATCGCGGGCCGGGGTGCCGACGGCATCGGGTACAGCGTTTTTGTTATACAGGTGTTGCTTTTTTTGCTCAGCCGGATACTAAGTCGTCAAGGCGGAACTGCGCAATGCGATGGATCTGGTTGATGCAAGTTTGCAACTCCACGTCGGGCGCATTGTCGATGCGGCGGGCAAACTCGTTGATGATGCCGGCGCGGTCATAGCCGCGCACGGCCAGGATGAACGGGAAGCCGAACTTCTGGTTGTAGTTGGCGTTGAGCGACTGCAGGCGCTCGAATTCCTCGGGCGTGCACAGGTTCAGGCCCGCGCCGCTCTGCTCGCGCGTGGACTCGGCCGTCAGCTCACCGCGCACCGCGGCTTTGCCGGCGAGTTCCGGGTGGGCGCGCACCAGCTTGACCTGCGCATCGGTGCCGGCCTCGTCCACGGCCTTGCGCAGTGCGCCGGCCAGTTCCGCCACGTTCGCGAACGGGCGCTGCGCCGCGGCGGTTTCGGCGAACCACGGCGAGTGTTCATACAGGCCACCCAGCACCGTCACGAATTCGGCGGTGGGCATGGCGTTGAGTTGGTCGATGGAGTATGTCTGGCTCATGCTTGATTGCGGGGCGTGTAGGGGTGGGTCTCGACCCAGTGTCGGGCGATATCGACACGCCGGCAGATCCACACCTTGTCGTGGCCCTGCACATAGTCGAGGAAGCGCTGCAGCGCGCGGAAGCGGCCCGGCCGGCCGAGCAGGCGGCAATGCATGCCGATCGACAGCATCTTGGGCTGGTCCAGCCCGCTGGGGTCGCCTTCGTCGTACAGCACGTCGAACGAATCCTTCAGGTACTGGAAGAACTGTTCGCCGGTATTGAATCCTTGCGGCGTGGCGAAGCGCATGTCGTTGGAGTCGAGCGTGTACGGCACTACCAGGTGGGGCTTCTTCTCGCCGCCGGTGACTTCCACTTCGGTCCAGAACGGCAGGTCGTCGCCGTAGTAGTCCGAGTCGTAAAGCAGGCCGCCGTGCTCCACCACCAGGCGGCGCGTATTGGGGCTGTCGCGGCCGGTGTACCAGCCAAGCGGCATCGAGCCCGTCATTTCCCTGATGATCTCCATGCCGATGCGCATATGCTCGCGCTCGGTGGCTTCATCGATGTTCTGGTAGTGGATCCAGCGCCAGCCGTGGCAGGCGATCTCATGGCCCAGCTCGACAAACGCGCGCGTGAGTTCCGGATGGCGCTGCAGCGCCATCGACACGCCGAAGACGGTCAGCGGCAGGCCGCGGCGCTCGAACTCGCGCAGGATGCGCCAGGCACCCGCGCGCGAGCCGTATTCGTAGATGCCCTCCATGCTCATATGGCGGTCGGGGTAGGCCGCGGCGCCGACGATTTCGGAGAGGAACTGCTCCGACGCGGCATCGCCGTGCAGGACGCAGTTCTCGCCGCCCTCTTCGTAGTTGAGGACGAACTGCAGGGCGACGCGCGCGCCGCCGGGCCAGCGGGCGTGCGGCGGCCGGGCGCCGTAGCCGATGAGATCGCGAGGATAGTTCTGCTTGGTCATGGTTTGTTTCTGCTTCAGGGAACCGGCCGGCCTTCCTTGCGGAGGGTCGGCCTGGGACCGCGGTCCCGATTGCTGCAATTACTCCGTGCCGTGCGAGTTCGCGGCGGCGTTGCGCATGGCTTCTTCGCGCGACTGGATGCCGTTGTAGAAAAGGTTCAGCGCCACGGCCACGATGGTGCCGAGCACGATCCCGCTGTGGGTGAACGGCACCGTCCACTTCGGCAGGTACTGGAAGAACGTCGGCGCCAGGGTCGGGATCATGCCGAAGCCGATCGCGATGGCGACGATAAACAGGTTGTGGCGGTTGCGGTTGAAATCGCAGCTGCCCAGGATGCGGATGCCGGTCGCGGCCACCATGCCGAACATCACGATGCCGGCGCCGCCGAGCACGAACTGCGGCACCGAGGCCACCACGTGGGCCATCTTCGGGAACAGGCCGAACGCGATCAGGATGATGCCGCCGGCCGCCGCCACGTAGCGCGAGCGCACGCCGGTCACGGTCACCAGGCCGACGTTCTGCGAGAACGAGGTGTACGGGAAGGTGTTGAACAGGCCGCCAATCACCGTGCCCAGGCCATCGGCGCGCAGGCCGCGGGTCAGGTCTTCGTTGCTGAGCTTCTTGCCGGTGATGTCCGACAGTGCCAGGAACATGCCGGTCGATTCCACCAGCGTGATCAGCATGACGATGCACATCGACAGGATCGCGCTGATTTCGAAGGTCGGGATGCCGAAGTGCAGCGGCGTGATGACAGCGACGAAGCTTGCTTCGTTCAGGCCTTCGAACGAGACCTTGCCCATGGCCATGGCCACGAACGTGCCGGCGATGATGCCGAGCAGCACCGCGCAGTTGGCCACCAGGCCGCGGCCGAACTTGGTCAGCAGCAGGATGATTGCCAGCGTGAGCCCGGCGATGCCGAGACTGGTCAGGTCACCGTAGGCGAGGTTGGGAACTTCCTTGACCACGCCATCAATCACGGCACGGGTGGTGGGCTGGCCGCCGGCTGCCCAGTTGATGCCCACGCGCATCAGCGACACGCCGATCAGCGTGATCACCGTGCCGGTCACCACAGGCGGGAAGAGGCCGAGCATCCGGCCCATCATCGGCGCAATCAGGATGCCGAACACCCCCGAGGCAATCACCGCGCCGTAGATGCCGAGCAGGCCGATGTTGGGGTCGGTGCCGATGGCGATCATCGGCGCCACCGAGGCGAAGGTCACGCCCATCATCACGGGCAGGCGGATACCGAACTTCCAGAAGCCGAACGCCTGGATCAGCGTGGCCAGGCCCGCAGCGAACAGGTCGGCATTGATCAGGAAAGCGAGCTGGTCCTTGGGCAGCTTCAGGGCGCCGCCGACGATGAGGGGGACCGCGACAGTGCCGGCATACATCACCAGCACATGCTGCAGCCCGAGCGCGAGCAGGCGCCCGGAGGGCAGACGCTCGTTGGTCAGGTCCGTGGGGACCGCGGTGCTTGCGGAAGTCATTGATGCGTCTCCTCTCCTTGGGTTTGATGGGAACACCGGCATCCAAGGCCTCCTTTATGGAACAGCGCTTCCGCCGCGTCCTTCAGGACGCTGTCATGGATGGCGCAGCCAGGCCTCGTTCGGCGTGATGCCGGCGGGAACACCGTGCTAGGTGGAGCGGCCCAGCACGCTGCGAAGATCGAAGGCGCCCGGATCGTCGGGCTGTACGCGGTCGGCGCAGGCGCCGAGGTGGTGCGCCATGCGCGACTGGGCCAGCGCGGCATCGCCCTGTTCCAGTGCGTCGAGGATTTCCTCGTGTTCGTCGAACGAGCACGCGTTGTTGCCGGGGGCTTCGACGCTGGCGATCATCAGCGTGGTGCGCGAGACCAGCCGGCGCATCATGTTGACCAGCAGCGCGTTGCCGGACAGCTCGGCCAGCGCGGTGTGGAATTCGGCCGACAGGCGGATCCAGGTGGGGCGGTCATGCGTGAGGAAGGCCTGGCGCTCGCTGGCCACCATCTTGCGCAGCGGCGCGATCACAGTCTTCACGTCGGGCATGGCGGCGAGCTTTTCGAGCACGGCGCGTTCCATCATCTGGCGCAGCTCGAACATGTCGTGCGCCTCGTCGGTGGACGGGCTGGCGATAAAGGCGCCGCGGTTGGGTTCCAGGTCGACCATGCCGTCGGTAGCGAGGTGCGACAGCACCTTGCGCACCGTGTGGCGTGCCGTGGCATAGATCTCGCAAAGCGAATGCTCGGTCAGCTTGGTGCGCGGCGGCAGCCGGTGCTCCATGATCGCGTCATAGATCTCGTGATACATGCGCTCCTCGACCGAGCCCTTGCGTGCGGGCTTCTCGGATTTCTGTTCGGTCAGGGCGGCGTCGGCGACACCGGCAATCAGCTTCAGGCTCTTGGACATCTTGGCACCAAGCGGTAGGACGGAAACAGCGGGCTGCGGCCCCCTGCGGGACCACCGTCTGCGGTGCCGGAAATCCCGGCTGTCAGCAAGCGGCGATCCGAAAATTGTTGACAATTATTTGGTTAAGCCTTCAATATTGTCAACAAAACCGAATCAGGTTTTCGACAACTAAGGGTTAGTCCCCAGTTGTCAACCGGGTAGGGGCGGGCGCATTGTCGCCACGCACCAACCCAGCGCCGGGATGCGTTACATGACGTACCGAGCGGGCACCATACTCCACATATGGTGCTAGTGAAGGCAGCGGCGCCCCTCACAACCCAATCGCACAAGGACCAATACGATGGGACGCTTGACCACCCACGTTCTCGACACCGCCGCCGGCACCCCGGGGCAGGGCATGTCGGTTACTCTCCATAAAATTGTCGACAATCGCCGCGAAACGCTGAAAACCGTGGTGACCAACCACGACGGCCGTTGCGACCAGCCGCTGCTGGAAGGCGCCGATCTGGCCGTCGGCGAGTACGAGCTGGAATTCGCTGCCGGCGATTACTTCCGTGCGCAAGGCGTGAAGCTGCCCGAGCCTGCGTTCCTGAACGTGGTGCCCCTGCGTTTCGGCATTGCCGACACCAACGCGCACTACCACGTGCCGCTCCTGGTTTCGCCCTGGTCGTACTCGACCTACCGCGGCAGCTGAACCGGTGGTCTAGGGAAACAGGAGACAAGACATGGAAGGCTATATCCTCGACTGGGCCAATATGCTGTTGCGGTGGGTGCACGTCATCACCGCCATCGCATGGATCGGTTCCTCGTTCTATTTCGTCTGGCTGGACAACAGCCTGACCAAGCCGCTCGCCACCGACCTGAAGGACAAGGGCGTGGACGGCGAGCTGTGGGCCGTGCACGGTGGCGGCTTCTACAACCCGCAGAAATACCTGACCGCACCCAAGTCACTGCCCGAGAACCTGCACTGGTTCTACTGGGAGTCGTATTCGACCTGGATGAGCGGCTTCGCGCTGCTGGTGGTGCTGTACCTGTTCAACGCCAGCACGTTCCTGATCGACAAGAACGTGTTCGACATGTCGCCTGGCGCGGCGGTCGGCTTTGCGGTGTCGTACCTGCTGATCGGCTGGATCGTCTATGACAGCATCTGCCGCCTGTTCGGCAAGAACGACCGTCTCGTCGGGATCCTGGTGGCGGTCTACATCATGGCCGCGGCCTTCGTTGCCTGCCACATCTTCTCGGGCCGCGCGGCGTTCCTGCTGACCGGCGCGATGGTCGCGACGATCATGAGCGCCAACGTGCTGGTGTGGATCATCCCGGGCCAGCGCAAGGTGGTGGCGGCACTGAAGGCCGGCCAGCCGGTGGACCCGATCCACGGCAAGCGCGGCAAGCAGCGCAGCGTGCACAACACCTACTTCACGCTGCCGGTGCTGTTCGCCATGCTGTCGAACCACTACAGCATGACCTACGCCGCCAAGAACAACTGGCTGGTGCTGATCCTGATCATGCTGGCCGGTGTGCTGATCCGCCAGTTCTTCATCCTGAAGCACAAGGGCAAGATCAATGTGCTGTGGCCTGCCGCCGGCGTTGCCGCGCTCGGCGTGGTGGCCGTGCTGATCGCGCCGCAGCCGCGTCCGGTGGTGGCCAGCAATGGTGGTGCCGATGCGGCTGCGACGGCGGTGAGCTTCACCAAGGTCCAGGAAGTCATCAACACGCGTTGCGTGCAGTGCCACGCCGAAGCGCCGAAGATGATGCCGACCGCGGCCAAGGGCATCAAGCTCGACTCCGCCGACGAGATCAAGGCGCACGCCCAGCTGATCTACCAGCAGGCTGTCCAGCAGAAGGCCATGCCGCTGGGTAATGTGACGCAGATCACGGACGACGAACGCGCGCTGTTGGGACAGTGGTTTGAAGGCGGCGCCAAGACGACCAACTGATTGATATCCAGCATGAGGGCTCGCCGGCGAGCGGGCCCATGAACACTGAGCATCGGTGATCGACGGTTCGGAGGCCGCGCAGTCTGGCGGCCGGCAGTACCGGACCGGCGAGGGTTTAGACGGAGCTTCGGCTCCGTTTTTTTTGTATGCGCCCCGAGGGACGCATACAAAAAAAGCCGCTCCGAAGAGCGGCTCGCGTTCCAGCCGGGGCATCAGCCCATGGCAGGATTAGTCATCCAGCAACGACAGGTCGCGCACCGCGCCCTTGTCCGCCGACATGACCAGCTTGGCATAGGCCTTGAGCGCCGCCGACACCTTGCGCGGACGCGGCTTGGCGGGCTTCCAGCCCTTGGCGTTCTGCTCTTCGCGGCGGCGCGCGAGTTCTTCGTCGGAGACCAGCACGTCGATGGTGCGGTTCGGGATGTCGATGCGGATCCTGTCGCCGTCACGCACCAGGCCGATCGCACCGCCGGCTGCCGCCTCCGGCGAGCAGTGGCCGATCGACAGGCCCGAGGTGCCACCCGAGAAGCGTCCGTCGGTCAGCAGCGCGCAGGCCTTGCCCAGCCCCTTGGACTTGATGTAGCTGGTCGGGTAGAGCATTTCCTGCATGCCGGGGCCGCCCTTCGGGCCTTCGTAGCGCACGATCACCACGTCGCCGGCCTTGACCTTGTCGTTGAGGACGTTCTCCACGGCCTCGTCCTGCGATTCCGTGACGTGGGCATTGCCTTCGAACACCAGGATGCTCTCGTCCACACCGGCGGTCTTCACCACGCAGCCGTCCACCGCGATATTGCCGCGCAGCACGGCCAGGCCGCCTTCCTTCGAGAACGCATGCTCGTACGAGCGGATGCAGCCCTCGGCGCGATCCAGGTCCAGGCTCGGCCAGCGCGTGTCCTGGCTGAACGCGACCTGCGTCGGGATGCCGGCCGGGCCGGCCATGTAGAAGTTGCGGACGGCGTCGTCCTGCGTGCGGACGATGTCCCACTGGTTCAGCGCATCGCCGAGCGTCGGCGCATGCACGGTCGGCACATCGGTGTGCAGCTTGCCGGCACGCTCGAGTTCGCCCAGGATGGCCATGATGCCGCCTGCGCGGTGCACGTCCTCGATGTGGTACTTGTTGGTGTTCGGTGCGACCTTGCACAGCTGCGGCACCACGCGTGACAGGCGGTCGATGTCGTCCATCGAGAAATCGATGCCGGCTTCCTGCGCAATCGCCAGCAGGTGCAGGATGGTGTTGGTCGAGCCGCCCATGGCGATATCCAGCGTCATCGCGTTCTCGAAGGCCTTGAAGCCGACCGAGCGCGGCAGGATGCGCGCATCTTCCTGCTCGTAGTACTGGCGGGCCAGTTCGACGATGCGGCTGCCGGCGCGCTTGAACAGCTGCTCGCGGTCAGCGTGCGTGGCGACCACCGTGCCGTTGCCGGGCAGCGACAGGCCAAGCGCCTCGGTCAGGCAGTTCATCGAGTTGGCCGTGAACATGCCCGAGCACGAACCGCAGGTCGGGCAGGCGGAACGCTCCACCTCGGCCACGTCGGCGTCGGAATAGGCCGGATCGGCCGCGATCACCATGGCGTCGACGAGGTCGAGCTTCTTGAATTCGACTGCCTTGGTGACCGGGTTGGCCAGGCGCGTCTTGCCGGCTTCCATGGGGCCGCCAGAAACGAAGATCACCGGGATGTTCAGGCGCATCGCGGCCATCAGCATGCCCGGGGTGATCTTGTCGCAGTTCGAGATGCAGACCATGGCGTCGGCGCAGTGCGCATTGACCATGTACTCGACCGAGTCGGCGATGATGTCGCGGCTCGGCAGCGAATACAGCATGCCGTCGTGGCCCATGGCGATG
Organism: Cupriavidus sp. 21MJTG02-4; assembly: GCF_057798975.1. Taxonomy (NCBI): domain Bacteria; kingdom Pseudomonadati; phylum Pseudomonadota; class Betaproteobacteria; order Burkholderiales; family Burkholderiaceae; genus Cupriavidus; species Cupriavidus sp. 21MJTG02-4. Next base: position 88,889 of record NZ_JBYOJP010000005.1, on the reverse strand, counting down.
CCGTCATCGACCGCAATGGTGTTGAATTCCTTGGCCACGCCGCCGGCGGCCTCGATCTCGCGTGCGACCAGCTGGCCCAGGTCCTTCAGGTGGACGTGGCCGGGCACGAACTGGGTGAACGAGTTCACCACGGCGATGATCGGTTTGTTGAAGTCGTCGTCTTTCATGCCGGTGGCGCGCCACAGGGAGCGGGCCCCCGCCATGTTGCGGCCGGCGGTGGAAGTCTTGGAACGGTATGCGGGCATTGTGGGGTTGTGGAATCTAAATCGCAGAAAGGATGCGGGGCCACGGGAATAGGAGCCCCTCGCGCGCCCGTGCGGACAACCTCTTGAGCTGCGCCCTGGGCAGAACCCGTGATTATCCCACACCGCCGGCAGCGCGTAGCCGGCAGGCCGGTGATCGCGCGCCCCGCATGCAGGGCATCCGGGCTTCGCGGCCCGGATGCCCTGGTGCGTCTCTTGCGGTGGTCAGCCGCCGATATTCAGCAGCGCCAGCACGCCCAGCACCAGGAAGATGCACGCGGCGATCTTGTGCACCAGGCCGATCGGCATCTTGTTGGCGAACTTGTCGCCAAGCAGCACGGCCGGCGCGTTGGCCAGCATCATGCCGAACGTGGTGCCGGCGACCACGGAGAGCACCGCGCCGTTGAAGCGGGCGGCCAGCGCGATCGTGGCGATCTGGGTCTTGTCGCCCATCTCGGCAAAGAAGAACGCGACGATGGTGGCGAGCAGGATGCCGAGCGTGCCTTTCACCGGCTTGGCGTTTTCTTCGTCGTCGAACTTGTCCGGGATCAGCATCCAGCCGGCCATGGCGATGAAGCCCAGGCCCAGAATCCAGCGCAGCAGCGTTTCGCCGAGCACGTGGGTGATCCAGCCGCCCAGCGCCCCGGCAAAGCCGTGGTTGACCAGCGTGGCGATCAGGATGCCAAGGATGATGGGGAGCGGCTTGCGGTAGCGTGCGGCCAGGACGAGCGAGAGCAACTGCGTCTTGTCGCCCATTTCAGCGAGCGCGACGATGCCTGTGGAGACGAGGAAGGCTTCCATGTTGTTATGTGAGTAACCGGGCCGCAATGCATCGCGAGATGCCAATGACACACACCTTTCCCGGCCCGGCCAGAAAGGTATGGTCATCGGTCTCGCCAGGCCTTGGATCGGGCTGGCCATACATACGGATACGGCCAGCCGGGTCCGGAGCTGCGCACGCCATAACCGCAAGCGGTCAAGTCTGTTGACGTACGCCCCTGTCTGCCGGGTTCCGCATTGCGCGGAGCGGTGAGAGCAGGGCGGCTACTCCCCAATGGAAGCCGCGATTATAGCGGCGACGGCGGTGAGCGTCCACCGCCGGAAAAATGTGCCCTGTCAGGCGGGAACCGGCGACTGCTCGCTGGTGCGGCGGCCGCGGAAATCGGTCCAGCACAGGGCCTTGAAGTCGTACAGCTTGCAGCGGCGTGCCGTCTGGAAGTACCAGCGCCACGAGAAGTTCTCGATGATGATGCGGCCTGGCAGCGCATGTTCGAGCAGCGCCTGGGCGCGCTTCAGGCGGTACAGCGGCACGCTCATGTCCACGTGGTGCGCGGTGTGTTCCATGATGTGGTGAAGCGCCGCGCCGATGCCGTGGCGGAAACGCAGGTGCACGGTGGTCGAGACAAAGGGCTGGGCCTTGGCCCACATGGCCTTGGTGTCGTACCACGCCACGCTGGTGTGGGTGTGGTGGACGTACAGCACGAAGCCGACCGTCAGGTTCCAGACCAGGAAAGGCAGCACGAAACCAGCGCCGACCATCATCCAGGCCGATTGATCCGTGGCCAGTGCGGCCCACACCAGCGCGCCGATCCACGCGGCGCCGAAGGCAGCCACGAGCGTGCAGTCGGCCATGAAGATGGGCCGGCGCGTCGCCATCTGGCGCTTGCTCGGGAAGAACAGCTTGAACCACCAGATCTCGATCAGGTAGTACAGCCCGGCGCCGAAGCCATTGCGGTAGATGCGCTCCATCATGCGGCGCCAGCGCGGCAGCGCCTGGAATTCTTCGAGCGAATAGGGCGCCCAGACGAAATCGAAACCCTTCAGGTTGGTGTAGCCGTGGTGCACGACGTTGTGGCCGACTTCCCACAGGCTGTAAGGCGTGAGCGACGGCAGGAAGGTCAGCCGGCCCAGCCACTTGTTCAGGCCGCGGCGCGGCGTCAGGCTCTGGTGGCAGGCGTCATGGCCGATGATGAACAGCCGCGCGATGATCAGCCCGGCCAGTACGCCCAGGCCCAGCTTGGCGGCCCAGTGCGGCGCCAGCACGATGCCGGCCAGCGTGGCCGCGAACAGCAGGTAATCAAACGCGAACAGCACCAGCGCGCGCGGCGTGCTGCGCTGGCCCAGCGGAATCAGCCAGCCGCGGATGATCTTGCGCGACGGCAGCGGTTGGTCGGGGGCAATCGGATCGGGGAATGGCCGCTCTTTGGCGGCCGGTGCTTCAAACGTTACCTCGGGATGCGTGGCAGCGGTGGGGGTCATGTAAACCTTCAGGTTGCTGGCGTTGCTGAAGGCCTGGTATGGCCGGCAACGGAACCATAAAGGTTAGAGGGGTTCGCCGGTCCGAGTCTTGATCACCGTCAATTCGTGCCGGAGCGGTCCCGGGTAATAGCGACCTTCGGCCGCGCAATGTGGCCGAAGGTCGGTCAGTCATCACATGACCGGCGTCTGTACTGCCTCGCCCATCACATAGACGCTGTCGATCACACGGTCGTCGCCGAGCATGGCAAAGGCGAACAGTTGCTCTTCCAGCGTCTCGGAACGGCCGCTGCGGCGGGCAATCAGCGGCGTCGCTTGCGGATCCAGCACGATGAAGTCGGCTTCGCAGCCCTCGCTGAAGCTGCCGATGCGGTCGGACCAGCCCAGCGCCTCGGCCGCGGCGCGCGTCGCCAGATAGAACATGCGCAGCGCCGTCAGGTGGTAGCCGCCCATGCGCGCGACCTTGTGCGCGGCGTTCATGGTGCGGAACATCGAGAACGAGGTGCCGCCGCCGACATCGGTGGCCAGCGTCACGTTCAGGCGGTTGGCGTCGGACTGGTGGAAGTCGTAGAAGCCGCTGCCGAGGAACAGGTTCGACGTCGGGCAGTGCGCGACCGCGGCGCCGCTGTCGGCCAAGCGCCGGCGGTCATCCTGGTCCAAGTAGATGGCGTGGCCGTAGAACGCGCCCGGGCGCAGCAGGCCATAGCGGTCGTACACGTCCAGGTAGCTGCGCGCGTCGGGGAACAGCTCGGCCACCCATTTCACCTCGTCGCGGTTCTCGGCGACGTGGGTCTGGATGAACGCGTCAGGGTAGGCCTTTGCCAGTTCGCCGCAGGCCGCGAGTTGCGCTTCGGTCGAGGTCGGGGCGAAACGCGGCGTGATAGCGTAGGCCAGGCGGCCCTTGTTATGCCAGCGCGACATCAGGTCGGCCGAATCGCGCGCGCCGGTCTCGGCGATGTCGCGCAGGAATTCGGGGCAGTTGCGGTCCATCATCACCTTGCCGGTGATCATGCGCAGGTTGCGCTGCTCGCTCTCGGCAAACAGCGCCTCGGCCGAGGCCTTGTGCACCGTGCTCCAGACCACCGCGCTGGTGGTGCCGTTGCGCAGCAGTTCGTCGGTGAAGAAGCCGGCCACCGCGCGCGCGTATTCGGGCTCGGCAAAGCGGCGTTCCTCGGGGAAGGTGTAGGTGTCCAGCCAGTGCAGCAGGCCCGGCGACGGCGACGCGATGATGTCGGTCTGCGGGTAGTGCACGTGTGTGTCGATGAAGCCCGGCACGATCAGCTTGCCGCGGTGATCCACGACCTCTGCACCCGCCGGGATGCGCGTGGCCAATGCCTGGTAGTCGCCGGCAGCGACGATGCGGCCGGCGGTGACGATCAGCAGACCATCTTCCCAATACTGATAGGCGTCCTCGTGGAACTGCGGGTCGTGCAGGAAATGCAGCACGCGGCCGCGGATCGCGCGGGTAATGGACGGGGTCGGGGGAGTGGTCGTCATGGTCTGTCTCTCGGGACCGGCCTGCGCGCACGCGCAGGGCCGGGCTATTGCTATGCGCCTCGCTCAGGCCGCTGGGACCGTGGCGGGCGGGGACGTCGGCGTGGCCGACCAGAAGTGGTCGACCTCCGCCAGGAATTCGGCCTTCTGCATAGGAGGCAGGAAAGCCGCTTCAAAACTGTTGCGCGCGAGCTTGTGCGCATCGGCCGCATCGAGCGGCAGCGCTTCGAACGTGGCTTCCCAGTTGGCGTTCATGTAGCCGCCAAAGTAGGCCGGATCGTCCGAATGCAGCGTGACCATGACGCCGGCATCGAGCATGCGCTTGAGCGGATGCTCGCGCAGGTCCGGATGCACCTTCAGCTTCTGGTTCGACAGCGGGCACACCGTCAGCGCCACGCGTTCGCGCGCCAGGCGCTCGATCAGCGCGGCATCGTCGATCGACCGCACGCCGTGGTCGATGCGCTCGACCTTGAGGATGTCCAGCGCGTCGATGACATATTGCGCGGGGCCTTCCTCGCCGGCGTGGGCCACCAGTCGCAGGCCGAGTTCGCGGGCACGCGCGAACACGCGCGCGAACTTCTCGGGCGGGTTGCCCTGCTCCGACGAATCCAGCCCGACGCCGACAAAGCGGTCGCGGTAGGGCATCGCGGCTTCCAGCGTCGCGAATGCGTCTTCCTCGGACAGGTGCCGCAGGAAGCAGAGGATCAGGCTGCTCGAGAAATCGTATTCGGTACGCGCCTGGGCCAGTGCGTCGGCGATGCCGTCGATCACGGTGCCGATCGGCACGCCGCGCGCGGTGTGGGTCTGCGGATCGAAGAAGATCTCGGCGTGGCGGACGTTGTCGGCGACGGCGCGCTTGACGTAGTCCATCGTCATGTCGAAGAAATCTTCTTCCGTCAGCAGCACGCTGGCGCCGGCGTAGTAGATGTCCAGGAACGATTGCAGGTCGGTGAACGCGTACGCCGCGCGCAGGGCCTCGACGCTCGGGTAGGGCAGGCTTACCTGGTTGCGCTGGGCCAGCCGGAAGATCAGCTCGGGTTCGAGCGTGCCTTCGATATGCACGTGCAGTTCAGCCTTGGGAGTACGGCGGATCTTGTCCGCCAGCGCGGCATCGATGGTCATGTGGGGCCTCGGTCTTGTGGTTACGGATGCACCGTCTCCCCGTGGCTCGCGTGCAGCGCGGCGAGACGCTGGTCGCGGACCTGCAGCAACTGGGCGACGATGGCTACCGCAATCATAGCCGGAGCCTTGTCTGTGATCCCGGATACCCCCATCGGGCAAGTCATCTCCGGAAAGCGGGCCGGGTCGACACCGTAGTCCGCCAGCCGGTGCTCGAAGCGCGCGCGCTTGGTCTTGGAGCCGATCAGCCCGAAATACGCGAAGTCCGTACGCCGGAAGATCTCCTCGCACAGGGTCTGGTCGAGCGCGTGGCTGTGCGTCATGACCAGGAAATAGCTGCCCGCGGGCGCCTGCGCGACCACGGCTTCAGGCGTGTCGCTGGCCTCGGCCTCGACGTTGTCGGGCAGGCCGGCCGGGAACAGCGTGTCGCGTTCATCGACCCAGTGCACGCGGCACGGCAGGTTGGCCAGCACCTTGACCAGTGCATGACCGACGTGGCCGGCGCCGAACAGGACGACGTGCATCTCGTCGGGGACGAGGGTGTCGGTCCAGCAGCCGTTGGCTTCCAACGTGACCGACCGGATCACGGCACGGCTTTCGGTGGCGGTCACGGCGCCCTGCACAGGCACCACGCGTTGGAGTGATTTGCCCGCGGCGAAAGCGGTTTCCACGGCATCCAGCCAGCCCAGGTCATCCTTGCCGAGGATTTCGAAGCCCAGTTGCACGACCCCGCCGCAGCACTGGCCGAGCGCCGGGCCCAGCGGAATGCGCTCGATGCGGCGCAGCTGCTTGCCTTCTGCCAGCATGGCACGCGCGATATCCATGCCGCGCCATTCCAGGTGCCCGCCGCCGATGGTGCCGACCAGGTCGTTGGCGCTGACCAGCATGCGGATGCCCGGCTCGCGCGGCGCGGAGCCCTTGACTTCGACGATGGTGACCATCGCCACCGGCACGCCGGTGCGTACCATGCGCGCGGCGTCGGCGAAGCGGAAGGGTTTGAGCGGTGCGTCCTGCATGTCGGGGCCTTGGTCGTGACTGCCGGCTGGTGCCGGTCTCGTGGTCAATGCTGTGGTCGATGGTTTGCGTGCCAGCGCAGTGGCGCGCGCCTGCGCGGGCGGCCGGCCCCTTGCCCGCCCGAAAGCAGGCAAGGGGGGAAAGTCCGGCGGGCCCGGCAGGCGCGCGCGTCAGGCCGGCTGTGCAGCGCTTTCGCGCATGGCGTACACCGCATCTACGGCGTCCAGGATGGCTTCGCTGGTGGCCGGCGCGCGCAGCGGCGGGTTGACTTCATAGTCACCCACGGCGGCGATCGCGTCGCGGATCGCGAAGAACACCGAGAACGGCAGCAGCAGCGGCGGCTCGCCCACAGCCTTGGAGCGATGAATGCTGTCTTCCACGTTGCGGTTCTGGAACAGGCGCACGTTGAAATCTTCGGGGCAGTCGTTGATCGTCGGGATCTTGTAGGTGGACGGAGCGTGCGTCATCAGCTTGCCATCCTTGTTCCACCACAGTTCCTCGGTCGTCAGCCAGCCCATGCCCTGGATAAAGGCGCCTTCCACCTGGCCGATGTCGATGGCCGGGTTCAGCGACTGGCCCGCATCGTGCAGCGCGTCGGCGCGCAGCAGCTTCCATTCGCCGGTCAGCGTGTCCACCAGCACCTCGGAGCAGGCCGCGCCATAAGCGAAGTAATAGAACGGCCGGCCGTTCAGCTTCTTCTGGTCCCAATGCAGCTTGGGCGTGGTGTAGAAACCGTCCGACCACAGCTGCACGCGCGCCACGTAGGCTTCGCGGGCCAGGTCGCCGAAAGACAGGCGCAGCTCGCCGGCCACGATCAGGTCATCGTTGAAGCGCACGCTCTCCGGCGTTACGCCAGCCTTGCGGGCGGCGAACTCGGCCAGGCGCTCGCGAATCTGGCGCGCGGCGTCCTGTGCGGCCTTGCCGTTCAGGTCGGCGCCGGTCGATGCCGCGGTGGCCGAGGTATTGGCCACCTTGCTGGTGTCGGTCGCGGTCACGCGCACGCGTTCCAGGCGGATGCCCAGTTCATGCGCCACCACCATCGCCACCTTGGTGTTCAGGCCCTGGCCCATTTCGGTGCCGCCATGGTTCACCAGCACCGAACCGTCGTTGTACACGTGCACGAGCGCGCCGGCCTGGTTGTAGTGCGCCACATTGAACGAGATGCCGAACTTTACCGGCGTGATCGCGATGCCCTTCTTCAGGACCGGGCTGGTTGCGTTGAACGCTCGCGTAGCTTCGCGGCGCGCGCGGTATTCGCTCGTGGCCACCAGTTCGTCGATCAGTTCATGGATGACGTTGTCCTCCACGGTCTGGCCGTACGGCGTGACATTGCGGTCGGTCTTGCCGTAGAAGTTGGCGCGGCGCACGTCCAGCGAATCCTTGCCGACATTGCGCGCCACGTTGTCGAGGATGTACTCGATCGCGAACGCGCCCTGCGGGCCGCCGAAGCCGCGGAACGCGGTATTGCTCTGCGTGTTGGTCTTGCCGCAGTAGCCGTCGATCTGCACGTTCGGCAGCCAGTAGGCGTTATCGAAGTGGCAGATCGCGCGCGTCATCACCGGCCCGGACAGGTCGGCCGAGAAACCGGCGCGCGACACCATGTCGATCTTCACGCCTTCGATGCGGCCTTCCGTATCGTGGCCGACTTCGTAGTCGAACACGAAGTCATGGCGCTTGCCGGTGATCATCATATCGTCGTCGCGGTCCGGGCGCAGCTTGACCGGGCACAGCAGCTTCCAGGCCGCCAGCGCGGCGCAGCACGCGAACATCGCCGACTGCGATTCCTTGCCGCCAAAGCCGCCGCCCATGCGCCGGCATTCCACCAGCACCTGGTGCGCGTGCCAGCCCAGCATATGGGCCACGGCGTGCTGCATCTCGGTCGGGTGCTGGGTCGAGCACCACACATGCATGCCGTCGTTCTCGCGCGGCGCGGCGTAGGCGATCTGGCCTTCCAGGTAGAACTGTTCCTGCCCGCCCAGGCGGATATTGCCCGCATCGCGCTGCGCGGCGGCAGCGATATGCTGCTGTGGCTCGCCGCGCGTCAGGTGCATCGGCGGCAGCACGTAGCTGCCTGCCGCGTGCGCGGCCTCGGGCGACAGCACCGGCGGCAGGTCTTCGTATTCGATCACGCCCAGACGTGCGGCGCGGCGCGCTGCATCGTGCGACGTGGCCACCACCACGAAGATCGGCTGGCCGATGAACTGCACCACGTCCCGCACCAGGATCGGATCGTCGTGGATGATCGGGCCGCAGTCGTTGACGCCCGGAATGTCGTCCACGGTCAGCACATCGATCACCCCCGGCGCGGCACGCACCTTGTCGAGCGAAATCGACTTGATGCGGGCATGGGCGCGGCTGCTCATGCCGAGCGCCGCGTGCAGCGTGCCGGCCAGCTCGGGGATGTCGTCGGTATAGGTGGCGGTGCCCGCCACGTGCAGGTGCGCCGATTCATGCGGACGCGAGATGCCGACCTGCGGCACGGTCTCGTCGGCCACGCTGGCGTCGAGCAGGAAGGGTTCGGTTTGCTTGTTCATGCCGATCTCTCCTCAGGCCGTGACGGTTGCGGTGGCGCCGGCGCCAAGCGCGCGGACATTGACGGCGGATGCGGGCAGCGCATCGGCGCGCGTCTCCAGCCAGAAGCGGTACAGCAGGTTGGCGGCACCGCGTGTGCGGTACGAGGCAGTCGAACGCATGTCGGACAGCGGTGTGTAGTCCTGCGACAGTGCCGCCATGCCGGCGCGCACGGTCGCCTCGTTCCACGGCTGGCCCATCAGGGCGGCTTCAGTGGCCGCGCCGCGCTTGGGCGTGGCGGCCATGCCGCCAAACGCGATGCGCGCCTGCGTCACCACACCTTGCTCGACCGTAATGCCGAATGCAGCGCACACCGCGGAAATATCCTCGTCAAACCGTTTGGACAACTTGTAGGTCCTGAAGTGCTGCGGTCCCTTGACCGGCACGCGCAGCGCGGCGACAAACTCGCCCTCGACCATAGCCGTCTTCTGGTAAGCCAGGTAGAGGTCTTCGAGCGGCAGCGTGCGGCGCGTCTCGCCGTGTTGCAGCACCACTTCGGCGCCGAGCGCGATCAGCGCCGGCATCGAGTCGCCGATCGGCGAGCCGTTGGCGATATTGCCGCCGAGCGTGCCGGCATTGCGGATCGGCAGCGAGGCGAAGCGCTTCCACATCTCCTCGAGTTCTGGGTGCGCAGCGGTCAGTGCGGCGTAGGCCTTCTCCAGCGTCACGCCGGCGCCGATCTCGATCATGCCGTCGCGCTCTTCGACGGACTGCAGGTCTTCTACCTGGCCGATGTAGAGCAGGTTGCCGAGTTCGCGGAATTGCTTGGTGACCCACAGGCCCACATCGGTGCTGCCCGCCAGGATGCGGATGCCAGGCTCGGCGGCTTTGATCGCGCCGAACTCCGCCGCAGTGCGCGGGGCGTAGAAATTCTGTCCCTTGGCGCTGTAGCGGAAGGTCTCGCCGCGCTTGAGGTTGCGCAGCTTGTCGGCGATCTGCTTCGGGTCGAGCTTGCTGGCGTGCGGCGCGGGCAGGGCCATCATGCGCTCGCCGGCGTCGATGATCGGGCGGTAGCCGGTGCAACGGCACAGGTTGCCGGTCAGCGCGTCGCAAATCGTCTGGCGGGCTGGCGCTTCCCCGCCCGGGGTGTGCTGCTGGTACAGCGCCCACAGCGACATGACGAAGCCGGGCGTGCAGAAGCCGCATTGCGAACCATGGCATTCGACCATGGCTTCCTGCACCGGGTGCAGGGTGCCGTCGGCCTGGCGCAGGTCCTCGACGGTGATCAGCGCCTTGCCGTCGAGCGTGGGCAGGAACTGGATGCAGGCGTTGACGGCCTTGAATTCGACATCGCCGCCGTCCTGCAGCTCGCCGATCACGACGGTGCAGGCGCCGCAGTCGCCTTCAGCGCAGCCTTCCTTGGTGCCGGTGCAGCGGACGTCCTCGCGCAGGTACTGCAGTACGGTGCGGGTAACGGGGGCGTCGGATACTTCCCTGACCTGGCCGCGGTGGAAAAAGCGGATGGTTTGCGTCTCCATGGTCTTTATCTCGTTCTGTGATGGCGGAAACATAGCATTGGCGCAATTCATGCAATATTCCGCCCAGGTGATATGCCCCATCAGCATGCCCGTCCATCGGCTCGGCCGCCACGCGGATTGACCGATGGCGGGTTGCGTGACATACACTATGCGCCGTTCCCTTACCCCACGCCAGCCTGCCGGCCCAGCCCCGGCACGGCCCTTATCGCCATGCATGGACGCGACCATCTCGATACCTATTTGCTGCGGGTGCTCCACACCCTGCTGACCGAGCAGAGCGTGACCCGCACGGCCGTGCGCCTGGGCCAGTCGCAGCCGGCCATCAGCAATACGCTCAAGCGGCTGCGCGACATCACCGGCGACGCTATTTTGGTGCGGGGCAAGAACGGCATGGTGGCGACCGAGCGCGGGCGCGAACTGCTCGAGCTGGCCGAGCAGAGCCTGGCGGCGATGGACCGCATCGCCCGTCCGCCGCAGCAGTTCGACCCGGCCACCACCACGCGCACGTTCCACCTTGGCGCACCGGACTACCTCGATGCCTTCTTCCTGCCCAATATCGTCGAGCGCATGCGCCGCCTGGCCCCGGGCGCCAAGCTGTTCGTGCATCCGATGACTTCGTCGGGCGACTTCCTCGAAGACCTGGAGCAGGGGCAACTGGACATCGTCGTCGGCAACTGGCTGTCGCCGCCCGAACACCTGCATATCTCGCCGCTGTTCGACGACGAGGTGGTCTGCATGCTGGGCGGCCAGCACCCGCTCGCGCGCAAGGGGCTGACGCTGAAGCACTACCTTGAGATGCCCCACCTGGCGCCGGCGCCCTATGCATCGATGCAGCGCAGCATGATCGACCAGGCGCTCGCCGAACAGGGCTACAAGCGCAATATCCAGGTGACGCTGCCCTATTTCGGGCTGGTGCCGTATGTGCTGATGAAGACCGATATGGTGTTCACCACCGGACGCCAGTTTGCTGCGCACTATGCGCAGTACCTGCCGATCCGGATGGTGCCTGCGCCGGTGACGTTTCCGCGCATGCGCTTCTACCAGCTCTGGCACGAACGCTGCCACGCCGCGCCGGATGTGATGTGGATGCGCAGGATGATTGCGGAGGTCGCCGCCGATCTGCCGCAATTGCCGCGGCTGGAGGCCGAGGCGGGTTGAAGCGGAAAAGGAGAGGCAGCGCCGGACGGTCCTGTCTCCGCACTAAGCGGCGTGACCGGCTTACTTGCTGGCCTGCGTGGCCTTGTAGTCCGGGAAGAACAGCTGTTCGCCTTCCACCTTGTAGCCAGCAATGGCCTGCTGGCCTTCCGGCGAGGTAATCCACTCCACCAGCTTCATCGCGTCGGTGTAGTTGGTGCCCGGGTGCTTGGCCGGGTTCACCGCGATGATCCCGTACGGATTGAACATCTTCGGATCGCCCTGCACGGCGATCGCCAGCCCCGTCTTGGCACGATACGCGCCGTAGGTGGCGCGGTCCGACAGCGTATAGCCGGGCATCTGCGCGGCCATGGTCAGGACCTCGCCCATGCCGAGGCCTGCATTGACGTACCAGGGCTGTCCCTTCGGCTCAACGCCGATTTGCTTCCAGTAGTCCTTCTCCATCACGTCGGTGCCGGAATTGTCGCCGCGCGAAATGAATTTGCTGCCGCTGCCCGCCAGCTTCCGAAAGCCCGCGAGCACGTCCTTGCCGCCCTTGATGCCCGCCGGATCGCTGGCCGGGCCCACCACGATGAAGTCGTTGTACATGACGTCGCGGCGGTTGACGCCATAGCCGGCCGCCATGAATTCGTCTTCCATCTTGCGCGCGTGAACGAGCAGTACGTCCACGTCGCCCATCTCGCCCATCTTCATGGCCTTGCCTGAGCCCACGGCAATGACCTTGATATTCACGCCTGTCTTCTGCTCGAACTTCGGCAGCAGGTACTTGAGCAGCCCCGAGTTCTCCGTGCTGGTGGTCGTGGCAAGCTTCAGTTCTCCGGCCTGCGCGGCGGAAAAGGCGACCAGGCAAAGGACGCCGACTACGACGGGAAGCTTCCGGAATGCAGTCCGTGACATATAGGGTTCCTTGAGTTATGTCTATAAAAACATAATTGCCATGCCTTGGCAGGTCATGGAGAATGCACAAAACTACATGAAAAACGGGGTGATTCATTGTGGTCGAAGCACATTCAGGATGTAAATATGCAAGGCGGAACATATGAACTTCCGTTTTGAGTTATTTCCGGTGATTGCGGAGGATGACAACCCGCGTGCCAATGCCAAGGTGTTCCAGTTGCTCAAGGCTGTGCGCGAGACTGGTTCGCTGCATCGCGCCGCGCGCGAGATCGGCTTGTCCTATCGCCACGCCTGGGGCGTGATGCGGGCGTGGGAGGACATGTTCGGACGCCCCGTGCTCGACATGGAACGTGGCCGCGGCGCGTCGTTGACGCGTTTCGGCGAACGCCTGCTGCGTGCCGAATTGCGTCTGCGAGAAACCATCGACCCTGCCGTGCAACGCGCCATGGCCGAGTTCGCCGCGGAACTTGACGACGCGTCCCAGCCCCAGACCTGCGTGCATTTTTCCGGCAGCCACGATCCCGCCATCGAGGTGCTATCCGGCGCCATCCGGGAACAGACGGCCGGGCTCCAGATCGACACGGTGTTCTGCGGCAGCGTCGAGGGACTGATCTGTCTGCAGGAACGGCAATCGGAACTGGCCGGTTTTTATGTGTCGCCGGTGCAGACAGCGGGGTCCGTCGCGCACCTGACACTGCGCAAGTGGCTGCGGCCCGCCTCGGTGCGCCTGCTGCGCCTGGCGTGGCGTGAACAGGGCCTGATCGTGGCGGCCGACATGGTTGGCAAAATCCATTCGCTGCGTGACCTGGTCAGCACCCGGACACGCTTCATCAACCGGCAGCGCAGTTCCGGCACGCGCATGCTGTTTGACCAGCTCCTGGCTGCCGACGGGCTCTATCCGGATCAGATCACCGGCTACGACGAGCCCGAATTCAGCAACGAAAAGGTGGCTGAAGCCGTGCATGCCGGGCGTGCTCAGGTCGGCTTCGGGTTGCGCATGAATGCCGAGGCGCTGGGCCTGGGTTTTGTGCCGCTCACGCGCGAGGCGTACTACCTGGCGCTGCGCAAGAACGACCAGACCGCGGGCTGGATGCCGGGCCTGCTGGGTTTGCTGGCCGATCCCGCGTTCGCGCGGCGCATCGAGGCATTGCCGGGCTACGCCATGGCGGAGCCCGCCGGCATCCTCACGCCGCAGGAAGCGTTGCCGTGGTTCGGCCCCGACGGCAAGGAGGGCGGCTGATCCGCTGGCGGCCGGGCCTGATTGCAGGCGCGGGGTTCGCGCTACACTCCTTGGAGTGCCCTGAGCCATTGTTCCGCCATTGCAAGGAGCCCCATGCTGGAAACCGCCGCGCTGGCCGCAGGCATGTCCTGGGCCAGCGGCTTTCGCCTCTATCTCGCAGTCCTGACCGCCGGCGCGCTGTCGCGGCTGGGCTGGCTGCACCTGCCGCCGGGGTTGCACGCGCTGGAGTCATGGTGGGTGATCGGCGTGGCGGCGGTGCTCGCGCTGGCGGAGTTCATCGCCGACAAGGTCCCCGGCTTTGATTCGGTCTGGGACGGCATCCATACCTTCATCCGTATTCCTGCCGGTGCCATCCTTGCGGCCGCGGCGTTCGGCCAGATGGACCCGCAGTGGATGGTCGCGGCCGGGCTGGTCGGCGGAACCCTTGCCGGCACGGCCCACGTTGCCAAGGCCGGCACGCGCGCGCTGATCAATGTCTCGCCGGAACCGTTCTCGAACTGGGCGGCCTCATTCACCGAGGATGTCACGGCAACCGGCAGCCTGCTGCTGGCCTTTTTCCTGCCGGTGCTGTTCCTGATCCTGCTGGTAGTTTTCCTGGTAATTGCCGTCTGGCTGCTGCCCAAGCTCTGGCGCGGCGTGCGCCGCCTGCATGCCACCTTGCGCAACCGCACGGATAGCCCGCGACCGCCCGCAAGACGAACCTGACCGCCTGTCTGGCCGCGCGCCGCTTGATTGCCCGTCTGGCAGCGCCGTGAAAGAGACTGGAACCACCATTGATGCCAACCGAACCCGCTTCCGTGCCCGACACCGCCGTTACCGCTTCCGTTGCTCCTGAAGCGCGGCCGGGACATCGATTCTCCGCCTGGCGCCAGGCTCTGCGCATGGCCCGGCGCGACTGGCTGGCCGGCGAGCTTTACCTACTGTTGTTTGCGCTGGTGCTGGCGGTCGCCGCGCTGACCAGCGTCGGCTTCCTGGCCGACCGCATGCGCCTGGGCCTGGAGCGAGACGCGCGGCAGATGATCGCGGCGGATGTGCTGCTGGTGTCCGACCACCCGTTCGATGCGGCGTTTGCCAACCATGCTGCCGAGGCCGGGATGGCGGTGGCACACACGGTAACCTTCCCGAGCATGGCGACGGCACGCCGTGCCGATGCTCCGGCCGGCGCGGAAGCGCCGAGCCAGCTCGCCGCGCTCAAGGCGGTCAGCCCTGCCTATCCGTTGCGGGGCAAGCTGAAGGTGGCCGCCGTGCCCGGCGGTCCGGAGCAGGCCGTTGAAGGCATTCCGGCGCCCGGCACGGTGTGGGTGGACGAGGCGCTGCTGGGCACGCTGGGGCTGCGTGTGGGGGATGCCCTGCAGCTTGGCAGCCGCACGTTCCGCATCGACCGTATCGTCACGCAGGAACTCGATCGCGGCGCGGGCTTCATGAACTTCGCACCGCGCGTGCTGATGCCGCTGTCCGATCTCGACAGCACCGGCCTGATCGGCTGGGGCAGCCGCGTGAGCTATCGCCTGCTGGTGGCGGGGCCCGACGCCGCGGGCCGTGCCTACCAGCGCTGGGCGGCGGGGGAGATCGACCGCCTCAAGCTGCGCAACACGCGCGTGGAATCGCTCGAATCGGGGCAGCCGCAAATGCGCGCGACGCTGGACCGCGCCGAGCGCTTCCTGTCGCTGGTCGCGGTGCTGTCGTCGATGATCGCCGCGGTGGCGATCGCGATGTCGGCGCGTCGTTATATGCAGCGGCATACCGACGCGTGCGCGGTCTACAAATGCATGGGGCTGTCGCGCCGGCAGATCCTGGCGGCCTTCGGCCTGGAGTTCCTGTTGCTCGGCGCGGCCGGGGCCACGGTGGGCGTGGTGCTGGGCTATCTGGCCCACTACGGGTTGCTGATGTCGCTGGGGGGGCTGCTGCAGGTCTCGCTGCCGCAGCCGTCGTTGTTGCCGGCGATCGTGGGCGTGCTGGCCGGGCTCGTGCTGCTGGCGGGCTTTGCGCTGCCACCGTTGCTCGCGCTGACGCGGATCGCGCCGTTGCGCGTGCTGCGCCGTGATATCGGGCCGCCCCCGGTGTCGGCGTGGGCAGCTTATGCGCTGGGCCTGGGTGCCTTCGTCGCGTTGTTGCTGGTGGCAGCGCGCGACCTGCGGCTCGGGCTCACCACTGCCGTCGGGTTTGCCGCGGCCGGTGCCGTGTTCGCGCTGCTGGCGCTCGTGCTGCTGATGCTGCTGTCGCGCGCGCTGCGCGGCCGGCTGTCGGGCCGCACCGCCGTGGGCTGGCGCTTCGCGCTGGCCGTGCTGGAGCGGCGCCGCGCCGTGACCGTGCTGCAGACCGTGGCGCTTGCGGTGGGCCTGATGGCGCTGCTGCTGCTCGGCATGACGCGCAACGACCTGGTCGATTCGTGGCGCAACGCGACACCCGCCGACGCGCCCAACCGCTTCATCATCAACATCCAGCCGGACCAGCGCGAGCCGTTGCGCGGCATGCTGGCCACGGCCGGCATCCATGACCTGCTGTATCCCATGGTGCGCGGACGCCTGACGCAAATCGGCGAACGACCGATCCGTGCGGACAGCTACGCCGAAGGCCGCGCGCGCAACCTGGTGGAGCGCGAATTCAACCTGTCCTATACCGACGCGCTGCCGGAAGGCAATCAGGTGGTGGCGGGGCACTGGCTCCATGGCACCGGCGCGGGGGCATCGGTCGAGGAAGGGATTGCCAAGACCCTTGGCATCCGCCTCGGCGATACCTTGCACTTCGATGTCGCCGGCCAGACCGTGCAGGCGCCCGTGACGTCGCTGCGCAAGCTCGACTGGGGATCGATGCGGGTCAATTTCTTCGTGATCCTGCCGCCGGCCGCCATGCACGGGCTGCCCGAGACCTATATCACCGCCTTCCACTTGCCGCCCGCGAGCGCGGCGCTTGGCAACCGGCTGGTTGCAGCGTTTCCCAACATCACCATGGTCAACACCGACCTGATCCTGCGGCAGATCCAGGCAGTGGTGGACCAGGTCATTGCCGCCGTGGAATTCCTCTTCGTCTTCACGCTGGCGGCGGGCATCACGGTGCTGTACGCGGCACTGTCGGGCGCGCGCGACGAGCGCATGCGCGATGCCGGCCTGCTCAAGGCACTCGGCGCTTCAGCCGCGCAGGTCAGGCAAACGCAGTATGCGGAATTCCTGGTGGTCGGCGGGCTGGCCGGCCTGCTGGCCAGTCTCGGTGCGATTGCGGTCGGCTGGGGGTTGTCCCAGTATGTCTTCGATTTCCCCTATCGCTTCAATCCGTGGATCGTGCCGACCGGCGTGGTTTCTGGCATGCTGTGCGCTTTTGCGGGCGGTTGGCTGGGCCTGCGCGATGTGCTGCGCCAGCCGGCGCTGGCGACATTGCGTGATGCATGAGGCTCCGGCTTTCCGACCACAGTTTGCGAGTATCTGAATGAGTACCGAACCCGAATCCACCGGCAAGGCCGGCACCGAAGTCACGGCCTTCGACCTGGTCGGCGGCGAAGCGCGCGTGCGCGAGCTGGTGGACCGCTTCTACGACCTGATGGACCTGGAGCCCGAGTTTGCCGGCCTGCGCGCAATCCATCCGCCTTCGCTCGACGGGTCGCGCGACAAGCTGTTCTGGTTCCTGTGCGGCTGGCTGGGCGGCCCCAATCATTTCATCGAGCGCTTCGGCCATCCGCGCCTGCGCGCGCGCCATATGCCGTTCGAGATCGGCGTCAGCGAGCGCGACCAGTGGATGCGTTGCATGGCGCTGGCGATGCAGGACATCGGCCTGTCCGAAGATTTGCAGCTGCGTCTGATGCAGGCCTTCTTCCAGACCGCCGACTGGATGCGCAACGTCGCCCGCTGAAGCGGCCCGGATCGCCCGAGAATCTTTTCAAGAAGGGGTAGGACGATGCAAGACAAGTTGCCCGAAGCCGCTCACGAACTGCTGGAGTTCTGGTTCGGCCATCATGGTTCGCCGGTCTGGAACACCGAGCGGCGTGAATGGTTCACCAAGTCCGCCGCGTTCGACGACGTGATCCGCTCACGCTTCCTGACCTTGTGGGAGACGGCCCACTCCGGCGACCCCGACGACGGCGAGGACTGGTGCGCCACGCACGAAGGCGCCTGCGCCCGCGTGGTGCTGCTGGACCAGTTCCCACGCAACCTGTTCCGCAACGACCCGCGCAGCTTTGCGACTGACGCCCAGGCACTGGCGCTGGCGCGGCGCATCGTTGAGGGCGGGATGGACCGAGAATTGCCGACCGGCTTTCACCGCATGTTCTGCTACCTGCCGTTCGAGCACTCGGAGTCGCTGCAGGACCAGGACGAAAGCGTCAGGCTGACGACGCGGTTGCGCGAGGAAACCGCCGGGAAGGTCGATGTGGTGGAGTGGGCGGAAAAGCACCGGGTGGTGATCGCCCGCTTCGGGCGCTTTCCGCACCGCAATGCCATCCTGGGCCGGCGCAGCACGCCGGAGGAACTGGCTTTCCTGAAGGAGCCGGGCTCGCGGTTCTGATGACGCGGCCTGCCCGGCACCGGACCCTGCGTCAGGTCTCGTCGCGGCGTTCCTGCCACTTGTCGACGATCTCGCGCGGGGCGTTGCCCAGCTTGCCCAGCAGCGCGGCAGGCGTGTCGGCCACGTGCAGCAGGTCGGCATGAACCTGCTTGAGGAATCCTTCCTGCGCCGCGTGCGACAGGAAGCCCAGCATGCCGTCATAGAAGCCCGCCACGTTGAGCAGCCCGACCGGCTTGGCATGGTAGCCGAGCTGCAGCCACGTGAAGGTCTCGAACAGCTCCTCGAACGTGCCCACGCCGCCGGGCATGGCGATAAAGGCATCGGCGCGGTCGGCCATCATCTGCTTGCGTTCGTGCATATTGCGCACCACGTGCAGTTCGGTCAGGCCGCGGTGGCCCACTTCCTTCTGCATCAGCGCGTCGGGGATGATGCCGATCGCGGTGCCGCCGTGCTCGAGCACGGCATCGGCCACGATGCCCATCAGGCCCACCTTGCCGCCGCCATAGACCAGCGACATGTCGTTTTCCACCAGCGCCTTGCCGAGCGCTCGGGCGGCCTGGGCATACTCGGGGCGGTTGCCGGGGCTGGAACCGCAATACACGCAAACGGATTTCACTTCTTGTCCTTGTCTGACGGGTTTTCCTGGGGCGC
Source organism: Cupriavidus sp. 21MJTG02-4 (assembly GCF_057798975.1). NCBI lineage: Bacteria > Pseudomonadati > Pseudomonadota > Betaproteobacteria > Burkholderiales > Burkholderiaceae > Cupriavidus > Cupriavidus sp. 21MJTG02-4. The sequence continues at coordinate 70,278 of NZ_JBYOJP010000005.1, read as the reverse complement.
GCTGGACGCGGCGTATTCGCGCGCGCGCTGCTCGAACGCCGCGCGCGCGCGGCCGCGCAGGTACGGTGCCAGGATCGAAAAAATGTGATAGCTGGAGCCGTGCAGGTAGCCGCGGATCTGCGCGGGGTCGTTGTACTGGCGCGGATGCTGCACGAACTGGAACGACAGCCAGTAAGTAGCGAGCACGACCATGTTGGTACAGATCGCCTCGACCTGCTCCGGGGTCGCTTCCATCTCGCCATCTTCGATGAACTGGGTGCAGATCTCCAGCGCAAAGCGTTTCTTCTGCCCGACGATGCGCTTGAAGTTGGTCTCCAGCATGCGGTTGCGCGCCAGCAGATCGTTGATGTCCCGGTACAGGAAACGGTAGTTCCACAGGAACTCCGACATGTACTGCAGGTAGCCCCAACTCTCGTCCAGCGTGGCCTTGTGATCCTCGGGCAGCTTCAGGCGCCGTTCCATCTCCTGCTCGAAGCGCACGAAGATGGAATTGATGATGTCGTCCTTGTTGCGGAAGTGGTAGTAGAGATTGCCGGGGCTGATCTCCATGGCGTCCGCAATGGTCGTGGTGGTGACGTTGGGTTCGCCGACTTCGTTGAACAGGCGCAGCGAGACGTCGAGGATGCGGTCCCTGGTGCGGCGGGGACCGGTTTGCGGTTTGGGTTCCATGGGCGTCCGGGCGATCGGTGAATCGGGGCAGGGTAGCGATTATAAGCAATCGGCCCGGCATGCCTTTCGCCCTTGCGGCATCCAGCGCGGCGGCTCAGCCTGCCAGCTGTCGCAACCAGTGAACGAGGTGCGGCCCGGCAATCGCGATCCACGTGCCGCCGCAGAGGATCAGCGCCAGCATGACCGCGGCGCTGCCGAAATCCTTGGCGCGCTTGGACAGGCTGTGGCGCTCCAGCGAGATGCGGTCGATCGCCGCCTCGACGCTCGAGTTCAGCAACTCCACCATCAGCACCACCAGCAGCGTGCCCAGCAGCATGATGCGCTCGACCGTGCCGACCGGCAGCACGAATGCGCATGGCGCCAGGATTGCCACAAGCGTCAGCTCCTGGCGGAACGCGCTTTCCTCGAGAACGGCGTAGCGCAGTCCGGAAAAGGAGTTGATCGCGGCATGCCAGGCACGGGCCAGGCCGCGATTGCCCTTGTGCGGGTTCTGCTCGATCGAATAATCGTTACTTGGCGGGCGAGGTCCCTGCCCCCGCAGCGACGGGTCGGACGGCAGCGGCTGAGGTGGTTTCGGCATGGGTCTGTGGGGCGGGTTGGACAGGCACATCGTCCGCACTGCCGGTACTGCCGCCGGCCGAAAGCGGACGCAGGTGCGCCAGGAACTGCTCGGACGCGGCACGCCACGAGAACCGCTCGGCATGCGCGCGGGCGGACGCGCGGTCGATGCGCAGCGCTTCCAGGCAGGCTTCGCGCAAGTCTTCGTGCATTACGCCGGCCGGGCTGTCGCCAAGCACATCGATCGGGCCGGTCACGGGATAAGCCGCCACGGGCAGGCCGCTGGCCAGCGCTTCCAGCAGCACCAGTCCGAAGGTATCGGTGCGGCTGGGAAACACGAACACGTCAGCCGAAGCATACACCCTGGCCAATTCTGGCTGGCTCAGCACGCCGAGGTAGTTGGCACCCGGATAGCGCGCGCGCAGCGAGCCCAGCGCGGGGCCGTCGCCCACCACCCATTTGGAGCCCGGCAGGTCCAGCGCCAGGAAGGCCTCCACGTTCTTTTCCACGGCCACGCGGCCGACATAGAGGAAGATCGGATGCGCGGTGTTGAGCACGTTGACGCGTTGCGTCCTGAACACGTCCAGGTCCACGCCGCGCGTCCACAGCACGCAGTGTCCGATGCCGTAGCGCTGCAGGTCGTCCAGCACCACGGGCGTCGGCGCCATCACGGCTTGCGCGGGGCCGTGGAACCAGCGCAGGAAGCGGTACGTCCACGACAGCGGAATGCCGAAGCGGGCCTGCACGTACTCCGGGAAGCGCGTGTGGTAGGCCGTCGTGTACGGCATTTCGCGGCGCAGCGCGTAGCGGCGCGCGGCCATGCCCAGCGGACCTTCGGTGGCGATATGCAGCGCGTCCGGCGCAAAGTCGCGGATGCGTTGCGCCACGCGCGCCGACGGCAGCAGCGACAGGCGGATCTCGGGATAAGTCGGACACGGCACGGTGCGGAATTCCAGCGGCGTGATCATGTCCACCGTGTGGCCCATGGCCTCCAGCTCGCGGCGGGTCGACTTGAGCGTGCGCACCACGCCATTGACCTGCGGTTCCCAGGCATCGGTGACGATCAGGATCTTCATGCGGACTCCTCGGTGGTGTGACCGCGTTCTTGAAAAATTGGGGGATCGGGCCGGCGGTTTAGCCCGTGATGGCGGCCGCGCGACGGCGCTTGCGCGGCATGGCCTGCGGCGCGTCGAGCAGCGTGGTCCAGTAGACGATCTTGAGCTCGCCTTCCATGGTTTCGACCAGCGCCGACAGGCTTTCGACCCAGTCGCCGTCGTTGCAGTAGAGCTGGCCGTTCACGTCGCGGATCTCGGCCTTGTGGATGTGGCCGCAGACCACGCCGTCGCAGCCGCGCCGGCGCGCCTCGTCGACCATCGCGTGTTCGAACGAGCTGATGTAGTTCACCGCGTTCTTGACCTGGTGCTTCAGGTACTGCGACAACGACCAGTACGGGAAGCCGAGCCGTGCGCGGATGCGGTTGAAGTGGCGGTTCATCGCCAGGATCACCGTGTACAGCGAATCGCCGAGGTACGCGAGCCAGCGCGCGTGCTGCACCACGCCGTCGAACAGGTCGCCGTGCACGACCCACAGGCGCTTGCCGGAAGCCGTCACGTGGACGGCTTCCTCGCGCACCGTGATGTCGCCGAACGCCAGGCCGTCGAACTGCCGGGCGACTTCGTCGTGATTGCCGGGGACGTAGATGACCTCGGTGCCCTTGCGCGCCTTGCGCAGCAGCTTCTGCACCACGTCGTTGTGGCTCTGCGGCCAGTACCAGCCGCGCCGGAGCTGCCACCCGTCGATGATGTCGCCGACCAGGTAGAGCCGTTCGGATTCGTTGTGCTTGAGGAAATCGAGCAGGTAGTCGGCCTGGCAGCCGGCGGTGCCGAGGTGGATGTCGGACAGCCAGATCGCGCGGTACTGCTGGATCGGGTGCGGCTCGGGCGGGAAATGCTGGCTGGCATCGGACGGCGGTGCCAGCGCCGGCAGGGCGGGGGGCTCGGCCGGCGGCGGCACGAAGGCCGCGAGCGCGGCGATGCGCGACAAGACCTGCGAGAGTTCGGGATCAGGACTGCCACGCAGCCTGTGCGAGACTCCCGACAGAATTCCGAGTGCAGACCGGATTGCATGAACCATGGCGGCCCCGATGACGGCGATGGCTGCATTCAGCCAGTACGCCATGACGAAGCCGTGACGGAAACATGAATGACATATGAAACGTTGCCGCCATCCGACAGCACCGCCCGGGGATATCAGGGCGCGGTCGTGCGCAGGAAGGCCAGCGCGTCGAGCACGGCCGTGATGGCGCGCGGATCGCGCAGCAGCGATACGTGGCCAATGCCCGTCAGCGCCGTGTGCCGCGCGCCCTCGAGCCAACTGGTGCACGGCGGTCCGGCGATGGAATCGTGCCAGCTGAAGATCGACACCAGGCGCGTGCGCGAGAAAGGTGCCTCGGCTTCGGTCCGGGCCAGCGCCCCCAGCCAGGGGCTGCCGCAGCGCATCTGCCAGCTGTTGCGGCCTGCGCCGAAGCGTGCCAGGGCGCAGCCGTGGTGCGGGGTGCCAAGCGTGACGATTCCGACGCAGAGGTTCCCGCCGGCGCGCACCTGTGCCGCCCGCGCGACCAGCCCGCCCATGCTGTGGCATACCAGCAGCGGGGGCTGGCCTGTACGCGCATTGACCTGGCCGATATGCCGGCGCAGGGCGTCGGCATAGTCGTCGAGATCGCCCAGAACTGGCTCGAGGTCGATGGCTTCGCAGGGATAGCCGGATGCCGCCAGCGCGGGTTGCAGGTCCAGCCAGACGGCATGATTGCAAGCGTAGCCATGCACCAGCAGCACGGTAGGCATCGGGCGGGTGTCAAACGTTTCCGCGAGCTGCGCGTATCGGCGGTGAGAGCAGAACGGCTGCAGCCAGTTGAACATGCGGAAGACCGCAATGTACTCATTGGCGAAGCACCGGATGGCCTCGAGGGGCCGCAGCGGAAACCTGCCGCGGGCAAGCCCGGCCGGCGCGGTAGGAGGGCGCTGGTGGCGCGCCACGCCGGTACCGCGCAGCGTCATGGCGAAGGCCAGTCCGATGCCCAGGGCCAGTCCGGCCAGTACTGCCGCGATACCGGCGAGCAGTGCCGCCGGCCAGTTCCAGCCGGCGTATTGCGTCAGTAGCCAGCCGATTCCCGCCGCAGTGGCAGCCTGCAGCGTTACCGCCACGCGGCGCGCGCCGGCGGCGCTCAGGGTCATGGGCGCGGTGGCCGCAGGTCGGTCACGCGCGTGCGCGCCAGGCGGTCGTGCAGGAACTGGCGGCGCGGATCGAGCAAGGCCAGCAGGATCCACACGAAGAGCCCGCCGCAGAGCACGCCGACGAACGGGCCTTTCACCAGGCCGAGCCAATGCCCGAGCGCTGCCGAAGGCGGCAGCCACAGCCACGCCAGCACATAGCGCAGGGCGGCCTGCGGCCAGCGCGGCGGCTCACCCTGGGCGGTCTCGATCCGCATGCGCCAGGTCTGCATGGCCAGAGTCTGGCCGCTGCGCTGCCAGAACCAGGTGAAATAGAGTCCCATGACCACAAAGCTCCAACCCTGGATGGCATAGGGGTTGTCCAGGCCAAGCTGCTGCAGCATCGGGCGGATCAGCAGGAATAACGCCGTCGAGGCGCTCAACACGCCGAACAGCAGTACGCCCTCGTACAGCATGCAGGCGATGCGTCGACGTAGCGGTGGGGCGGACGGATGCGAGGAGACGGCGGGCGACGGAGCGAGGGTGGCGGCAGGCATGGCACGGAATCGGATGACCTTGGACAAGCGTTCCGGCGTGGCCGGGCCTGGCCCGGGCATGGGCGGAATCCGGCGATTATGCCAAATGGCTGTCCGTGGGGCGCTTTACTGCCGGATTGTGCTGTCGGCCTGGGTGGCGGCAGCGGCTTCGGACCCGCCTTCCGGTGCGGACGCGGGGGCTGCCGGAGCGTTTGCCGGCGGCGTTGCCGCCGCCGGGGCGGCCGGTGCGTCGGCGGTGCCGGCCCTGGCAGCCGCCGCCGAGGCCGGCTTTGCCGTCAGTGCGGCAGCCTTCTTGTCCTGGCGAATCTGGTGGCTGGTGTCACTGGGCAGGCGTTTGCCGCTGGGCAGCGCACTGACCGCGCCAGGCCTGCGCGGCACGCGCTCGGCGGCCGCCAGCTTCTTCTTCTGCTCTTCGGGCAACTGCTGGTACTTGTCCCAGGCCTCGGCTTTCTTCTCCGCCGGCACGGCTCGCGTGATCTGGTAGTTTTCGCGCGCCAGGCGGCGTTGCTGCGGCGTCATCTTGACCCACTCGGCCATCCGCGTCTGCAGCCGTGCCTGTTCATCCGGCGAAAATTTCGGATAGCGTTCGGCAATACGCAGCCACTTGCGCCGGTTGAGTTCGGGCAGCGTGTCCCACAGCGGCTGCAGCGGCCCCAGGATGCGCTGCTGGACCGGTGTCAGTTCCGACCAGGCCGGGCGTGCATTGACAGCCGGCGTGGCCTGCGGCGCCGACACCGGGCCCTGCGCATAGGCGGTGGGCGGTGTCAGGCACCAGACGGCGGCGGCACAGAAACCCGACAGCAGCAGGGTTTCCAGCCGGCGGCGGATTGCGTCGGGGCGGGAAGTCGCGCGGGCCATGTCTATTGCCCGCGCTTCAGGAACACGTGGAAGCCCTGGTCGGCGTATGCCGTGGGGGGAAGGTCGTCGAGCAGCATGGCGGCATCGATGTCCGCCAGTTCCTCGACACGCTTCTGTTGCTGCCAGTGATAGATGCCGATCAGGCCGGCGCCGAGCGCGACCAGGGCCCAGACCAGCGCGCCCCGCTTCAGCCAGCTGCCGACCCGGTGCAAGGCAGAATCGTCTTCGTCGTCGAACGACGGCGCGTGATGGCCGGTCGGCATGGCGAATTGCGGTGCGCGCACCGGCGCCTCGGCCTTCTTGTGGGCCAGCGCCATACGGCGCGCAGCGGCCAGCCGCTCGCTCACATCGGCCGGCAAATTGTCGGTCGATGCGTCAAGTGCAGCGCGAACCTCATGCGCGAAGCGTAGTTCCTGAATTTCTCTGTCGTTTCTGCTCATAGTCGAACCCCCCGTGCGCGCAATGCTTGCGCCAGGGTATGCGTGGCACGGGAACAGTGCGTCTTGACGCTGCCTTCTGAGCACCCCATGACCGCGGCGGTTTCGGCGACGTCCATATCCTCCCAGTAACGCATCAGGAATGCCTCGCGTTGACGCGTGGGCAGACGCTGGATTTCCTGCTCGATGATATGCATCACCTGTGCCCGCTCGACCTTGTCGGCGCTGCTCTCGGCCAGCTCCGATCCGGGCTGGGCTTCGAGTGTATCGAGCAGGTCGTTGTCGTCGCCGTCGCGTTCGTCGCGCAGGCTCGAGAACAGCGACACCCAGGTATTGCGTACCTTCTGGCGGCGGAAATGGTCGTGAATCGTGTTTTGCAGAATGCGCTGGAACAGCGGGGGCAATTCCGCGGCGCTCTTGTCGCCGTATTTTTCCGCCAGCTTGATCATGGCGTCCTGGACGATGTCCAGCGCCGCTTCGTCGTCGCGCACGGCAAAGACCGCCTGCTTGAAGGCGCGCCGCTCGACGCTGGCGAGAAAGTCGGACAGTTCCTGGTCGGTAGCCATGCAGGCGGGTGAAAACGATATCTCTGTGCTGGCGGATGTGCTGCGAACGGCTCGCGGCGTAGCCGGAGTGGTGCGATGCTAGCAAAAAACAAGTGGCCATGACCACTTCTGTATTGTCCCTAATACAAGAACCCCTCTGCAAAATGGCGGCGGGGCGACACAAAAGATCGTAGACCGCGCTGATGCATTGCAGTATCATCGACGGTTCACACGACATCAGTGGTTGTCTCATCAGGCCGCTTATGAGGCGGTCTCCCATGCAGACGCGCATCGCTTGAACCCGTGCCACAAGCCCGGCAGAGAGCATCCAAACAATTTTTTGCCGAAAATTGCAAAGGACTGAAATGAACATGCCCAGCGCGGAATTCTCCCACGCAGACAGCAATTCATCTGCCGCACCCGAAATGATCGGTGCGGAAATTCTCGTTCACGCACTAGCCGAAGAAGGCGTTGAATACGTCTGGGGTTATCCCGGCGGCGCAGTGCTGTATATCTACGACGAGCTTCACAAGCAAACGAAATTCGAGCACATCCTGGTGCGCCACGAGCAGGCCGCGGTTCACGCCGCAGACGGCTATGCGCGGGCAACCGGCAAGGTGGGCGTCGCCCTGGTGACCTCCGGTCCCGGCGTGACCAATGCCGTCACGGGCATTGCCACCGCGTATCTCGACTCGATCCCGATGGTGGTGATCACCGGCAACGTGCCGACCCACGCGATCGGCCAGGATGCCTTCCAGGAATGCGATACCGTCGGGATCACCCGGCCGATCGTCAAGCACAACTTCCTCGTGAAGGACGTGCGCGACCTCGCATCGACCATCAAGAAGGCGTTCTATATTGCCTCCACCGGCCGTCCGGGCCCGGTAGTCGTGGACATCCCCAAGGATGTCTCGCGCAACACCTGCAAGTACGAGTACCCCAAGTCGATCGACATGCGCTCGTACAGCCCGGTGAACAAGGGGCATTCGGGCCAGATCCGCAAGGCCGTGGCGCTGCTGCAGGGCGCGGAGCGTCCGTACATCTACGCCGGCGGCGGCGTGGTGCTGGCCAATGCCAGCGAGGAACTGCGCCAGCTGGCTGCCCTCACGGGCCACCCGGTCACCAACACGTTGATGGCCCTGGGCGCGTTCCCGGGCAGCAGCAAGCAGTTCGTCGGCATGCTCGGCATGCACGGCACGTATGAAGCCAATATGGCCATGCAGGACTGCGACGTGCTGATCGCCATTGGCGCGCGTTTCGATGACCGCGTGATCGGCAATCCGGGACACTTTGCCTCGCAGGCGCGCAAGATCATCCATATCGACATCGACCCGTCGTCGATCTCGAAGCGCGTGAAGGTGGACATCCCCATCGTCGGCAACGTCAAGGACGTGCTGCAGGAACTGATTGCCCAGCTCCAGGCCAGCGACGTCAAGCCCAAGCGCGAGGCCCTGGCCAAGTGGTGGGAACGCATCGAGCAATGGCGTTCGGTGGACTGCCTCAAGTACGACCGTAGCTCCGAGATCATCAAGCCGCAGTACGTGGTCGAGAAGATCTGGGAACTGACCAAGGGCGATGCCTTCATCTGCTCCGACGTCGGCCAGCACCAGATGTGGGCCGCGCAGTTCTACAAGTTCAACGAGCCGCGCCGCTGGATCAACTCCGGTGGCCTGGGCACGATGGGCGTGGGCCTGCCGTACGCCATGGGCATCAAGAAGGCGTTCCCGGAGAAGGAAGTCGTCACCATCACCGGTGAGGGCTCGATCCAGATGTGTATCCAGGAACTGTCGACCTGCCTGCAGTACGACACCCCGGTCAAGATCTGCTCGCTCAACAACGGCTACCTGGGCATGGTGCGCCAGTGGCAGGAAATCGAGTACGACAACCGCTACTCGCATTCCTACATGGATGCACTGCCTGACTTCGTGAAACTGGCCGAGGCCTATGGCCATATCGGCATGCGCGTGGAAAAGACGTCCGACGTCGAGCCGGCGCTGCGCGAGGCCTTCCGCCTGAAGGACCGAACCGTGTTCCTGGACTTCCAGACCGATCCCACCGAAAACGTCTGGCCGATGGTCCAGGCGGGCAAGGGCATTTCCGAAATGCTGCTCGGCGCGGAGGACCTGTAATGCGACACATCATTTCGGTCCTGCTGGAAAACGAACCGGGCGCGCTGTCGCGCGTGGTTGGCCTGTTCTCGGCCCGCGGCTACAACATCGAGACGCTGACGGTGGCGCCCACCGAAGACGCATCGCTGTCGCGCATGACCATCGTCACGACCGGTTCGGATGACGTGATCGAACAGATCACCAAGCACCTGAACCGCCTTGTGGAAGTGGTGAAGGTGGTCGACCTGACCGAAGGCGCGCACATCGAGCGCGAGCTGATGCTCGTGAAAGTGCGCGCGGTCGGCAAGGAGCGCGAGGAAATGAAGCGCACCGCCGACATCTTCCGTGGCCGCATCATCGACGTTACCGAGAAGACCTACACCATCGAGCTGACCGGCGCTGGCGTCAAGCTCGATGCGTTTCTCGATGCCATCGACCGCACCGCCATCCTCGAGACCGTCCGTACCGGCGGCTCGGGCATTGGCCGCGGCGAGCGCATCCTGAAGGTCTGAACGGACGTCCCGCACGCACGCTGAAAGTTAGTATCCCCCCGGGCGGCGCGATCCGGACGCACACGATGCGCCTGATGATGCCGCCTCCTCATACAAAGATAGAGACTGAAGGAATTATCATGAAAGTGTTTTACGACAAGGACGCCGACCTCTCCCTCATCAAGGGCAAGAACGTCACCATCATCGGCTACGGCTCGCAAGGCCATGCCCACGCGCTGAACCTGAAGGACTCGGGCGTGAACGTGACGGTTGGCCTGCGCAAGAGCGGCGCGTCGTGGAACAAGGCCGTCAACGCCGGCCTGCAGGTGAAGGAAGTGGCCGAGGCCGTGAAGGGCGCCGACGTGGTCATGATCCTGCTGCCGGACGAGCAGATCGCGGACGTGTACAAGAACGAAGTGCACGCCAACATCAAGGAAGGCGCCGCGCTGGCCTTCGCCCACGGCTTCAACGTGCACTACGGTGCCGTGGTGCCGCGCGCCGACCTGGACGTGATCATGATCGCGCCGAAGGCCCCGGGCCACACCGTGCGTGCCACGTACAGCCAGGGTGGCGGCGTGCCGCACCTGATCGCCGTGCACCAGGACAAGTCCGGCGCCGCCCGTGACATCGCCCTGTCGTACGCCACCGCCAACGGCGGCGGCCGTGCCGGCATCATCGAGACCAACTTCCGCGAAGAAACGGAAACCGACCTGTTCGGCGAACAAGCGGTGCTGTGCGGCGGTACCGTCGAGCTGATCAAGGCTGGCTTCGAAACGCTGGTGGAAGCCGGCTACGCGCCGGAAATGGCCTACTTCGAGTGCCTGCACGAGCTGAAGCTGATCGTCGACCTGATCTACGAAGGCGGCATCGCCAACATGAACTACTCGATCTCGAACAACGCCGAATACGGCGAATACGTCACCGGCCCGCGCGTCGTGACCGAAGAGACCAAGAAGGCCATGAAGCAGTGCCTGAAGGACATCCAGACCGGCGAGTACGCCAAGAGCTTCCTGCTGGAAAACAAGGCTGGCGCCCCGACCCTGTCGTCGCGCCGCCGCCTGAACGCCGAGCACCAGATCGAAGTCGTGGGCGAGAAGCTGCGCGCCATGATGCCGTGGATCGCCAAGAACAAGATGGTCGACCAGTCGAAGAACTAAGCTGCCTGCCAGCTTGAGGGCCGTGCCGCCCGATGGGTGGCGCGGTCACAGCCGTTCAGTGTCTCGTGGATGCCTTCTATAGTGGGAAGGGATTCACGGGGCCTGAACGGCTTTTTGTTATCCTTGTCAGACTTTGGGCGGAGCATGCCTTATCCTGCTCTGCTTCGGTGCCGTCGGGCCCGCCAGTGGCCGCGTCTGCCGCAGTTGAGTGCGCGATCGTGCCTTTTCTTTTCCATCAAACAAGCACTGCATGAACTATCCTCATCCGCTGATCGCCCGTGAAGGCTGGCCATTCCTGGCCGGCGCCTTTCTTATCTCGCTGCTGGTCCATGCCAGCGCGGGTTTCTGGTGGGCATTGCCGTTGTGGATCATCACGCTGTTCGTGCTCCAGTTCTTCCGTGATCCGCCGCGCCCGATTCCCGCGCAACCGAATGCCGTGCTGGCACCCGCCGACGGGCGCATCGTCTCGGTGGAAAAGGTCCAGGATCCCTATGCTGGCCGTGAGGCGCTGAAGATCAGCGTGTTCATGAACGTGTTCAACGTGCATTCGAACCGCGCTTCGATCGACGGCCAGGTCGAGAAGCTCGAATACTTTCCGGGCAAGTTCGTCAACGCGGACCTGGACAAGGCTTCGACGGAAAATGAACGCAACGCGGTGGTGATCCGCCGCGCTGCCGATGGCCAGATCGTGACGCTGGTGCAGGTGGCTGGCCTCGTGGCACGTCGCATCCTGTGCTACACCCGCGTCGGCGAAAACCTGGCGCGCGGCCAGCGCTATGGTTTTATCCGTTTCGGTTCCCGGGTGGACGTCTACCTGCCGCTGAATGCGCGGCCGCGTGTCACCATCGGCGAAAAGGTGTCGGCATCGTCGACGGTCCTCGCCGAGCTGGATGAACTGAAGTAAGCGACAACCAGACAGGAGCGCTGTAATGGTTGCCTTCCATCGACGCAACAAGCGGAACACCAACGGCAACGTGACGCACCTGCGTCCGTTCCGCCACAACCAGCTGCGCGGCGCGGATGACCTGGACGACGATGCCGCGGATGACCAGGACATCATCTACGAGCGCCCGCGCCGCCGCGGTATCTACCTGCTGCCGAATGCGTTCACTACGGCAGCGCTGTTCGCCGGCTTCTTCGCCATCGTGCAGGCCATGAACATGCGCTTCGACGTGGCGGCCATTGCCATCTTCGCGGCGATGGTGCTCGATGGCATGGACGGGCGCGTGGCGCGCATCACCAATACGCAGAGCGCGTTCGGCGAACAGTACGATTCGCTCTCGGACATGACCTCGTTCGGCGTGGCGCCAGCCCTGGTGATGTACGAATGGATCCTGCATGACCTCGGCAAATGGGGCTGGATCGCGGCCTTTGTCTATTGCACGTGCGCGGCCCTCCGGCTGGCGCGCTTCAATGCCAATATCGGCGTGGTCGACAAGCGCTTCTTCCAGGGGCTGCCGAGCCCGGCGGCCGCGGCGCTGGTCGCCGGTTTTGTCTGGCTGGTGATCGACAACAAACTGCCGGTCAAGGAACTGTGGATGCCGTGGGTGGCGTTCGGCATCACGTTGTATGCCGGGCTGTCGATGGTGTCGAATGCGCCGTTCTACAGCGGCAAGGCGCTCGATGTCCGGTACCGCGTGCCGTTCGGCATGATGGTGCTGGTACTGGTTCTGTTCGTGCTGGTGTCGACCGATCCGCCGGTCGCCCTGTTTGCACTGTTTGTCGCCTATGCGATTTCCGGCTACGTACTGTGGGCCTGGCGCGGCATTCACGGCCAGCCCGGGGTGGCCAAGCGGGCGCGCGATAGCGGCAATCACTAGTTGATGCGAAGGGGAAGGGCGCTGCGGCGCCCTTCGTGCTTTGCAGCGGGACGCTGCACCACCGGTTCCGGATTGCCATGGCAGCCACCATGGCATGCATTCTGTGTTTCCACTCACCGTCAGGAGGATGTCATGGGCATGTTCGACTTCATCAAGGAAGCGGGGGAAAAGCTGTTCGGCACCGGCGAGGCCAAGGCCGCGCAGGCCGCCGCGACGGCCGACGCATCGGCCGAGAACGTGGATGCGGCCAACCGCGCTGCCGGCGATGCCATCGAGGCGTACATCAAGCAGATGGGTCTCGATGCCACGGGCCTGATGGTGCAGGTGGATGGCTCCCAGGGGCTGGTGACCGTGTTCGGCGTGGCGCCCGACCAGGCTACGCGGGAAAAGATCGTCCTGTGCTGCGGTAACGTTCAAGGCGTGGACAAGGTCGAGGACAAGATGTCGGTCAACGTCGAGTCGTCCGAGTCGCAGTGGCACACCGTGGTCAAGGGCGACACGCTGTGGGCGATCTCGCAGGCGGCCTACGGCAACGGCGCCGAGTACAACCGCATCTTCGAGGCCAACACGCCAATGCTGTCTCACCCCGACAAGATCTACCCGGGCCAGAAACTGCGGATTCCTCCGAAGGGCTGAAACCGGCGCCGACCGTGCCCGTGATTACCCGTCTTGCATGGGCGCGGCAACTCCGCTATATTCCTTGCCATGATTTCGCGCCAAGCCCTACTCGCCCGCACCACCCTAGGTGGCCTACTAGGCCATCAGGTCGGGACGCGCGTGCGCTAAGGCTACCCATACCTTAGCGCGGAATCACCAAGGAATTTTCCAACGCCCCGGCCTGCATCGATGCACGCCGGGGCGTTTTGCATTCCCGCATCAGGAATGCGCGAAACAGGCGGTACCCGGCGGCACGATGGCGGGGACAGCACACGATAAAGCCCAGGAGCACCACAATGTCTGACAAACTCATCATTTTCGACACCACCTTGCGCGATGGCGAGCAGTCGCCCGGCGCCTCGATGACGCGCGAGGAAAAGATCCGCATTGCGAAGCAGCTGGAGCGGCTGAAGGTCGACGTGATCGAGGCTGGCTTCGCGGCAAGCTCCAACGGCGACTTCGAAGCCATCCGTTCGATTGCCCAGGTCGTCAAGGATTCGACCATCTGCTCGCTGGCCCGCGCCAACGACAAGGACATCGCCCGCGCGGCCGAAGCGCTCAAGCCCGCCAATTCGTTCCGTATCCACACGTTCATCGCCACCTCGGCGCTGCACATGGAAAAGAAGCTGCGCATGACGCCTGACCAGGTGTATGAGCAGGCCCGCCTGGCCGTGCGCTTTGCGCGCCAGTTCACGGACGATATCGAGTTCTCGCCGGAAGACGGCAGCCGCTCGGACATGGATTTCCTGTGCCGCGTGCTCGAAGGCGTGATCGCCGAAGGGGCGACCACTATCAACCTGCCGGATACCGTGGGTTATGCCGTGCCGGAAGGCTATGCCGGCCTGATCCGTTCGGTGCGCGAGCGTATCCCCAACTCCGACAAGGCCGTGTGGTCGGTCCATTGCCACAATGACCTCGGCATGGCGGTGGCGAACTCGCTGGCAGCCGTGAAGCTCGGCGGCGCCCGCCAGATCGAGTGCACGATCAACGGCCTGGGCGAGCGTGCCGGCAATACCAGTCTCGAAGAAGTCGTGATGGCCGTGAAGACGCGCCGCGACTACTTCAATCTCGACGTCGGCGTCGATACCTCGCAGATCGTGCCGGCCTCGAAGCTGGTGTCGCAGATCACCGGTTTCGTGGTCCAGCCGAACAAGGCCGTGGTCGGCGCCAATGCGTTCGCGCATGCCTCGGGCATCCACCAGGACGGCGTGCTGAAGGCGCGCGACACCTACGAGATCATGCGCGCGGAAGATGTGGGCTGGACCGCCAACAAGATCGTGCTGGGCAAGCTGTCGGGCCGCAACGCGTTCAAGCAGCGCCTGCAAGAGCTCGGTGTCGAGCTCGAAAGCGAAGCCGAGGTCAATGCCGCCTTCGGCCGCTTCAAGGAACTGGCCGACCAGAAGGCCGAGATCTTCGACGAAGACATCATGGCCATCGTCTCGAACGAGGCCCAGCATGACGCCAACGAGCACTATCGCTTCATCTCGCTGTCGCAGCGGTCCGAAACCGGCGAGCGCCCGCATGCCCGCGTGGTGTTCAATATGGACGGCCAGGAACAGGCTGGCGAAGGCGAGGGCAACGGTCCGGTGGATGCCACGCTGCACGCGATCGAGTCGCAGGTGAACAGCGGTGCAGAGATGGTGCTGTACTCGGTGAACGCCATCACCGGCGGAACCGAGGCGCAGGGCGAGGTGACAGTGCGTCTGTCCAAGGCCGGCCGTATTGTCAACGGTGTCGGTACCGACCCGGACATCGTGGCGGCCTCGGCCAAGGCCTACCTGGCCGCGCTGAACAAACTGCACGACAAGGCCGTTCAGAAGATCAACCCGCAGATCTGATTTTCAGACCCGCATCCTGGCGCCGTTCCTATCCCGAGCAGCGCCGGCGGCGAAGGGCCTACCGGCCTGAACGCCCGAACCAGCCCGCCGGCCATCAAACATGGTCCGCGGGCTGTTTTCATGTAAAGGCGCCAGCGTAGGCGCAGACTTCGCGATGCATGGGCCGAAAATACTGATCGTTGCCGAGAACATTCGACAAATCCGCGCATCGGCTCTGCATTTCGGCTGGGAACGGCGCGGCATTCTGATTTGCCGCAGCGCGGGCGCTGCCTTACCATGCGCCCTTTCGTGGAGGCATGGCATGTGGAATCAGGCGAAGGGTTGGCTGGCGGTTGGCCTCATGTGGTTGGCAGTGGGGGCCCAGGCGCAAGAGCCCATTCGGCTCGGCATGATCGACGGGCTGTCCGGGCCGTTCGCCAATGCCGGCGATGCCGTGGTCCGGAACCTGCGCATCGCGATCGAGCGGATCAATGCTCGGGGCGGCGTGAAGACGGCTCAGGGCAAGCGCCCGATGGAGCTGGTGACCTTCGACAGCAAGGGCAATGTCGACGAAAGCCTGATTCAGTTCCGCGGGCTCGTGGACAAGGGCATTCCTTTTGTCCTGCAAGGCAACAGTTCGGCGGTGGCGAGCGCGCTGGTGGCCGCAATCAACCGGCATAACGCCCGGCAGCCCGACGCCCGGGTACTGTTCCTGAACTATTCGGCCGTCGACCCGAGCCTGACCAACGAGAATTGCAGCTTCTGGCATTTCCGCTTCGACGCCAGCGCCGACATGCGCATGCAGGCACTGGCCGAAGTCATCCGGCAGGACCGCGCGGTGCGCCGCGTGTACCTGGTCAACCAGGACTACAGCTTCGGCCATCAGGTGTCGCGCTCCGCGCGCGAGATGCTGGCGGCCAAGCGCCCGGACCTGCAGTTTGTCGGCGATGAATTCCACCCGATCGGCAAGATCAAGGACTTTGCGCCCTACATCGCCAAGATCAAGGCCAGCGGGGCCGACGCGGTGGTGACCGGAAACTGGGGCAATGACCTGACGCTGATGGTCAAGGCTGCGCGCGAAGGCGGCCTGCAGGCCAAGTTCTATACCTTCTACGGCAATGGACTTGGCGCACCCGCCGCAATGGGGGATGCCGGCGTGGGCCGTGTGCTCGCCGTGGCGGAATGGCACCCGAACGTCGGTGGGGCCGCCTCGGACGCCTTCTACGAGCAGTTCCGCGCCCGCTACCCGGAGCCGAGGGACGATTACGTGCACCTGCGCATGCAGATGATGGTGGAAATGCTGGCGCGCGCGATTGAAAAGGCCGGCTCGACCGATGCCGTGCAGGTAGCCCGCGCGCTGGAGAACATGCGATATGTCAACGACTTCCACGAGGCCACCGTGCGCGCCGACGACCATCAGGTGCTGCAGCCGCTTTATGTCTCGGTCATGGAGCGGCAGGGCGGCGAAGTACGATTCGACAACGAGGGCTCCGGCTACGGCTTCCGCACGGTGCGCAAGCTCAAGACCGCCCAGACCACGCTGCCGACGACGTGCCGTATGCAGCGCCCATAGTGAGTCGAGTCAGGGAAGAGGAAGGCGGGCTGGCCCCCGGAAAGGCTTTCCGCTATAATCCGCGGCTGTCGTCATCCGGCATTCCCGGCGTGAGGGCAGATGCCAGTTTATGCATGGCACGACGCAAGCGGCGCATCCCGCGCTGTGGCGTTCGCAAGTAAAAGGAAATCATCATGGCATTCGCCAATATCAACAAATCTGAAGTCATTCAGCAGTTCGCCCGTGGCGCCAACGACACTGGCAGCCCCGAAGTGCAGGTGGCCCTGCTGACCACCCGCATTAACGAACTGACCCCGCACTTCAAGGCCAACATGAAGGACCACCACAGCCGCCGCGGCCTGCTGCGCATGGTGAGCCGTCGTCGTCGCCTGCTGGACTACCTGAAGTCCAACGACGCTGATCGTTACCGCGCCCTGATCGAAAAGCTGGGCCTGCGCAAGTAAGGATTGGCTGGCATGGCAGCGCGATTCCAGGGTTTGCACGGTTTCGCGTGACGCCTCGATGCCTGCTTCAGCATTGCTGGGGCAGGCATTTTGCATTTCTGGCGGGGCAATTCATGCCCGGTCCGCAATGCAGTAATACTTGAGTGATCTTCGCTTCACTGGACTTGAGGGGATTCCGATTCGCCGGTCCCCCCCGTTGCGGCAAGCCCTGCAACGGAGTAAGTTGCTCTTTTTCATGGTTTTCAATATCCGGATCGGCCAAGGAAACGGGGTTTTGTGTCATTCCAGCGCGGCATCGGCAACTGTGCCGCGCTGGAATGGCATAGCACTTCCCTGCAACTGCGACCGTTTCCGGCAGTTAGCCTGCGGCTGAGAACGCAGGCGGCGCACGCCGAGCAATGATTCCGGCGTGCACGCAAGACAAGGAATGCAAATGTCCATGTTCAACAAAGTAGTCAAGCAGTTCCAGTGGGGCCAACATTCGGTCCGTATGGAGACCGGTGAAATCGCCCGCCAGGCTGGTGGCGCGGTGCTGGTCGACGTGGAAGACACCGTCGTGCTAGCGACCGTTGTCGCCGCCAAGAGCCCGAAGGCCGGCCAGGACTTCTTCCCGCTGACCGTCGACTACATCGAAAAGACCTACGCTGCCGGCAAGATCCCCGGCGGCTTCTTCAAGCGTGAAGGCCGTCCGTCGGAAAACGAGACCCTGACCTCGCGCCTGATCGACCGTCCGCTGCGTCCGCTGTTCCCGGAAGGCTTCTACAACGACGTACAAGTAGTCGTGCACGTGGTGTCGCTGAACCCGGACGTGCCGGCTGACATCCCTGCGCTGATCGGTGCGTCGGCCGCGCTGGCCGTCTCGGGCATCCCGTTCAGCGGTCCGGTGGGCGCTGCCCGCGTCGGCTACAAGGACGGCCAGTACCTGCTGAACCCGACCCGTTCGCAAATGGCGACTTCGGACCTCGACCTGATCGTCGCCGGTACCGAGCGCGCTGTGCTGATGGTGGAATCGGAAGCGAACCAGCTGTCGGAAGAAGTGATGCTTGGCGCCGTGGTGTATGGCCACGAGCAGATGCAAACCGCGATCAATGCGATCCACGAACTGGTCCGTGACGGCGGCAAGCCGGAGTGGGACTGGGCCGCTGCGCCGAAGAACGAAGCGCTGATCGCCAAGGTCACCGAAGTGGCGCTGCCGCTGCTGCAAGAAGCCTACCAGCTGCGCCAGAAGTCGGCCCGCAGCCAGAAGCTGAAGGAAGTGTCCGCCAACGTGGCAGCCGCGCTGGCAGCCGCCGGCGTGGAAGCCGACAAGGTGGAAGTCGGCAACATCATGTTCGACCTGGAAGCCAAGATCGTGCGCGGCCAGGTGCTGGCAGGCGAGCCGCGTATCGACGGCCGCGACACCCGCACCGTGCGCCCGATCGAGATCCGCTCGTCGGTCCTGCCGCGTGCCCACGGTTCGGCGCTGTTCACCCGCGGCGAGACCCAGGCGCTGGTGGTGGCTACGCTCGGTACCAAGAGCGACGAGCAGATCATCGATGCGCTGGCCGGTGAATACCGCGACCGCTTCATGCTCCACTACAACATGCCTCCGTTCGCCACCGGCGAAACCGGTCGCGTGGGCAGCCCGAAGCGCCGCGAAATCGGCCACGGCCGCCTGGCCAAGCGCGCACTGATCCCGGTGCTGCCGAAGGACGACGAGTTCGCCTATACCATTCGCCTGGTTTCGGAAATCACCGAATCCAACGGTTCGTCGTCGATGGCTTCGGTCTGCGGCGGCTGCCTGGCACTGATGGACGCCGGCGTTCCGGTCAAGGCGCATGTGGCAGGCGTGGCCATGGGCCTGATCCTGGAAGGCAACAAGTTCGCCGTGCTGACCGACATCCTCGGTGACGAAGACCACCTCGGCGACATGGACTTCAAGGTCGCGGGTACCGACAACGGCATCACCGCACTGCAGATGGACATCAAGGTGCAGGGCATCACCAAGGAAATCATGCAGGTTGCCCTGGCGCAGGCCAAGGAAGGCCGCCTGCATATCCTGGGCGCAATGCACAGCGCCATGGGCCACGCCCGCACCGAACTGTCGGCGCACGCTCCGCGCATGATCACGATGAAGATCCATCCGGACAAGATCCGCGAAGTGATCGGCAAGGGCGGCTCGACCATCCAGGCGCTGACCAAGGAAACCGGCACCACCATCGACATCCAGGAAGACGGCACCATCACCATCGCCTCGACCTCGACCGATGGCATGGCCGAAGCCAAGCGCCGCATCGAAGGCATCACCGCCGAAGCCGAAGTGGGCAAGATCTACAACGGCACGGTGCTGAAGCTGCTGGACTTCGGCGCGATCGTGAACATCCTGCCGGGCAAGGACGGTCTGCTGCATATCTCGGAAATCGTCAACGAGCGCGTGAAGGACATCAAGGACTGGCTGAAGGAAGGCCAGCAACTGCGCGTCAAGCTGATCCAGGCTGACGAGAAGGGCCGTCTGCGCCTGTCGCTGAAGGCTGCGCTGGCGGAAGAGGGTGGCAGCATCAGCCCGCAGACCCACGCCGAAGCAGCACCGGCTCCGGCCGCTCCGTCGGACCAGCAGCAGTAAGCTGAATCCGGTGCCGCCATCCGGCGGTATTGAAGAAAAAGCGGCTGGCGATGTCCAGCCGCTTTTTTGTTTACACTGCCGGGCAACCCAATTGAGCGACCGCTCTCACCGACACGCCGCGATGGCCTCAATGCGTCGCGCGCGAGACCAAGAAAAGGAGCAGCAATGCAAGCCATCGAGATTCGCGAATACGGTGCGCCCGAAGTCCTGCAGGAGACGCAACGCCCCGACCCAGTAGCCGGTGCGGGCGAGATCCTGATCCGCGTGGCCGCGGCCGGCGTCAATCGCCCCGACGTGTTCCAGCGCACCGGCAACTATCCGGTACCGCCCGGCGCGTCAGACCTGCCTGGCCTCGAAGTGGCTGGCGTCGTGGTCGGTGGGGACCTCTCTCATGCGGATAACCGCTTCGGGCTCAAGGTTGGCGATCGCGTCTGCGCGCTCGTGCAGGGCGGCGGCTACGCGCAACTGTGCACGGCGCCGGTGGCCCAGTGTCTGCCGGCCCCGAAGGGCCTCAGCGATATCGAAGCCGCGGCGCTGCCGGAAACCTTCTTCACCGTGTGGAGCAATGTGTTCGACCGCGGCTACCTGGGCCAGGGCCCGCGCGGCAAGGACGAGACGCTGCTGATCCAGGGCGGCTCCAGCGGCATCGGTACAACCGCGATCCAGATTGCCAAGGCGCTCGGCTACAAGGTGTTCGTCACGGCCGGCAGCGACGAGAAATGCAAGGCCTGCGAGGATCTCGGCGCAGACCGTGCCATCAACTACAAGACCCAGGATTTCGTTGCCGAAGTGGCCACGCTGACCGCCGGCAAGGGCGTCGACGTGATCCTCGACATGGTGGCCGGCTCCTATCTGGGCCGTGAGCTGAAGTGCATTGCCGACGACGGTCGCATCGTTATCATCGCGCTGCTCGGTGGCGCCAAGGCGGAGATTCCCCTGGGCGATATCCTGCGCCGCCGTATCACGGTCACGGGCTCCACCCTGCGTCCGCGGTCAGCGGCATTCAAGGGGCAGATCGCCCAGGCCCTGCATCAGCAGGTGTGGCCGCTGCTCGAGGCGGGCAAGATCAAGCCGGTGATCCACAAGGTCTTTCCGGCGGCCCAGGCGGCCGAAGCCCATCGGCTGATGGAATCCAGCGAGCACATCGGCAAGATCGTCCTGACCTGGTAAGGGGCCTTGAAACGTTGCCGCGCCGGCCTGGTCGCGCGCGGTAGCGCCGGTCCCCTGCCGCAAGCTACAATAGCGGGTTTTATTTGGGAGGGGACCCCGTGAGACAAAAGCTCGTCATCGGCAACTGGAAGATGCACGGCAGCCTGGCCGCCAACGCCGCGCTGCTCGAGGGAATCAAGGCTGCACCGGCACGCGCGCGGCTGGCAGTCTGCGCACCTTTCCCCTATCTTGCACAATGCCAGGCGCTGCTGAACGGCTCGCAGGTGGTCTGGGGCGCACAAGATGTGTCCGCCGAGGCGCGCGGCGCCTTCACTGGCGAGGTGGCTGCGTCCATGCTGGGCGAGTTTGGCTGCACCTACGCGCTGGTGGGTCACTCGGAGCGTCGTACCTACCATGCGGAAACGGACGCGGTGGTTGCTGCCAAGGCGCTGCGCGCGCTGGAATTCGGCATCCTGCCCGTGATCTGCGTCGGCGAGACGCTTGCCGAGCGCGAAGCTGGTCAGACCGAGGTCGTCGTGGGTCGGCAGTTGCAAGCGGTCCTGGACGCGCTGTCAGTTGAGCAACTGGGTCGCGTGGTCCTGGCCTACGAGCCGGTCTGGGCGATCGGCACGGGCAAGACTGCGACCAGCGAGCAGGCGCAGGCCGTGCACGCCTTCCTGCGCGGCCAGGTTCGCGAGCGTGACGCCGGCGTGGCGGAGCGCATGTCGATTTTGTACGGCGGCAGTGTTAAGCCGGAAAATGCGGTCGAACTGTTTTCCATGTCCGATATTGACGGAGGCCTGATTGGTGGTGCCTCGTTGAAATCGGAAGATTTTCTCGCGATCGGCAACGCCTGAATGCCCGTCGCGCCGGATATCCGATCAGGCAAGTAACGCTAAATTTATCCAAATGGCAATTTTCAAGACTTTGTTGGTACTAGTGCAGGTGTTGTCGGCGCTGGGCGTCATCGGCCTGGTGCTGATTCAGCACGGCAAGGGTGCTGATGTGGGTGCGGCGTTCGGATCAGGCGCATCGGGCAGCCTGTTCGGCGCCACGGGCTCCGCAAACTTCCTGTCGCGTACGACTGCGGTGCTGGCGACGCTGTTCTTCATCTGCACGCTGAGCCTGACGCTGATGGGTAACTACAAGCCCGCCGCGTCGCTGGGCGTGATGGGCTCGGCCCCGGTGACCGCGCCGGCTCCGGCTGGTGCCTCAGCGCCTGCTGCGGCGGCTGCGGACGCCTCAGCTCCGGCTGCGCCTGCGGTTCCGAAATAATCGAGCGGCCTTGTATTCGATTCCTGATTTTTTTTGCAGTTGTGCGTTGAACAATGCCGCAAAGCGGGTTAGAATCCAAGGCTTGAAACGATTCCCCAGCGATGGGGCTTGAGCAAAGGCAAAAACCTCTGCGAGAGCTCTGAAGGGCCTGAAAACCCGGCGCCAGGCAATATTGTTTCTCCCCCAGCCGACGTGGTGAAATTGGTAGACACGCTATCTTGAGGGGGTAGTGGCGAAAGCTGTGCGAGTTCGAGTCTCGCCGTCGGCACCAAAAAACTTGATCGAAGTTCGCTGTCGGGCAATGCTCCCGTCAGGGAACTTCGGCAATCCGCAAGGCGGCGCGCCGGAGGTTTCGGCATAGCGCCTGGGGTGGGCAACAGGACGCCGCTTCAGCTGGTGCTGTTGACAACATTCCAGATAAGGCTGGCCGTACCTTGACTCTCGAAGCCTACTTCCCCGTTCTCATCTTCATCATCTTCGGCGTTGTGCTTGGCATAGCGTTGATGTCGATTGGTCGGATTCTCGGCCCGAACAAACCTGATCCCGCGAAGCTGTCGCCATACGAGTGCGGCTTCGAAGCGTTCGAGGACGCGCGCATGAAGTTCGACGTGCGCTACTACCTCATCGCCATCCTTTTTATCCTGTTCGATCTCGAAACCGCCTTCCTGTTTCCGTGGGGTGTTGCCCTGAAGGATATTGGCTGGCCGGGATTCATCGCCATGGGCGTGTTTCTGCTGGAATTCATCGTGGGCTTCGTCTACATCTGGAAAAAGGGCGCGCTCGATTGGGAGTGATGTGAAATGGCAATCGAAGGCGTTCTCAACGAAGGCTTTGTCACGACTACTGCTGACAAGCTGATCAACTGGACCCGCACCGGGTCGCTGTGGCCGATGACCTTTGGCCTGGCCTGCTGTGCTGTGGAAATGATGCATGCCGGCGCCGCGCGCTACGACCTGGACCGCTTCGGCGTGGTGTTCCGCCCGTCGCCGCGCCAGTCGGACGTGATGATCGTGGCTGGCACGCTGTGCAACAAGATGGCACCCGCGCTGCGCAAGGTCTACGACCAGATGGCCGAGCCGCGCTGGGTCATCTCGATGGGCTCTTGCGCCAATGGCGGCGGTTACTACCACTATTCGTACTCGGTGGTGCGTGGCTGCGACCGCATTGTGCCGGTGGACATCTACGTGCCGGGCTGCCCGCCCACGGCTGAAGCGCTGATCTACGGCGTGATCCAGCTGCAGAACAAGATCAAGCGTACCAACACCATCGCGCGCAAGGGCTGACATGGCGAAGCTTGAGACCCTGAAGGCCGCGCTCGAGAAAGTTCTCGGCAAGCGCGTGCAAAAACTGATCGAGGCCACTGGCGAACTGACGCTGATCGTCAAGGCTGACGACTACCTGGAAGTGTCCCGCATCTTGCGCGACGATCCCGCGCTGCGCTTTGAGCAGCTGATCGACCTGTGCGGCGTGGACTATTCCGACTACGGCGATGGTGCCTGGGACGGCCTGCGTTTTGCAGCCGTATCGCACCTGCTGTCCGTGACCCACAACTGGCGCCTGCGCGTGCGCGTGTTTGCCCCGGATGATGATTTCCCGGTCGTGCCGTCGGTGATCGACGTGTGGAATTCGGTGAACTGGTTCGAGCGCGAAGCCTTCGATTTCTACGGCATCGTATTCGAAGGTCACCCGGACCTGCGCCGCATCCTGACCGACTACGGCTTTGTCGGCCATCCGTTCCGCAAGGATTTCCCGACCTCGGGTTACGTGGAAATGCGCTATGACCCGGAGCAGAAGCGGGTCATTTACCAGCCGGTGACGATCGAACCCCGCGAAATCACGCCGCGCGTGATCCGCGAGGACAACTACGGCGGCACGCAGCACTGATTACGCGCCATGGCAGATATCAAGAATTACACCCTGAACTTCGGCCCGCAGCACCCGGCCGCGCACGGCGTGCTGCGCCTGGTGCTGGAGCTGGACGGCGAAGTGATCCAGCGCGCCGACCCGCATATCGGCCTGCTGCACCGTGCCACCGAAAAGCTGGCCGAGCAGAAGAGCTGGATCCAGAACGTTCCCTACATGGACCGTCTCGACTACGTGTCGATGATGTCCAACGAACACGCCTACGTGATGGCGATCGAGCGGCTGCTCGGCATTGAAGTGCCGGTGCGCGCCCAGTACATCCGCGTGATGTTCGACGAAATCACTCGCCTGCTGAACCACCTGATGTGGATCGGTGCGCATGCACTCGACGTGGGCGCCATGGCGGTGTTCCTCTACGCGTTCCGCGAGCGCGAGGACATGTTCGACATGTACGAGGCGGTGTCGGGCGCGCGCATGCACGCGGCCTACTACCGTCCGGGCGGCGTCTATCGCGACCTGCCTGACACAATGCCGCAATATCGGGCGTCCAAGGTTCACAACGAGCGTGCCATCAAGGCCATGAACGAAGCGCGTTCGGGCTCGCTGCTGGACTTTATCGAGGACTTCACCAACCGGTTCCCGAAGTACGTCGACGAGTACGAGACGCTGCTGACCGACAACCGGATCTGGAAGCAGCGCTTGGTGGATATCGGCGTGGTGAGCCCGGAACGCGCGCTGCAGATGGGCTTCACCGGTCCGATGCTGCGCGGCTCGGGCATCGCCTGGGACCTGCGCAAGAAGCAGCCGTACGAGGTGTACGACAAGATGGACTTCGATGTGCCGGTGGGCGTGGGCGGCGACTGCTACGCGCGTTACCTCGTGCGTATCGAGGAAATGCGCCAGTCCAACCGCATCATCAAGCAGTGCATCGAATGGCTGCGCCGCAATCCGGGCCCCGTGATCACGGACAACCACAAGGTTGCGCCGCCGTCGCGGGTGGACATGAAGTCGAACATGGAAGAGTTGATCCACCACTTCAAGCTGTTCACCGAAGGTATTCACGTGCCAGAGGGCGAGGCCTATGCAGCGGTGGAGCATCCGAAGGGCGAATTCGGTATCTATGCGATCTCGGACGGCGCGAACAAGCCTTACCGCCTGAAGATTCGCGCGCCCGGCTATGCGCACCTGGCCGCGCTGGACGAAATGGCCAAGGGCCACATGATTGCTGACGCGGTGACGATCATCGGTACGCAGGACATCGTCTTCGGCGAAATCGACCGCTAATCACGGACCGCCGGCCCGGACGACGATCCGGGCGCTTTCTTGCCACGAGGGCAGGGAGCGGCGGGGACACCGCGGCGGAACGGCAGGGCCTCAGGCCCGCCGGCGGAACAGGCAGCGACGGCTGCAAACCTGCGGATGCAAGCCCCGGTACGCTGCCTCCGCCGTTTTACTGCAATGACCATGCTATCAGCAGAAGCTCTCAAGGAAATCGATCGCGCGATCGCGAAGTATCCGGCCGACCAGAAGCAGTCGGCCGTGATGGCGGCGCTTGCCGTGGCACAGGGCGAGGTGGGCTGGGTTTCTCCCGAAGTCATGCAGTTCGTCGCCAGCTATCTCGACATGCCGCCCGTGTGGGTGGAAGAGGTGGCGACCTTCTACAACATGTACGACACCAAGCCGGTGGGCAAGTACAAGCTCGCCGTCTGCACCAACCTGCCGTGCGCCCTGTCGGGCGGCGAGCGGGCCGGCGAATACCTCAAGCGCAAGCTCGGCATCGACTACAACGAGACCACTGCCGATGGCTGCTTCACGCTCAAAGAGGGTGAATGCATGGGCGCCTGCGGCGACGCGCCGGTAATGATCGTCAACAATACCCGCATGTGCAGCTTCATGAGCGACGACAAGCTCGACGCGCTGGTCGAAGAGCTGAAGGCCGACGCTGCCGCCAAGGGGGCAAAGTAACATGACCTCTCTGCACGACCGTCACATCCAGCCGCTGATCCTGGCCGGCCTGGACGGCAAGAACTGGCACCTGGAAGACTACGTCAAGCGTGGTGGCTACCAGCAGCTCAAGCGCATCCTGACCGAGAAGATCCCGCCCGAGCAGGTGATCGCCGACGTCAAGGCCTCGGGCCTGCGCGGCCGTGGGGGCGCAGGCTTCCCGACCGGCCTGAAGTGGAGCTTCATGCCGCGTACGTTCCCGGGCCAGAAGTACCTCGTCTGCAATACCGATGAAGGCGAGCCCGGTACGTTCAAGGACCGTGACATCATCCGCTTCAATCCGCATTCGCTGATCGAAGGCATGGCCATCGGCGCGTACGCGATGGGCATCACCGTGGGCTACAACTACATCCACGGCGAGATCTGGAACGAGTACAAGATCTTCGAGGAAGCCCTCGAAGAGGCGCGTGCTGCCGGCTTCCTGGGCGACAACATCCTGGGTTCGGGCTTCAATTTCCAGTTGCATGCCCACCACGGCTACGGCGCCTACATCTGCGGCGAGGAAACCGCGCTGCTCGAATCGCTGGAAGGCAAGAAGGGCCAGCCGCGTTTCAAGCCGCCGTTCCCGGCCAGCTTTGGCCTGTACGGCAAGCCCACCACCATCAACAACACCGAGACGTTTGCCGCGGTGCCGTTCCTGCTGGCCGTTGGCCCGGAGAACTACCTGAAGCTCGGCAAGCCGAACAACGGCGGCACGAAGATCTTCTCGATCTCCGGTGACGTCGAGCGCCCGGGCAACTATGAAATCCCGCTGGGCACGCCGTTCGCCAAGCTGCTGGAGCTGGCCGGCGGCATGCGCGGCGGCAAGCGCATCAAGGCGGTGATTCCGGGCGGCTCGTCCGCGCCGGTGGTGCCGGGCGAGATGATGATGGCCTCCGACATGGACTACGACTCGATCGCCAAGGCCGGCTCGATGCTGGGCTCGGGCGCCGTGATCGTCATGGACGAGACGCGCTGCATGGTGCGCTCGCTGCTGCGCCTGTCGTATTTCTATTTTGAAGAATCGTGCGGCCAGTGCACGCCGTGCCGCGAAGGCACCGGCTGGCTCTATCGCATGGTCAATCGCATTGAACACGGAGAAGGGCGCCAGGAAGACCTGGACCTGCTCAATAACGTCGCGGAAAACATCATGGGCCGCACCATTTGCGCGCTCGGCGATGCCGCGGCGATGCCGGTCCGCGGCATGCTCAAGCACTACTGGAAAGAGTTCGAATATCACGTCGAACACAAGCAGTGCATGGTTCCGGCCTACATCTAAGCGTGGCAGAACATGGTTGAACTCGAGATCGACGGCAAGAAGGTTGAGGTTGCTGAAGGCAGCCTGGTGATGGAAGCCGCCCGCAAGCTGGGCACCTACATCCCGCACTTCTGCTACCACCGCAAACTGTCCATCGCGGCGAACTGCCGCATGTGCCTGGTTGAAGTTGAAAAGGCGCCGAAGGCGCTGCCCGCCTGCGCCACGCCCGTGACGCCTGGCATGAAGGTCTTCACCAATTCGGAGAAGGCCGTCAAGGCACAGAAGTCCGTAATGGAATTCCTGCTGATCAACCACCCGCTCGACTGCCCGATCTGCGATCAGGGCGGCGAATGCCAGCTGCAGGATCTGGCCGTGGGCTATGGTGCATCGGAGTCGCGCTACAAGGAAGAAAAGCGCGTGGTGTTCCACAAGAACGTGGGCCCGCTGATCTCCATGGAGGAGATGACCCGCTGCATCCACTGCACCCGCTGCGTGCGCTTCGGCCAGGAAGTGGCCGGCGTGATGGAGCTGGGCATGCTGAACCGCGGCGAGCACTCGGAAATCACGACGTTCGTCGGCCAGACCGTGGATTCGGAACTGTCCGGCAACATGATCGACCTGTGCCCGGTCGGCGCGCTGACCAGCAAGCCGTTCCGCTATTCGGCCCGTACCTGGGAACTGGCTCGCCGCAAGTCGGTGTCTCCGCACGACGGCCTCGGTGCCAATCTCGTGGTCCAGAGCAAGAACCAGCGCGTCATGCGCGTGCTGCCGCTGGAAAACGAAGGCGTCAACGAGTGCTGGATCTCGGACAAGGACCGCTTCTCCTACGAAGGCCTGAACAGCGCCGACCGCCTGACCCGTCCGCTGCTGAAGCAGGGCGGCCAGTGGATCGAAACCGACTGGCAGACCGCGCTCGAATACGTGGCCAACGGCCTGGCGAGCATCAAGCGTGACCATGGCGCCGACCAGATCGCGGCGCTGGCCAGCCCGCACAGCACGCTCGAAGAACTGTACCTGCTGGGCAAGCTGATGCGCGGCCTGGGTAGCGACAACGTCGACTTCCGCCTGCGCCAGTCCGATTTCTCGGCAGCCCTGAAGGGCGCGCCGTGGCTCGGCATGCCGGTGGCTGACGTGTCCACGCTGCAACGCGTGCTGGTGATCGGCTCGTCGCTGCGCAAGGACCACCCGCTGCTGGCTGCCCGTCTGCGCCAGGCTGGCAAGAAGGGTGCGCGCATTGCCGTGCTGGGCGCCGGCGGTGAAGACCTGCTGATGCCGCTGGCCGCTCGTATTGACGTGGCGCCGTCGGGCTGGACTGCAGCGCTGGCCGGTGTGGCCCGCGCCGTGGCCACCGCCAAGGGCGTTGCCGCACCTGCCGGCACCGAAGGTTTTGATGGCGGCGATGCTGCCGGCAAGGCTGCGGAAGCCCTGTTGTCGGGCGAGCGCCGTGCCGTGTTCCTCGGTAACGAGGCTGTGCGTCACCCGCAATTCGCCGCGCTGCACGCGCTGGCACAGTGGATCGCTACGGAAACGGGCGCCACGCTGGGCTTCCTGACCGAGGCTGCGAACACCGTTGGCGGTTATATCGCCGGCGCGCTGCCGAAGCAGGGTGGTGCCAATGCGCAGGCGATGCTCGAGTCGCCGCGCAAGGCCTACGTGCTGCTCAACACCGAACCCGAGTTCGATGCCGCCGATCCGCGCAAGGCCTTGGCCGCGCTGGCCCAGGCTGGAACCGTGGTCGTGCTGTCGCCGTTCCGCTCGGAAGCCGCCATGCAGTATGCCGACGTGATCCTGCCGGTCACGCCGTACACGGAAACCGCAGGTACCTTCGTCAACTGCGAAGGTCTGCCGCAGAGCTTCAACGGTGTCGTGCGTGCGCTTGGTGAATCGCGTCCGGGCTGGAAGGTCCTGCGCGTGCTGGGCAATCTGCTGGACGTCGCCGCTTTCGACTACGACAGCGCGGAAGCCGTCCGTGCCGAAGTTCTGGCCGCACCGGTGGCGCCGCAGCTGAACAACGCGACCGACGCGCAGATCCGCGTGTCCGCAGCCGCTGCCAATGGCATCGAGCGGATTGCCGATGTGCCGATCTACCATGCCGACCCGATCGTGCGCCGCGCCGAATCGCTGCAGCTGACCGCCGCGGCCCGCCGCGCGCAGCAAGTGGCGCTGTCGGCCGACCTGTTTGCCGGACTGGGGATCCAGTCGGGAGATCCGGTCCGCGTGACGCAGGGCGAGGGTAGCGTGGTGCTGCCGGGCGTACTGGAAAAAACGCTGCCGGCCAACACCGTGCGCGTTCCGGCCGCAACGCCGGCCGCAGTGAGCCTGGGTGCCATGTTCGGCACGGTCAAGGTCGAAAAGGCTGTGGATCTGTCGGCGGGCCAGAAGGCTGCCGCAGCAGCCGGAGCGGCCTGAGCCATACAAGAATAGCGAGAACGCAACATGATCGACTGGATTACCTCGCAAGGCCACGCCATCTTCGGCGGCGCCTGGACGCCGCTGTGGATCCTCATCCGGGCCGTGCTTATCGTGGTGCCGCTGCTGCTTTGCGTGGCCTACCTGATTCTGTGGGAGCGCAAACTGATCGGCTGGATGCACGTGCGTCTGGGCCCGAACCGCGTCGGCCCGCTGGGCCTGCTGCAGCCGATTGCGGACGTGCTGAAGCTGCTGCTCAAGGAAGTCATGACGCCGACGCAAGTCAGCAAGGGCATGTACCTGATTGCCCCGCTGATGGTGCTGATGCCGGCCGTGGCCGTCTGGGCGGTGATTCCGTTCCAGGCCGAAGTCGTGATGGCCAACGTCAACGCCGGTCTGCTGTACGTGATGGCAATCAGCTCGGTTGGCGTGTACGGCGTGATCCTGGCCGGCTGGTCCTCGAACTCGAAGTACGCGTTCCTGGGCGGCATGCGCGCCGCCGCGCAGATGGTGTCGTACGAAATCGCCATGGGCTTTGCCCTGGTCACGGTGCTGATGGTGTCGGGCAGCCTGAACCTGTCGGCCATCGTCAACAGCCAGAACGCGGGCTATTTCGCCGACATGGGCATCAACGTCCTCTCGTGGAACTGGATTCCGCTGCTGCCGATGTTCGGTGTGTACTTCATCTCGGGCGTGGCTGAAACCAACCGTCACCCGTTCGACGTGGTGGAAGGCGAGTCGGAAATCGTTGCTGGTCACATGATCGAATACTCGGGCATGGGCTTCGCGCTGTTCTTCCTGGCCGAGTACATCAACATGATCATCATCTCGACGATGACCGCGCTGATGTTCCTGGGTGGCTGGGCGCCTCCGTTCTCGAGCTTCCTGACCAATCTGATCCCCGGCTTCTTCTGGCTGTTGATCAAGGTATTCCTGCTGCTGTCCGTCTTTATCTGGATTCGCGCCTCCTTCCCGCGCTACCGCTATGACCAGATCATGCGTTTGGGCTGGAAGGTGTTCATCCCCCTGACTGTCGGTTGGCTGATCATCGTGGCGATCTGGATCAAGTCGCCTTGGAATATCTGGCACTGAACAGCCAAGCGAGGACGCGCGCACTGCAACGATGCAGCGCGCGCCTCGGGAAACACTAGGAAGCAATTGTCATGCTGCTCGCCATCAAGGACTTCTTCAACAGCCTGCTCCTGAAGGAACTCTTCAAGGGCATGGCGCTGACCGGCCGCTATCTCTTCGCGCGCAAGGTCACCGTCCAGTTCCCGGAAGAGAAGACGCCGATCTCGCCGCGTTTCCGCGGCCTGCACGCGCTGCGCCGCTACCCCAACGGGGAAGAGCGCTGCATCGCCTGCAAGCTGTGCGAGGCAGTGTGCCCGGCACTGGCCATCACGATCGAGTCCGACGTGCGTGCCGACGGCACCCGCCGTACCACGCGCTACGACATCGACCTGACCAAGTGCATTTTCTGCGGCTTCTGCGAAGAGGCCTGCCCGGTCGACGCAGTGGTCGAAACGCCGATCCTGGAATACCACGGCGAGAAGCGCGGCGACCTGTACTTCACCAAGGACATGCTGCTGGCAGTGGGCGACCGCTACGAGCCGCAGATTGCCGCGGCCAAGGCTGCGGACGCCAAGTACCGCTGAGATCGGTTGGCGCCGGCGTCGCCGGTGCCCCCCAGTGAATTTGAATCGGGCTCCGCAAGGAGCCAATGGAAGGATGCCGCAAGCGCGGGCCACCCACGGGGGTAGTCTGTGCCGAAGGCCAAGAGAGGATCCGACACGGACCATGGAACTCACGACCACCATCTTCTACGTCTTTGCGCTGGTGCTGGTGCTCTCCGCACTGAAGGTCATCACCGCGAAGAACCCGGTGCACTCCGCACTGTTCCTCGTACTGTCGTTCTTCACGGCTGCGGCGATCTGGCTGTTGCTCAAGGCGGAATTCCTCGCCATCCTGCTGGTGCTGGTGTACGTCGGCGCCGTGATGGTGCTGTTCCTGTTCGTGGTGATGATGCTCGATATCGACATCGAACACCTGCGCAGGGACTTCTGGACTTACGTACCGCTCGCGTCGGTCGTTGGCGCGCTGATCATTGCCGAAATGGCCATCGTGCTGGTGCGCAATTTCATCGGCACGGTCGCTCCGGTGGTGGCGCCTGGTTCGCAGGATCCGAACTACTCGAACACGGCCGCGCTGGGCAAGCTGATCTACACCGACTACATCTACGCCTTCGAAGTGGCCGGCATCATCCTCCTGGTGGCTATCATCGCGGCCGTTGCGCTGACCATGCGTCGCCGCAAGGACGTGAAGGCCCAGGATATCTCGTCGCAGCTGCGCACCCGCCGCGATGACCGCGTCCGCCTCGTGGCCATGGCAGCGGAAAGCCAGTCCGCCCCGGCCGATGCCGCGGCGACCGCCAACAAGAACTAAAGCCACGGAGAAACGCTGTGCTCTCACTCGCCCATTTCCTCGTGCTCGGTGCGATCCTGTTCGCGATCAGCATCGTTGGTATCTTCCTGAACCGCAAGAACGTGATCGTGCTGCTGATGGCGATCGAACTCATGCTGCTTGCGGTCAATATGAACTTCGTCGCCTTTTCGCACTATATGGGCGACCTGGCTGGTCAGGTTTTCGTTTTCTTCATCCTTACGGTGGCCGCTGCCGAGTCGGCAATCGGTCTGGCAATCCTGGTTGTGCTGTTCCGCAACCTGGACACGATCAACGTGGACGACATGGATACCCTGAAGTACTGATATTCATGACGCACTACGCAATGAACCACGACCGCTCACCGCTCGCACACCAATAAGCGTCCTATGGCAACCACGCTCAACCCCAACCTGCTGCTCGCGATTCCGCTTGCGCCGCTAGTCGGCTCAGCGATCGCCGGCCTGTTCGGCACCAAGTTCTTTGGTCTGTTTTCCTCGGAGTCGCGCGGCGGCCGCATGGTGGCCCACACCGCGACGATCCTCGGCGTGGCCATTGCCTGCGTGCTGTCGGTGATGGTGCTGCTCGACGTGATGAACGGCGCGAGCTACAACGGCACCGTCTACGAGTGGATGGCCATCGGCGACCTGAAGATGGAAGTCGGCTTCCTGGTCGATTCTCTGACGGCCATGATGATGGTGGTGGTGACCTTCGTGTCGCTGATGGTGCATATCTACACCGTCGGCTACATGGACGGAGACCCCGGCTACAACCGCTTCTTCTCGTACATCTCGCTCTTCACCTTCTCGATGCTAATGCTGGTGATGAGCAACAACTTCCTGCAGCTGTTCTTCGGCTGGGAGGCGGTGGGCCTGGTGTCGTACCTGCTGATCGGTTTCTGGTACACCCGCCCGACGGCCATCTTCGCGAACCTGAAGGCGTTCCTGGTGAACCGTGTCGGCGACTTCGGCTTCATCCTGGGCATCGGCCTGCTGCTGGCCTACAGCGGCAGCATGAACTACGCGGACGTGTTCGCCGCCCGCGAGAAGCTGGCGACCGTCATCTTCCCGGGCACCGACTGGATGATGCTGACGGTGGCGTGCATCTGCCTGTTCATCGGCGCCATGGGCAAGTCGGCCCAGTTCCCGCTGCACGTCTGGCTGCCTGACTCGATGGAAGGCCCGACCCCGATTTCCGCGCTGATCCACGCCGCCACCATGGTGACGGCCGGCATCTTCATGGTCAGCCGCATGTCGCCGCTGTTCGAGCTGTCGGACACCGCGCTGTCTTTCGTCATGGTGATCGGCGGCATTACGGCGCTGTTCATGGGCTTCCTGGGCGTCATCCAGAACGACATCAAGCGTGTGGTCGCGTACTCGACGCTGTCGCAGCTCGGCTACATGACGGTTGCGCTGGGCGCTTCGGCTTACTCGGTCGCCGTGTTCCACCTGATGACCCACGCGTTCTTCAAGGCGCTGCTGTTCCTTGGCGCGGGTTCGGTCATCATCGGCATGCACCACGACCAGGACATCCGCAACATGGGCGGCCTGCGCAAGTACATGCCGATCACGTGGATCACCTCGCTGGTGGGTTCGCTGGCGCTGATCGGAACGCCTTTCTTTTCGGGCTTCTACTCGAAGGATTCGATCATCGAAGCGGTGGCCGAGTCGCACCTGGCGGGTTCGGGCTTTGCCTACTTCGCGGTGCTGGCCGGCGTGTTCGTGACCGCGTTCTACTCGTTCCGCATGTACTTCCTGGTCTTCCATGGCAAGGAGCGCTGGGGCCAAAACCACGCGCACCACGGCCACGAAGGCGACCACGCCGACGAGGAAGTCTCGCATGACCACCACCATGGCCTGGCTGCCGGCGAGAAGCCGCACGAGTCACCGTGGGTCGTGACGCTGCCGCTGGTGCTGCTGGCGATCCCGTCGGTCATCATCGGTGCGATCGCTATCGAGCCGATGCTGTTCGGCGAGTTCTTCAAGCACGGCGTGGCGTTCAAGGACGTGATCTTCGTCGGCGAGAACCACCATGCCATGAAGGAACTGGAAGAAGCGTTCCACGGCTGGGTGCCGATGGCGATCCATTCGCTGACCACCCCGGTCCTGTGGCTGGCGATTGCCGGTGTGGTGCTGTCGTGGTTCTTCTACATGAAGCGCCCGGACATCCCCGAGGCGATCAAGAACCGCTTCTCGGGCGTGTACACGCTGCTCGAGAACAAGTACTACATGGACGACATCAACCAGGCCGTGTTCGCACGCGGTGCCCGCCTGCTGGGTACCGGCCTGTGGAAGGGTGGCGACCAGAGCTTTATCGACGGCCTGTTCGTCAATGGTTCGGCGCGCGTGGTGGCCTCGTTCGCCGCGGCCAGCCGCTACCTGCAATCGGGCTACATCTACCACTACGCATTCGCGATGATCGTGGGCATGCTGGCGCTGCTGACGCTCACCGTAACCGGCGTGATCGGCACCAAGTGATAGGCACCGAGTAAGGAAAACAAAGAAATGGTTCTGTCTTTCGCAATCTGGCTGCCTATCTTCTTCGGCTTGCTGATACTGGCCTCGGGCTCGGACCGCAGCGCCTGCTACGTGAGGTGGATGTCGCTGTTCGGCTCGATCGTCAGCTTCATCGTCACGCTGCCGCTGGTGTTCCACTTCGACAAATCCACCGCTGCGATGCAGTTCGTGGAGAAGTCGTCCTGGATCGAGCGCTTCAACATCCAGTACTACCTGGGTGTTGATGGCATCTCGATGTGGTTCGTCGTGCTGACCGCCTTCATCACCGTGATCGTCGTGATCTCGGCCTGGGAAGTGATCACCGAACGCGTGGCCGAGTACATGGCTGCGTTCCTGATCCTGTCGGGCGTGATGGTCGGCGTGTTCTGCGCGCTGGACGGCATGCTGTTCTACGTGTTCTTCGAAGCCACGCTGATCCCGATGTACATCATCATCGGCGTGTGGGGCGGCCCGAACCGTGTGTACGCAGCCTTCAAGTTCTTCCTGTACACGCTGCTGGGCTCGCTCCTGACGCTGATCGCGCTGCTGTTCCTGTACAACAAGACCGGTACCTTCGAAATCCTGCAATGGCACCAGGCCAAGCTGTCGATGAACGAGCAGATCGCGCTGTTCATTGCCTTCTTCATGGCATTCGCCGTCAAGGTGCCGATGTGGCCGGTGCACACATGGCTGCCCGACGCCCACGTCGAGGCGCCGACCGGCGGTTCCGTGGTGCTGGCCGCGATCATGCTGAAGCTGGGCGCCTACGGCTTCCTGCGCTTCTCGCTGCCGATCGCGCCGGATGCAAGCCATTCGCTGTCCGCGTTCATCATTACCATCTCGCTGATCGCCGTGATCTACATCGGCCTGGTGGCGCTGGTGCAGGCCGATATGAAGAAGCTGGTGGCGTACTCGTCGATTGCGCACATGGGCTTTGTGACGCTCGGTTTCTTCATCTTCAATGAAATCGGCATCGAAGGCGGTATCGTGCAGATGATTTCGCACGGCTTTATCTCGGGCGCTATGTTCCTGTGCATCGGCGTGCTGTACGACCGCGTGCACTCGCGCCAGATCGCCGACTACGGCGGCGTGGTGAACACCATGCCGAAATTCGCCGCGCTGTCGGTGTTCTTCGCGATGGCCAACTGCGGCCTGCCCGCGACCTCCGGTTTCGTTGGCGAGTTCATGGTGATCCTGGGTTCGGTCGAGTACAACTTCTGGATCGGCCTGCTCGCGGCCACCGCCCTGATCCTCGGCGCTGCCTATTCGCTGTGGATGGTCAAGCGCGTGATCTTCGGCGACATCGTGCACCAGCACGTCCGCGAACTGGTGGACTTGAACAAGCGCGAATTCCTGATGCTGGGCCTGCTCGCCATCATGACGCTGTACATGGGCCTGCACCCGAAGCCCTTCACCGACGTGATGCACGCGTCGGTGGTCAACCTGCTGTCCCACGTGGCGCAGTCGAAGCTGTAATCGGGGAGAGATAACACTATGCAACCGTCCTCGACTCTCGCCTCCGTGGCGCCGATTATTTTCCTCGCGGTGTCGATCGCCGCGGTCAACTGGATCGACCTTGCCCGCGGCAAGGGCAAGCCAAGCGTCGCCTACCCGCTGTCGCTGCTGTTCACGCTGGTGCTGACCGCCTGGTTCGGCATCAACGCATCGACCGGCGAAACGCACTACGCGTTTGCGAACCTGGTCGTGATCGATCCGCTGGCCAACGTGCTGTCGGCATTCTGCTCGGCCGGCCTGTTCATGACGCTGGTCTACACCCGCCGCTACCTGGCGGACCGCGACATGTACGCGGGCGAGTTCTACCAGCTCTCGCTGTTCGCGCTCGGCGGCCAGATCGTCATGATCACCGGCAACAACTTCCTGACCCTGTACCTGGGCCTGGAACTGTTGTCGCTGTCGTCCTACGCGCTGGTGGCACTGCGCCGCGAAAACCGCGTGACGTCGGAATCGGCCATGAAGTACTTCGTGCTGGGCGCGCTGGCTTCGGGCTTCCTCCTGTACGGCATCTCGATGATGTACGGTGCGACCGGTTCGCTGAACCTAGGCGAAGTGTTCCGCGTGGTCGAGTCGGGCCGCGTCAACACCACCATGCTGGCCTTTGGCGTGGTCTTCATCGTCGCCGGCCTGTCGTTCAAGCTTGGCGCCGCGCCGTTCCATATGTGGATTCCGGACATCTACCAGGGTTCGCCGACCGCGGTGACGCTGCTGATCGCCGGCGGCCCGAAGGTGGCGGCATTCGCGCTGATCGTGCGCGTACTGGTCGAAGGCCTGCTGCCGCTGGCCGCTGACTGGCAGACCATGCTGGTAGTGCTGGCCGTCCTGTCGCTGGCCATCGGCAACCTGACCGCCATCGTCCAGACCAACCTGAAGCGGATGCTGGCCTACTCGACCATCTCCCACATGGGCTTCATCCTGCTGGGCATGCTGTCCGGCGTGGTGGCCAACAAGGTGGATGGCGCGGCGAACGCCTACAGCGCGTCGATGTTCTACTCGGTCACGTACCTGCTGACCACGCTGGGCACCTTCGGCCTGATCCTGCTGCGTACCACGAAGGGCTTCGAGGCGGAAACGCTGGAAGACCTGAAGGGCATGTCGCGCCGCAATCCGTGGTTCGCGTTCCTGATGCTGGTGATGATGTTCTCGCTGGCCGGCATTCCGCCAACCGTGGGCTTCTACGCCAAGCTGGCCGTGCTTGAAGCCGTGGTGAAGTCGGGCATGACCTGGCTGGCCGTGGTGGCGGTGCTGTTCTCGCTGATCGGTGCCTTCTACTACCTGCGCGTGGTCAAGCTGATGTACTTCGATGCACCGGTCGGCGAAGAGCCGCTCGAGGCCACCACCGGCCTGCGTTCGGTGCTGAGCCTGAACGGCGCGGCAGTGATCCTGCTGGGCATCTTCCCGGCTGCGCTGATGAACCTGTGCTACCAGGCCATCCGCGCAACGCTGGCCTCCTGAACGCAAGAGGCAGCAAGGCATGAGTTCCCCGACAGGCGGCTGGTTTGTCATCTTGCTGGCACTGGTTTGTGCCAACCTGCCGTTCATCAACCAGCGCCTGTTCGCGGTGATCCCCCTGCGCTGGAGCCGCAAGCCCCTGTGGCTGCGGCTGGTGGAACTGATCTGCCTGTATCTGGCGGCCGGCCTGGCCGGCTTTGCGGTGGAGGCGAGCCTCGGCAACGCCTTTCCGCAGGGCTGGCAGTTCTACGCCATTACGGCGTGCATGATGCTGGTGTTCGCCTTCCCCGGCTTTACCTGGCAGTACCTAGTCAAACACCGCACGGCCTGAAGCCGGTCACGAAGCCGCCGGGCGTGCCAATCACCCGGAGTGCTCATGACGGAAAAGACCCAGGACCACCTAGCCCCGCCGGAAGGCGATGAAGGGCTGAAGGAAGTCTGCGTTGCTTCGGCAACCGTCCATCGCGGCAAATTCCTCACGCTGAAGCAAGACATCGTTCGCCTGCCCGACGGCAAGCAGACCGGCCGCGAGTACGTCGTACATCCCGGCGCGGTCATGATGATTCCGCTGTTCGACGACGGCACCGTGCTGATGGAGCGGCAGTTCCGCTACCCGGTAGGCGAAGTCATGCTCGAATTCCCCGCCGGCAAGCTGGACCCGCAAGAGGGCGCGCTGCGCTGCGGCGAGCGCGAGCTGGAAGAGGAAACCGGCTATAGCGCCGCGCGCTGGGATTACCTGACTCGCATCCATCCCGTCATTTCGTACTCCACCGAATTTATCGATGTGTTTCTCGCACGCGGCCTGACCGCGGGGCAGGCGAAGCTCGATGACGGCGAGTTTCTCGAAACCTTCATCGTCCCGGCCGGCCAGGTGCTCGACTGGGTGCGTCAGGGCCGCATTACCGATGTGAAGACCATCATCGGCGCGTTCTGGCTGGAGAAGGTAATCTCTGGGGGCTGGCAGCCCGGCGAGCAGCGGCTTCCGTCCTGAAGCGCTGAAGAAAAACGACGATAGCCGGCCAAAGAAGCGAGCGATGTGCTTCCCGCACCACAGAAATGCGGGAAATCCCTTTGGGGAAAAATTAGCACGACCGTTCACAAAATTTCGATTCACGGATACTATTGCCTTTGACGGGCTGGAAAGATCATGAAGGTGCTCGACCTGCGTTGTGCGCAAGACCATCGTTTCGAGGGCTGGTTTTCCTCCGAGGACGATGCGCAGTCGCAAATCGCAAGTGACCTTGTCCAATGCCCGGTCTGCGGTGACCACGTGGTGAGTCGGCTGCCGAGCGCGCCGCGCCTGAATCTCTCGGGCGCGACGCCGGTGCAGCGCGGCCACGCGAAGGCAGGGCAGGCGGCGCCAGCGCCGGCCGCCCTGGAAGCCTTGCAGGCGGCCTATATGAAGGCCGTTCGGCAGGTGATGGCGCAGACCG
Source organism: Cupriavidus sp. 21MJTG02-4 (assembly GCF_057798975.1). Classification (NCBI taxonomy): domain Bacteria; kingdom Pseudomonadati; phylum Pseudomonadota; class Betaproteobacteria; order Burkholderiales; family Burkholderiaceae; genus Cupriavidus; species Cupriavidus sp. 21MJTG02-4. The sequence continues at coordinate 31,506 of NZ_JBYOJP010000005.1, read as the reverse complement.
AGGACGTTGGCGACCGCTTTGCCGAGGAGGCCAGGCGCATGCATTACGACGAGGCACCGGAGCGCGGCATCCGCGGTTCGGCTTCCCCGGAAGAGGTGCAGGCGCTGGCGGAAGAGGGCATTGAAACGATCCCGCTCGTGGTGCCGGATGCATTGAAGCAGACGGCTCACTGAATTGCGTCCTGTGCCCGTGGTTGTCGGCGCAAGACGCGCAGGCAGAACTACTTGCCGGCACCGTGCCGGCATCACTGGAGACGGGCATGGATCTCAATTATTCGGCGTCCGACAACGCCTTCCGCGAGGAAGTGCGTAGCTGGCTGGAAGCCAATCTGCCGGCGGATATCCGCGGCAAGGTGCTGAACCATCGCCGGCCCAATCGCGACGACCTGGTGCGCTGGCACAAGATCCTGGCGGGCAAGGGCTGGTCGGCACCGCACTGGCCCGTGCAATATGGCGGCACCGGCTGGAACGCCACGCAGCGCCATATCTGGGACGAGGAAAACGCCCGCGTCGGCGCTCCCGGCGTGCTGCCCTTCGGCGTTGCCATGGTCGCGCCCGTGATCATGAAGTACGGCAACGAACAGCAGAAGTCGTACTACCTGCCGCGCATCCTGGACTGCACCGACTGGTGGTGCCAGGGCTACTCGGAGCCTGGCTCGGGCTCCGACCTGGCATCGGTCAAGACCCGCGCGGAGCTGACCTCCGACGGCAAGCACTACATCGTCAACGGCCAGAAGACCTGGACCACGCTCGGCCAGCACGCCGACATGATCTTCTGCCTGGTGCGCACCGATCCCGAGGCCAAGAAGCAGGAGGGCATCTCGTTCCTGCTGATCGACATGAAGACGCCGGGCATCACCGTGCGTCCGATCATCATGCTCGACGAAGAGCATGAGGTGAACGAAGTGTTCTTCGACAACGTCAAGGTGCCGGTGGAAAACCGCGTCGGCGACGAGAACAAGGGCTGGACCTACGCCAAGTACCTGCTCGGCCACGAGCGCACCGGCATTGCCCGCGTCGGCAATTCCAAGCGCGAGCTGGGCTTCCTGAAGCGCGTGGCGCGCCAGCAGCAGAAGAACGGGAAGCCGCTGCTGGAAGATCCGGTGTTCGGCGCCAAGGTTGCCGCGCTGGAAATTGAACTGATGGCGCTGGAGATCACCGTGCTGCGCGTGGTGTCGAGCGAAGCCGCGGGCAAGGGCCCTGGCCCGGAAGCTTCGATGCTGAAGATCAAGGGCACCGAGATCCAGCAGATGCTGACGGAACTGATGGTGGAAGCCGTTGGCCCGTACGCCCAGCCGTTCGACCCCGCCTACCTGGAGTGCGAGCACGAGCACGCGGTGACCGGCTACGACGATGCCGCCCCGCTGGCCGCCTACTACTTCAACTATCGCAAGACCTCCATCTACGGCGGGTCCAACGAAATCCAGCGCAACATCATCAGCCAGATGATCCTGGGGCTGTGAGGAGACACGGAACATGAACTTCAATCTCAGCGACGAACAAAAGCAGCTGGCTGACGCCGTACGCCGTTTCATCGACAAGGACTACGACTTCGAGTCGCGCAAGAAGCGCTATGAGAGCGAGACTGGCTATGGCGAGTCGGCCTGGGGCTCCATCGTCGAGCTCGGCCTGACCGCGCTGCCGGTGCCGGAAGCGCAGGGCGGCTTCGCCGGCAAGGCGCTGGACATGATGGTGGTGCAGCAGGAACTGGGCCGCGGCCTGGTCGTCGAGCCGTACCTGGCGACCGTCGTGGGCGCTTATGCCCTGGGCCTGGCCGGTGGCCAGGAAGCGCTGCTGGAGCAAGTGGCCGGTGGCGAACTGAAGCTCGCCGTGGCGTTCAACGAGCCGCAGGCGCGCTATGAGCTGAACAACGTGCGCGTCACCGCGCGCGATGGCAAGCTCAACGGCCGCAAGACCGTGGTGCTGCATGGTGGCCAGGCCGACAAGTTGATCGTGTCGGCACGCACCGGCGGTGCGGACGCCGATCGTGACGGCATCTCGCTGTTCCTGGTCGACGCCAAGGGCGCCGGCGTCAGCATCAAGGACTACCGCACTATCGACAACCTGCGCGCGGCCGATGTCACGTTCCAGGATGCCCCGGCGCAATTGCTGGGCGAAGCCGGCAAGGCCTTCGAGCAGGTCGAGCAGGTGGCCGACTACGCCGCGGTGCTGCTGTGCGCCGAGGCCGTGGGCGTGATGGACACGCTCAACGCGGCAACGCTCGATTACGCCAAGCAGCGCCAGCAGTTCGGCGTGGTGATCGCGCGCTTCCAGGCGCTGCAGCATCGCATGGTCGAGATGTTCATCCAGGCCGAGCAGTCGCGCTCGATCACGCTGCTGGCCGCGGCCCGCTTTGAAGAGTCGACGCCGGAAGAGCGCCGCCGCTACGTGTCGGCTGCCAAGGCCCGCGTTGGCCAGGCCGCGCGCTACGTTGGCCAGGAGGCCGTGCAGATCCACGGCGGCATGGGCGTGACCAACGAACTGCCGGCCGCGCATATGTTCAAGCGCCTGACGCTCATCAACACCACGTTCGGTGATGTCGACCACCACCTGGGCCGGTTCGCCGCGCAGGCGAGCTTCCAGCAAGCCGCCTGATCCAGGCGATGCCCAATCGAAACCGCGCCGTAGTCCAGGCGCGGTTTTTTTCTTTGGGCGCAGTTAGGGGCGGGTTCGGCAAATACGGACGCACGCCGTCACCCGCCATGCGAATATCGCGATGACCAGTCAACAGTCAGCGCAGTCAGCGACAACGGAGACATCACCAATGCTGTATTTCGAGGATTTTACAGTCGGCAGCCGCCGCGAACTCGGCTCCTATCTCGTCACCGAGGAAGAGATCCTCGGCTTTGCCCGCCAGTATGATCCGCAGCCGTTCCATATCGACAAGGAGGCCGCCGCCAACAGCATCTATGGCGGCCTGATTTCGAGCGGCTGGATGACGTGCTCGATCATGATGCGTCTGCTGGTGCTGAGCACCACTGGCAAGTCGGCGAGCATGGGTTCGCCGGGCGTCGACGAGATCCGCTGGCTGAAGCCGGTCTATGCCGGCGACACGCTGACTGTCGTGCTCAACGTGCTGGATTCCCGGCCATCGCAATCGAAGCCCGATCGTGGCGTCGTCCATACCCAGTGGGAAGCGACCAACCAGCGCGGCGAACTGGTCTGCACGGTCAAGGGCATGGGCATGTACGGCCGCCGCCCCGCCTGAGATCGCCCCTAATCTAAACAACGAGGAGATAACGGACATGCGCACCATCGCATCGCTCGAAGAACTGGAGAGCCTGCAAGGTCAGGAGGTCGCCGTCAGCGACTGGATGGAGATCACCCAGGAGCAGGTAAACCTGTTTGCCGAAGCGACCGGCGACCACCAGTGGATCCACGTCGACGTGGAGCGCGCCAAAAAGGAATCGCCTTACGGCGGTCCGATCGCGCATGGCTTCCTGACGCTGTCGCTGGTACCCAAGTTCATGCACAACGCGCTGCACATGCCGTCGAAGATCGGCGTGAACTACGGCCTGAACCGCGTGCGCTTCACCGCACCGGTGCCCGTGGGCAGCAGGCTGCGCGCGCGTATCAAGCTGCAGAAGGTCGAGCGGCTCGATCCGCTGCCCAAGTCGCCCGAACTGGTGGGTGCCCAATCGACCTGGGAAGTGACGATCGAACGCGAGGGCAGCGACCGCCCGGTGTGCGTCGCCGAGTCCATCAGCCGCCGCTACGGCTGAGCCGTTGTTGTTTTGTTGATACAGAAAGAAAAAAACCGTCGTCTGGCGGTTTTTTTCAATTTTTGACGGCAATGCGGATGCTGCAACACATTTTTAGCGACGTGAACAACGCTTTTAAAGATTGTCCGCTTTTCTGAACAGTGTGTTCTGTGCTGTTGGGTTTACCCGTAATGCTGCATTGCGGTACAGTCGCGCCCACGATGTTTTACGTGTTGCGCATTCCGGCCGGAAACCGCGCTTGCCCACAAGGCAGGCTTGCCGGGAAGTGCAAAAACCTCGTGGTTCAACGCTACCCGGCCGCAGTTTCGAGCCGGGACCGTTCGCGGTTTCGGCCATCAATTGCCGCAGTGCCCCCGCCTAAGGCGAGCCGCTCGCGCAGTCGTCAGTTGTCCTTCCGTGTTCATGGCGTTGTCAGGCCGCATGGTCATCCGGCGTTAAATCCGCCAGACCCCAACGCCAGCTAAGGACACGTCCTTCAGGTTTTCCCTCAGCCCAACGCCTCTTGCTTCCGGCATCAGGCGGTGAAGCCACGCTTTGCCCAAGCGCGGCCTAACCAAACCAGTCGTGACATGAAGAAACCCATACTGCCGCGGTGGACGCGGTCCCTGCCAAGCCTCGGCCTGCTCTTGCTGCTCGCCGGCTGCAACATGACGCTGCTCGACCCGAAGGGGCAGGTAGGCGTCGACATCAAAGGCATCATCCTGATCGCCACCTGGCTCATGCTGCTGGTGGTGGTGCCGGTGATCGTCCTGACGCTCGTGTTCGCCTGGAAGTACCGCGCCAGCAATACCTCGGCACGCTATGAACCCGACTGGTCGCACTCGACCGCGATCGAAGTCGTGGTGTGGCTGATTCCCTGCCTGATCATCATCGCGCTGGGCATCATCACGTGGAAGTCCTCGCACGACCTGGACCCGTACAAGCCGCTGGAATCCAAGCAGAAGCCGATCACCGTCGAGGCGGTGGCGATGAACTGGAAGTGGCTGTTCATCTATCCGGAACTGAAGATCGCGACGGTCAACCAGATCGCGTTCCCGGTGGGCACGCCGGTGAACTTCAAGATCACGTCCGATTCAATCATGAATTCGTTCTTCATCCCGCAACTGGGCAGCCAGGTTTACGCCATGGCGGGGATGGAGACCAAGCTGCACCTGATTGCCAACGAAGCCGGCACGTATGACGGCATGTCCGCCAACTACAGCGGCGGCGGCTTCTCGGGCATGAAGTTCAAGGCGACGGCCATGTCGAACTTCGAGTTCGACGCGTGGGTCGCCAAGGTGCGCGCCTCCGAACGTCAGCTCGCCAGCGCGGACTACAAGGTCCTGGCGCAGCCGAGCGAAGCGGAGCCGGTTGCCTACTACGGCAAGGTCGAAGACGGCCTGTTCACCGGCGTCCTGCACCAATACATGGGCAACGACGGCCATGCCATGGCCCGCGAGGGTTTCGATGGCGGCCCGGTCTGCACGTCGCGTAACACGCTCGGCGAAGAGCGGGTGTCCATGGCCACGCCGGCCAAGCCGGCGCTGGGCGCGCAATCCTAGGAGCAATGATGTTTGGCAAATTGAGTTTGTCGGCGATTCCGTTTCATGAGCCGATCATCATGGTCGTACTGGCCGGCGTCGCCCTCGGCGGCGCTGCGCTGCTAGGCGCGATCACGTATTTCAAGAAGTGGGGCTACCTCTGGAATGAGTGGTTCACTTCGGTCGATCACAAGAAGATCGGCGTGATGTACTGCCTGGTCGCGCTGGTCATGCTGCTGCGCGGCTTTTCCGACGCGCTGATGATGCGCATGCAGCTGGCGCTCGCCACGAACGGTGCCCACGGCGTGCTGCCGCCGGAACACTACGACCAGATCTTCACCGCCCACGGCGTGATCATGATCTTCTTCGTGGCCATGCCGCTGATGACGGGCCTGATGAACCTCGTGGTGCCGCTGCAGATCGGCGCGCGCGACGTGGCGTTCCCGTTCCTGAACACGCTGTCGTTCTGGCTGTTCGTGTCGGGCGCCATGCTGGTGAACGTCTCGCTGGGCGTCGGCGAATTCGCCAAGACCGGCTGGCTCGCCTACCCGCCGCTGTCCGGCCTGGACTTCAGCCCGGGCGTGGGGGTGGACTACTACCTCTGGTCCTTGCAGATCTCAGGGTTGGGCACGCTGCTGACCGGCGTGAACTTCCTGGTGACCATCCTGAAGATGCGCGCCCCGGGCATGACCCTGATGCGCATGCCGGTGTTCACCTGGACCGCCCTGTGCACCAACGTGCTGATCGTGGCTGCCTTCCCGGTGTTGACTGTGTCGCTGGCACTGCTGGGCCTGGACCGCTACTTCGACATGCACTTCTTCACGAACGATGGCGGCGGCAATGCCATGATGTACGTGAACCTGATCTGGATCTGGGGCCACCCCGAGGTGTACATCCTGATCCTGCCGGCGTTCGGTATCTTCTCTGAAGTCATCGCGACGTTCTCGGGCAAGAAGCTGTTCGGCTACAAGGGCATGGTGTACGCGACCGCGGCCATCATGGTGCTGTCGTTCATCGTGTGGCTGCACCACTTCTTCACGATGGGCTCGGGCGCGAACGTCAACGCATTCTTCGGCATCACGACCATGATCATCTCCATCCCGACCGGGGTGAAGATCTTCAACTGGCTGTTCACGATGTACCGCGGCCGCGTGCAGATGACCACGCCGGTGCTGTGGACGCTGGGCTTCATGATCACCTTCGTGATCGGCGGCATGACCGGTGTGTTGATGGCCGTTCCGGCAGCCGACTTCGTGCTGCACAACAGCCTGTTCCTGATCGCCCACTTCCACAACGTGATCATCGGCGGCGTGCTGTTCGGCTACCTGGCCGGCATCACCTACTGGTGGCCGAAGGCGTTCGGCTTCAAGCTGAACGAGCGCCTGGGCAAGTACGCCTTCTGGTGCTGGCTGGTGGGCTTCTACTTCGCCTTCATGCCGCTGTACGTGCTGGGCCTGATGGGCATGACCCGTCGCCTGAACCACACCGACAACCCGGCCTGGACGCCGTGGCTGTACCTGGCCGTGGTGGGCGTGGTGTTCGTGGCGTTGGGCATCTTCTTCCAGGTGCTGCAGATCGTCGTGTCGATCCGCGACCGCAAGAAGCTGGCCGACGTGACCGGCGACCCGTGGGGTGGCCGCACGCTGGAATGGGCGACGTCCTCGCCGCCGCCGTTCTACAACTTCGCGCACACCCCGGTGGTGCGTGACCTGGACGCGTTCGCCGACATGAAGGCCCGTGGCGAAACCATCCCGACCACCGGCTACGAGCAGATCCACATGCCGAAGAACACCGGCGCCGGTTTCTGGATGGGCCTGTTCAGCCTGGTGCTGGGCTTCGCCCTGGTCTGGCACATCTGGTGGCTTGCCGCCGTGGGCCTGGTTGGCATGGTGGTGTCGTTCATCCGCCGCGCCAACGATGACCACATCGACTACTACGTGCCGGCCGCCGAGGTCGAGCAGATTGAAACGCGCCAACTGCAGCGCATTGCTTCGCAGGCCTGATAACCATGTCGACAGAAGTCCTTGATCGCTTCGGGGCGGCGCAAGCCCCGGCTCATGCGCACTCGCATGACGACACGCACGACCACGCGCACCACGACACCAGCGAGAACACAATCTTTGGTTTCTGGCTGTACCTGATGAGCGACTGCATCTTGTTCGCGTGCCTGTTCGCCGCCTTCGCCGTCCTGCGCGGCGAAGTGGCGGGCGGCCCGTCGGGCAAGGAGCTGTTCGAGCTCAACTACGTGCTGACCGAGACCTTCATCCTGCTGTTCTCGTCGATCACGTACGGGTTCGCGATGATCTCGCTGCAGAACCGCTCGAAAGTGCGGGTGCTGGTCTGGCTGGCTATCACGTTCGCGCTGGGCGCCGCGTTCATGTACATGGAAATCAATGAATTCCATCACCTGATCGCCGAAGGCGCCGGCCCGAGCCGCAGCGCGTTCCTGTCGTCGTTCTTCACGCTGGTGGGCACCCACGGCCTGCACGTAGCAAGCGGCATGGTGTGGATGCTGGTCCTGATGTGGCAAGTCAGCAAGAAGGGCCTGACCCCGACCATGTCCAAGCGCCTGAACTGCCTCAGCCTGTTCTGGCACTTCCTGGACGTCGTGTGGATCGGCGTCTTCACCGTGGTCTACCTGATGGGGGCAATGTAAATGGCACAGCAACACGCAGCATCGGCCCACGCCGAGTCGCACGGCCACAGCAGCTTCAAGTCCTATGTGATCGGCTTCGTGCTCGCGGTGATCCTGACCGTCATCCCGTTCAAGATCGTGATGGACGGCACCATGGACCGCGGCACGACCCTGCTGATCATCCTCGGCATGGCCGCGGTGCAGGTGGTCGTGCACCTGAAGTATTTCCTCCATATGGATGGTTCGAAGGAACAGCGCTGGAACGTGATGTCGTTCCTGTTCACGCTGCTGATCCTGTTCATCGTGCTGGCCGGCTCGCTTTGGATCATGCACAACATGAACGCGAACATGATGCCGTGGATGATGAAGTAATCGTCTCTGGACGATAGACAACGGGGCCTTCGGGCCCCGTTCTTGTTTGTGGCGGTGCATCGCGCACCGTGGCGCCGCATTCCTGCCGGCGCCTTCCCATTTTCGGCGCCGGCATGCCCGCGGCCTCGCTTGCACCCGATTGCGCCGTGCACGCGCGCGGTGCGTCGTCGTCTGTTCCCGCCCGGCACCAGCATGGTGCTTTCGCGCGGTATCTCCCTGGAATTGTCTCTTGCCGGGCGCCCCGGCGGCGTCTGGCCATCCGTCGATGGCCTGGCGAGCCATGGCACGGTAGTTGCGGATGCACCACCCGGGGAGCGTTGAGTCCCGTAACCAAACGACAAACTGGGAGCTGCAATGAAACGACGTGACATGCTGAAGCTGTCGGCGGTAGCCGCCGCGGCCATGATCGGCGCGAGCCCGCTGGCGATGGCGCAGTCCAAGGACCCGATCAAGATCGGCATCCTGCATTCGTTGTCCGGCACCATGGCCATCTCGGAGACGTCGCTCAAGGACGTGGCGCTGATGACCATCGACGAGATCAACAAGAGTGGTGGCGTGCTCGGCCGCAAGCTGGAGCCGGTGGTCGTGGATCCGGCGTCGAACTGGCCGCTGTTCGCCGAGAAGGCGCGCCAGCTGATCACCAAGGACAAGGTTGCGGTCACATTCGGCTGCTGGACTTCGGTGTCGCGCAAGTCCGTGCTGCCGGTCTATGAAGAGCTGAACTCGCTGCTGTTCTACCCGGTGCAGTATGAAGGCGAGGAGATGTCCAAGAACGTCTTCTACACCGGCGCAGCACCCAACCAGCAGGCCATTCCGGCGGTCGAGTACCTGATGAGCAAGGAAGGCGGCGGCGCCAAGCGCTTCTTCCTGCTGGGCACCGACTACGTCTATCCGCGCACCACCAACAAGATCCTCCGTGCATTCCTGAAGAGCAAGGGCGTGGCCGACAAGGATATCGAAGAGGTCTACACGCCGTTCGGCCACAGCGACTACCAGACGATCGTCGCCAACATCAAGAAGTTCTCGCAGGGCGGCAAGACCGCCGTGATCTCCACCATCAACGGCGACTCCAACGTGCCGTTCTACAAAGAACTCGGCAACGCGGGCCTGAAGGCCAAGGATGTGCCGGTGGTGGCCTTCTCCGTCGGTGAGGAAGAGCTGCGCGGCATCGATACCAAGCCGCTGGTCGGCCACCTTGCCGCATGGAACTACTTCATGTCGGTCAAGAATCCCGAGAACGAAGCCTTCAAGAAACAGTGGGCAGCCTGGGTCAAGGCCAACAACCTGCCAGGTGGCGACAAGCGTGTCACCAATGACCCGATGGAGGCCACCTATGTCGGCATCCATATGTGGGCACAAGCCGTGAAGAAGGCCGGCACGACCGATCCTGACAAAGTCCGCGCCGCCATGTACGGCCAGACCTTCAAGGCACCGGACGGCTTCACGCTGACCATGGGCGACAACCATCACCTGTTCAAGCCGGTGATGATCGGCGAAGTGAAGGGTGACGGCCAGTTCACCGTGGTGTGGAAGACCGCCAAGCCCATCCGCGCGCAGCCGTGGAGCCCGTTCATCTCCGGCAATGAAGGCAAGCCGGACAAGGTGATGTAAGCCACTTCGCCTGATGAAGCGACGCCGCTCTCTCGAGTGCGGGAGAGCGGCGTAGTTCGCTGTCCGCCATTACCTTTGCACGTGCCAACCCTTATGCGCTATTCGATATCCGTTCATGCCATGCCGTGGCTGCGCACCTTGCTGGCAGCGCTGCTCCTCGCCACGGCACCGTGGGCTGCTGCGCTGACGCAGGCCGACCTTAAGCCATTGGCCGAGGACGATTTCGATGCCAAGACCGCGGCCTTGTACGCACTGGCCAAGGCTGCGCCGGAGCAGGCCGGACCCATCCTGAAAGCGCTGCAGGACGACGCGCTGCAGTACGCCCCGTCGGTGGGCATGGTGCGCCAGGAAGCAGACAAGACCGTCGACGCGATTACCGGCAAGCCAGTCACGGTCAAGGCCGATGAGCTGGAATCACTGACGCTTAACAACAGCCTGCGCGCGATCGTGGATAGCGCGGCCAGCAGCCTGCAGCTGCAATCGCCCGATATCGCGGTGCGCACGCAGGCCATCAATACGCTGTATGACCAACCCGAAAGCGCCTCGCGCGCTGGTGTGGAAGCGGCGCGCAAGATTGAGGCCGATCCCGGCCTGCGCGCACGGCTGGACGTGATCTGGGCCACCACTGTACTGGCCGAAGAGACCCACGCCGGCGACACGGCCCAGCGCGATGCGCGGATGGAGGCTATTCGCATCCTCGGCCGCGACAGCAATCCGCAAAGCCGGCAGAAGCTGGCGCCGCTGGTCGAGCGCGGCAGCGATGGCAAGTACCGGGAACCCGATGTCGAGGTACGCGTGGCCGCGCAGCAGGCACTCGACGCATTGCGCAGCGACCAGCGCCGCGCCGACCTGATCGGCAACCTGTTCGCCGGCCTGAGCCTGGGCAGCGTGCTGCTGCTGGCCGCGCTGGGCCTGGCGATCACCTATGGGCTGATCGGCGTCATCAACATGGCGCACGGCGAGTTCCTGATGATCGGCGCGTATGCCACCTACGTCGTGCAGACGCTGTTCCGCACCTACGCGCCCGGCGCGTTCGACTGGTATCTGCCCGCAGCGCTGCCGGCCTCGTTCCTGGCTGCGGGTATCGTCGGTTTCGTGCTGGAACGCCTGGTGCTGCGCCATCTCTATGGCCGCCCGCTGGAGACGCTGCTGGCCACATTCGGCGTGAGCCTGCTGCTGATGCAGGCCGTGCGCACGCTGTTCGGCGCGCAGAACGTCGAAGTGGCGAACCCGGCCTGGATGAGCGGTGGCGTCGAATGGATGCCAGGCCTTGTGATTCCGTACAACCGCATCGTCATCATCTTGTTCGCGCTCGCCGTAGTGGCGGTTGCCTGGGCCGTGCTCAACCGTACGCGCCTTGGCCTGTTCGTGCGTGCCACCACGCAGAACCGCACCATGGCCGCCTGCGTTGGCGTGCGCACGTGGAAGGTGGACAGCTACGCCTTTGCCTTCGGCGCGGGCATTGCCGGCATGGGCGGCTGCGCGCTGTCGCAGATCGGCAATGTCGGCCCGGACCTGGGCCAGGCTTACATCATCGATTCGTTCATGGTCGTGGTGCTGGGTGGAGTCGGGCAGCTGGCGGGCACGATCGTCGGCGCGTTCGGGCTCGGCATCATCAACAAGTTCATCGAGCCGTTCTACGGCGCGGTGCTGGCCAAGATCTTCGTCCTGGTGCTGATCGTGCTCTTTATCCAGAAGCGGCCGCAGGGACTTTTCGCGCTCAAGGGGCGCAGCGCGGAGGCATGATGCAGAGCTTTCATTCCAATTCGCCGGCCACGCAATTTCGGCTTGCCGTGCCCGGACGTCAGCCGCTGTTCACCGGGCGCGGTTGGACTTTGCTGGTGGCCTTGACGGTGGTGGTTGCCATCGGCGTGCCGGTGTGCGCGCTGCTGGTGCCTGAGGGCCATCCGCTGCACCTGTCGGCTTATGCGCTGACGCTGATCGGCAAGATCATGTGCTATGCGCTGGCCGCCATTGCGCTGGATCTGGTGTGGGGCTACTGCGGCATCCTGAGCCTGGGCCATGGGCTGTTCTTTGCCCTGGGCGGCTACGCGATGGGCATGTACTTGATGCGCGCGATCGGGCGCGAAGGCGTGTACAAGAGCGACCTGCCGGACTTCATGGTGTTCCTCGACTGGAAGGATCTGCCCTGGTTCTGGCACGGCACCGAGCACCTCGGCTACGCGTTGCTGCTCGTGGTGCTGCTGCCGGGCGTGCTGGCCTGGCTGTTTGGCTTCTTCGCGTTCCGTTCGCGCATCAAGGGTGTGTACCTGTCCATTATCACGCAGGCCATGACGTATGCGGCGATGCTGCTGTTCTTCCGCAATGAAACGGGCTTCGGCGGCAACAACGGGTTCACCGACTTCAAGCGCATCGCCGGTTATGCGGTGGCCGCGCCGCAGACGCGCACCGCACTGTTCGTGCTGACTTTCCTGGCGTTGGTCGCCGGATTCGTGGCTTGCCGCTATATCGTGACGTCCAAGCTCGGCCGCGTGGTGACCGCCGTGCGCGATGCCGAGATGCGCGTGATGTTCTCGGGCTACAACCCGCTCGGCTACAAGCTGTTCGTCTGGACGTTCTCGGCCGTGCTGTGCGGTATTGCCGGCGCACTGTACGTGCCGCAGGTGGGCATCATCAACCCGGGCGAGATGTCGCCGGGCAACTCGATCGAGATGGCTGTCTGGGTGGCGGTTGGCGGCCGCGGCACGCTGATCGGACCGGTGATCGGGGCGTTCCTCGTCAACGGCGCCAAGACGATGTTCACGGCCTACTTCGCCGAGTACTGGCTGTTCCTGCTCGGCGCGATGTTCGTGCTGGTCACGCTGTACCTGCCTGATGGCGTGATCGGCCTGCTGAAGCGCCTGCGCGAGCGCAGCCGCCCCGCGATGCCGGCGGCACCGGCCGCGAAGGAGCCTGTTTCGAGTCCTGCAGTGGCAGGACGCACCGGAGGTGAAGCATGAATGCCGCGCTCGAATATGGCCAGGCGGAAAGCGGCAATGCGACGGGGCTGGGCCGCGTGGTGGAGCCCGGCACGATCGATGTGTCGCATGGTCCGATCCTCTACCTCGAAGACCTGACGGTGCAGTTCGGTGGTTTTCGCGCGCTTAACAAGCTGAGCCTGTCGATCGACCATGGCGAGCTGCGCTGCGTGATCGGCCCCAATGGCGCCGGCAAGACCACGATGATGGACGTCATCACCGGCAAGACCGGCCCGCGCAATGCCAATGTCAGCGGCCGCGTGTTCCTGGGCCAGACCATCGACCTGATGCGCATGACCGAGCCGCGCATCGCGCAGGTCGGCATCGGCCGCAAGTTCCAGAAGCCGACGGTGTTCGAGCAGCATGCCGTCTGGGAGAACCTCGAACTGGCGATGAAGGCCGACAAGCGATGGTGGTCGTCGCTGCGCGCGCGGCTGACGGGAGAAGGGCATCGGCGTATTGAAGAAACACTCGCGCTAACCGGCCTCGAGGACGAGGCGTACCGCCCGGCGGGACTGCTGTCGCATGGCCAGAAGCAGCGCCTGGAGATCGGCATGCTGCTGATGCAGCAGCCGCAACTGTTGCTGCTGGACGAGCCCGTGGCCGGCATGACCGATGAGGAAACCATGCAGCTCGCCGCGTTGCTGAACAGCCTGCGCGGCAGCTGCTCGATGATGGTGGTCGAGCACGACATGGAATTCGTCGCGGCGCTGGCCGGCGACGAAGGCAAGGTCACGGTGCTGGCCGAAGGCAGCTTGCTGGCGGAAGGCACGCTGGACAGCGTCAAGCGCGACGAACGCGTGATCGAATCCTACCTGGGAAGATAGCCATGCTGCAGGTCAATGCACTGAACCAGTTCTATGGCGGCAGCCATATCCTGCGGAACGTTTCTTTCGAAGTGCCGGGCGGCAAGCTGACCACGCTGCTGGGCCGCAACGGTGTCGGCAAGAGCACCTTGCTCAAGTGCCTGATGGGCGTGGTGCCCACGCGCAGCGGCAGCATCCAGTGGGATGGCCGTGCGTTGGAGAAGAAGGCGCCCTATGAGCGAGTTTCGGCCGGCCTTGCCTACGTGCCGCAGGGGCGCGAGATCTTTCCGCGGCTGACGGTGGAAGAAAACCTGCTGATCGGCGCTGCCAGCCGTGCGCGGCCTTCGGGCGTGCCGGATCGGATCTACCAGCTGTTCCCGGTGCTGCGCACCATGCGCCAGCGCCGCGGCGGCGACTTGTCGGGCGGGCAGCAGCAACAGCTTGCCATCGGCCGTGCGCTGATGAGCGAGCCGGGCCTGCTGATCCTCGACGAGCCGACCGAAGGCATCCAGCCGTCGATCATCCAGGACATCGGGCGTGCGCTGCGGCTGCTGGTCGACGAGTTCGGCATGACGGTGCTGCTGGTCGAGCAGTACTACGAGTTCGCGCGCCATATCGCCGATCACTACGTGGTCATGAGCCGCGGCGAAGTCGTGGCGAAAGGCGAGGGGGCCAATATGGAGCAGGATGGAGTGCGGGAGCTGATCGCCGTGTAAGCGTGCAAGGCGGAGAGCGAGTACCGTGCGCTGCGCTTTCGCGCCGGCGGCCGGCGCGCTATGATTTCCGGCATCCGCTGCGGCGCTTGCTGCGGCTCGCCCCCGCCTGCATCGCCGGTCTATTCATCGAGCCATGCGTCATCCTGATTTTCCCGCCACCGTCGCCATGCCGCCTGCATGGCAGGCCAGCTTGCGCCTGCGCTTTGCCGCACGCGGCGAGCGTACCGTGCTGGCCCTTCGCCAACACCAGGGCCCGTTGATGGTGCAGAAGCCGCTTTATCCCGAAGGCGGCATCTGCCACGCCGTCATCCTGCATCCGCCGGCAGGCGTGGCGGGCGGCGACAGTCTCGATATCGCGTTGCATGCGGAAGCCGGCACGCACGCGGTCATCGCGACGCCCGGTGCCACCAAGTGGTACAAGTCGCTCGGCCGTGATGCGTGCCAGCATGTGCGGCTGACCGTGGATGACGGCGCCCGGCTCGATTGGCTGCCGCAGGAGAACATCGTATTCGACGATGCACGCGCGCGCATCGTGACCGAACTCGATATCGCGTCGGGCGGCAGCGCCATCGGCTGGGATGCCGTGGTGCTCGGGCGGCAGGCGTCCGGCGAGCAGTGGGCGCGCGGCGCGCTCTGGCTCGACACGCAGGTGCGCTGCGACGGGCGCGCGTTATGGATCGAGCAATCGCATCTGGACGCCGCTTCACCATTGCGCGTTGCGTTGCCGGGGCTGGATGGGATGTCCGTGCTGGGCACGCTTTGGGCGGTGGGCAGCGCAGCCACGCAGGAACTTGCCGAGACGCTGGCCGAGCGCCTGCCGCTCACGGCGGACCTGCGCGCTGGCGTGACCTGCCTGTCGACACCGGCGCAGTCGATGCTGCTGCTGCGCGTGCTGGGCCGGCAGATGGAGCCAGTCAGGCAACTCCTGGTCGACGCGTGGAGCGCGCTGCGCGGGCCGATCCACCGCGTGCCGGCACGGCCACTGCGGCTTTGGGCGACATGAGCTATCAGGAACCAGGCATTCGAGAACGACAAGGACAACGACGATGGAACTGACACCGAGAGAGAAAGACAAGCTGCTGATCTTCACCGCCGCACTGCTGGCCGAACGTCGGCGCGCGCGCGGGCTCAAGCTCAACTATCCGGAAGCCGTGGCGCTTATCACTGCCGCAATCATGGAAGGCGCGCGCGATGGCCGCACCGTGGCCGAACTGATGCACGAAGGCACCACCGTGCTGAGCCGCGAAGACGTGATGGAGGGCGTGGCCGAGATGATTCCCGAGATCCAGGTCGAAGCGACGTTTCCGGATGGCACCAAGCTCGTCACGGTGCACCATCCGATTATCTGACAACACCAACAACATCCACCGAGAGCCGCTATGAAACGTTTCGCATGCTCGCGCCTGGCCATGGGCGCTACGCTGGCCTTCGCTGCCGTCTCCGCGTTCGCCCACCCGGGCCATGATGCCGCTACCGTTGGCGCCAGCCTGTGGGCGGGACTGCTGCATCCGTTCACCGGCGCCGACCACCTTCTGGCGATGGCCGCAGTGGGTGTCTGGAGCGCACTGGGCGCGCGCTCGGCTGCAGATACGTTGCGCCTGCCGCTTGCCTTCGTCGCGTTGATGCTGGTCGGTGCCGCGCTGGGTCTGTCAGGGCTGCTGCTGCCAGCGGTCGAGCCGATGATCGCGGCATCGCTGCTGGTGGTGGGCGTGCTGGTGGCGATGCGCGCAAAGCTGCCGGCATCGGCCGGCATGGCGATCGTGGGCGGCTTCGCGGTATTCCATGGCTATGCGCACGGTGCCGAGCTGCCCGCGACGGCTGCGGCGCTGCCAGCTGTGCTGGCCTATGTCGGCGGCTTCGCGGTAGCGACCATGGTGCTGCACCTCCTTGGCATTGTCGCGGGTACGGTCCTGCGCCATCGTGCGGGCTGGCTCGCGCGCGTGGCCGGAGCGGGGGTGGCGCTGTATGGTGCCGGCCTGCTGATTGCGTGAGGAGACGACGATGATCCCTGGTGAACTGATACCCGCCGACGGCGAGATCGAACTCAATGCCGGCCGGCCCACGGTGAGCGTAGTGGTTGCCAACACCGGCGACCGTCCGATCCAGGTCGGATCGCATTTCCATTTCTACGAGACCAACGCCGCGCTGTCGTTCGATCGCGCGGCCGCGCGCGGCTTCCGTCTCAATATCGCGGCCGGCACTGCGGTGCGGTTCGAGCCGGGCCAGACGCGTACCGTGGAACTGGTGGCGCTCGATGGCGACCGTATCGTCTACGGCTTCAACGGCAAGATCATGGGAGCGCTGTGATGGTGAAGATCTCCAGGCAGGCCTATGCCGAAATGTTCGGCCCGACCACCGGAGACCGCGTGCGCCTGGCCGACACCGGGCTCGTGATCGAAGTCGAGAAGGACTTCACGATCTACGGCGAAGAAGTGAAGTTCGGCGGCGGCAAGGTGATTCGCGATGGCATGGGGCAGAGCCAGCGCATGGCGAAGGACTGCGTCGATACCGTGATCACCAATGCGCTGATCGTGGACCACTGGGGCATCGTCAAGGCCGATATCGGCTTGAAGGGCGGACGCATCGCGGGGATCGGCAAGGCTGGCAATCCGGATATCCAGCCGGGCGTGACCATCGTGATTGGTCCCGGCACAGAAGTGATTGCGGGCGAGGGCATGATCGTCACGGCTGGTGGCATCGACTCGCACATTCACTTCATCTGCCCGCAGCAAATCGAAGAGGCGCTGATGAGTGGCGTGACCACCATGATCGGCGGCGGCACGGGTCCGGCCACGGGCACGTTTGCGACCACGGTGACGCCGGGGCCGTGGTACATGGAGCGCATGCTGCAGGCCATCGACGCCTATCCGATGAACATTGGGCTGCTGGGCAAGGGCAACGCCAGCCAGCCGGCGCCGATTCTGGAGCAGGTAGAGGCGGGCGCCATCGGCCTCAAGCTGCACGAAGACTGGGGTACGACGCCTGCGGCAATCGACACCTGCCTGTCGGTGGCCGATGCAACCGATACGCAGGTAGCGATCCACACCGATACGCTTAACGAAGCGGGCTTTGTCGAGGCGACCATCGCCGCGTTCAAGGGCCGCACCATTCACACGTATCACACCGAGGGCGCCGGCGGCGGCCATGCGCCGGACATCATCAAGGTGTGCGGCGAGGCCAACGTGCTGCCATCGTCGACCAATCCGACGCGGCCTTACACGGTCAACACGCTGGACGAGCATCTCGACATGCTGATGGTGTGCCACCACCTGGACCCGTCCATTGCCGAGGATATCGCCTTCGCCGAAAGCCGCATCCGCCGCGAGACCATCGCCGCCGAAGACATCCTGCACGACCTTGGCGCGTTCTCGATGATCTCGAGCGATTCGCAGGCCATGGGGCGCGTGGGCGAGGTCATCATCCGCACCTGGCAGACTGCGCACAAGATGGCCGCGCAGCGCGGCAAGCTGCCCGGCGATCCGCACGATGCGCGTGGCGGTCACGACAATTTCCGCGTCAGGCGCTACATCGCCAAGTACACGATCAACCCGGCGGTCACGCATGGCATCGCGCATGAGGTGGGTTCGATCGAAGTGGGCAAGTGGGCGGACCTGGTGCTGTGGCGTCCGGCGTTCTTCGGCGTGAAGCCAAGCCTGATCCTGAAGGGCGGGATGATCGCCGCCGCGGCGATGGGCGACCCCAATGCCTCGATCCCGACGCCGCAGCCTGTGCACTACCGTCCGATGTTCGCGTCGGCGGGCGGCGCGCTGCACCGGTCGTCGCTGACCTTTGTCTCGCAGGCCGCGCTCGCTGCGAATGTCGGTGAGCGTTACGGCCTGGCAAAAACGCTGTCGGCGGTGCGCGGTACGCGCACCGTGAGCAAGCGCGACATGGTGCACAATGACTGGCAGCCGCACGTCACCGTCGATCCGGAGACCTATCAGGTCGTGGCCGATGGCCAGTTGCTGATGTGCGAGCCGGCCACCGAGCTGCCCATGGCGCAGCGCTATTTCCTGTTCTGACATTCTCCAATGCTGAAGATCGACAAAGTCCTGAGCGCCCCGCACGGCATTGCCGCCGTGCTGGTGCGCCGCGCCCCGAAGCTGGTCCTGCCGTTCTCTGAACGCAGCAAGAGCCGCCTGCGCGCGGTGCTCGACAACGGAGAAGAGGCCGCGTTGTTCCTGTCGCGCGGAACGGTACTGCGCGGCGGCGACCTGCTGGTGGCTGAAGACGGCAGCTTTGTCGAAGTCTTGGCCGCGCCGGAACGCGTGCTGGAAGTCCGCGCCGTGGACTCGCAAGCGCTGATGCGCGCGGCGTATCACCTTGGCAACCGGCATACGCCGGTGGAAGTGGGTCGCGATTATTTGCGGCTCGAGTTCGATCCGGTGCTGGCGGACATGCTTGCGCGTCTTGGCGTGCAGGCCGTTCAAGCTGAGGCGCCATTCGAGCCAGAAGCGGGTGCGTATGGCGGTGGACACAAGCACGGGCATGACGCGACGTTCGCCGAGGACTATGCGGCGGCGCAGGCGGTGTTTCATGAGCATCATGGGGATGGGCACGCGCACTCGCACCATCACAGCCACGACGATGATCATGGCGCAGAAGGGCACGTCCACGGCCCCGGCTGCGGACACAAGCACTGAACGTGTGATGTCACGCCGACCATGACCCCGCTGCGCCAACTCATCTCCCTGTTGCACCTTGCCTCACCCGCGCTACCCATCGGCGGCTTCAGCTACTCGCAGGGGCTTGAAGCCGCGATCGACAGCGGCTACGTCCGCGATGCCGATTCCGCCGAGCAATGGATCCGCGACAACCTCTTGCATGTACAAGCCCAATGCGAGGCCCCGCTGTGGCTGCTGCTCCATCGCCACTGGCGCACCATGGATCTCGATGCAATCCGCGATTGGAATGACTGGTTCCACGCCACGCGCGAAACATCCGAATTGCGTCTGGAGACCGAGCAGATGGGTTGGTCGCTCGCGAAGCTGGTAGGGCAGATGGAATGGGGCGAACTGGCATTGCGCGAGCAGTTAGCCGCGCTGTCGCCAACGTGCCTGCCCACCGCTTTTACCGCTGCCTGCGTGGCGCTGGAGATCGACGAGCGCGAAGGCCTGGCCGCCTATTGCTTCAACTGGGCGGAAAACCAGGTCGCCGCCGCCATCAAGACTGTGCCGCTGGGCCAAGTGGCCGGGCAGCACATGCTGCGGCGCCTGCACGATGCGGTGCTGGCTGCAGTGCGCGATGCCGTGCAGCGCGCCACGGCATCGCCACCGCGGCTTTCCACCTTTTCCCCAATGCTGGGTTTGCTGTCGTCACGCCACGAAACGCAGTATTCCCGATTGTTCCGTTCCTGAATCAGGAAGCGATCATGACCCAGGCTCGTACCAAGAAGAACCCTCCGTTGCGCGTCGGCGTCGGCGGTCCCGTCGGCTCCGGCAAGACCACGCTGCTGGAGATGCTGTGCAAGGCGATGCGCGACCGCTATGACCTGGTCGCCATCACCAACGACATCTACACCAAGGAGGACCAGCGCCTGCTGACGATCTCCGGCGCGCTGCCTGCCGAGCGCATCATGGGGGTGGAAACCGGCGGCTGCCCCCACACGGCCATTCGCGAAGATGCGTCGATCAACCTTGAAGCCGTCGACCGCATGCTGGCGCGGTTCCCGGATGCCGACGTGGTCTTCATCGAGTCAGGCGGCGACAACCTCGCGGCCACGTTCAGCCCGGAGTTGTCCGACCTGACCGTCTACGTGATCGACGTGGCCGGCGGCGAGAAGATCCCGCGCAAGGGCGGACCGGGTATCACCAAGTCCGACCTGCTCGTCATCAACAAGACCGACCTTGCGCCGTATGTCGGCGCGTCGCTCGAAGTGATGGAAAGCGATGCGCGCAAGATGCGCGGCGAACGCCCGTTCGTGATGGGCAGCGTCAAGTCGGGGCAGGGGCTGGACGAGGTGATCCGCTTTATCGAGCGCCAGGGCATGCTGGGCCTCTGAGCCCACTCACGCCTGCCTGTAGCTGCCTTTGCGCGCCAGCGCACGGGCCACGGCCGCGACCAGGTCCACCTCGATTTCGTTGAGTTCGGCCATGTGCCGCATCGTGGCTTCTATCGCCGCGTTCTGCGCATTGCCGAACACCGAGCGCGGTTCTTCCACCTGGGCCACGGCGCTGCCATGCTTGGGGAAGTCGAGCATGTCCGAGGGCGGCACGCCGAGCGTATCCGCCAGCATGCAGATGTTGAGCAGCGCCAGGTTGCGCTTGCCGCGTTCTATGCCGCTCAGGTACGAACGGGCCAGTCCGCTTTCCAGCGAGAGTGTTTCTTGCGACCAGCCACGCTGCTTGCGCAGCCTGGCAAGATGCAATCCGAATTGTCTGAGAGTCTGGTCAGTCATGATCGATGTGACAGTTCTGCGGAACAGGACACTAGAAGTTTGACGCTGCGGCCACGACAACTTATATTCTCACTCACCATTGGTGCCTGATCCGCAGTTCAAGGGATGTGCAAAAAAAGGGCGCAGCACCGTGGCAGGAACCGGGCGGCCTGATGGCCGTGCCAAACGGGGCAACACGCAAGGGCAGGCTCGCGTCGAATGCGCGGGTGTCGTTGCGTTAATGGGGACCATCGTGTCTCCTTCGCTCTGTCAGGGGATTGCCATGCAGATCTATTCGCTGTTCGACGCGCCCATGCATTCTTTCGGCCGCGCCCACGCCGCTTCCGCGGACCTTCATATCGGATTTCATTCACGCTTGTTGCCGGCCTGTGCAGGGCCGGGCAGCACGTGCGACTTGGTCTTCCTGCCGGCCGGTCAATCGCAGCGCGCCTTCATGGCCATGCGCGGCGAATGGTGGGCTTGCCTGCGCGGCGGCATCCGCATCGCCGCGCCCGGTCACGACGCGGTGCTGATCGGCTGTGGCGATATGTTCGCGCCGATGCCGGGCATGCCGATGCAAGTCCGCGCGGCGATCGACAGCATCCTGGTCCGCGTCGTCCCCGATGATAGTTCCGCCTGTGGCGACGCCGCGTCATTCGAAGACACCTTGTTGCAAGGTGAACTGTCATGCGGCGCGCTGGGATGTCTGGCCACGATACGCGACGACGTCAGCGACGAGCTGGGACTCGTCTACGGCGGCACGCAGCCAATGCCGGTCATGCGCGCAGGATTCGCGCAATTGACGGCAGGGACGTGCGTTCAGGTCGGCGGCCTGCTCTGGGCGCTATGCCATCGCGGCGTGTTTTGCGTACGCTGGTCGCAGGGTGGGGAGACTTATCTGAATTTCATACAGCCCGGGACGTTGTTCGTGCCAGACCCGCATGAGTCGTACAGCCTGGAGGCATTGCTGCCCTCTGCCGGCTTGCTGTGTTGCAGTGGCGCGGCCCAGGCCGGGGTGCGCGATTATCGCGAAGCTTCGCGAAGGTTGCCCGGCGCGAGGTCCGGTGTCGTGGAGATGACGCATGCGCCGTACGGAAATCAGGAGGCATGCGTGCCGGCCTGAGCGGCGGCGTCGCCCCGGCGGCATGCAAAGCCGCCCGGGGCAGTCGCGCATCAATGACGCTTGTACTGCGTGGCGCCGAACAGCATTTCGCGCGCCTTGTCGTCCTGCAGCGGTTTGCGCGCATTGGCCAGGACTTCCACGCCGCGCTTGACGGCCGGACGTTCGGCGATGGTGTTGAACCAGCGCTTGAGGTTCGGATAGTCGTCGAGTTCCACGCCCTGGTTCTGCCAGCTGCGCAGCCACGGGAAGGTGGCGATGTCTGCAATCGTGTACTGGTCGCCAGCCAGCCAATCGTGTTGCGAGAGCTGCTTGTCGATCACGCCGTACAGGCGCCTGGCCTCATTGGTATAGCGGTTGACCGCGTACTCGATCTTTTCCGGCGCGTAGATGCGGAAATGGTGGGCCTGGCCGAGCATCGGGCCGACGCCGCCCATCTGGAACATCAGCCACTGCAGCGCTTCGTACTTGCCGCGCACGTCTTCGGGCAGGAACTTGCCGGTCTTGCCGGCCAGGTAGAGCAGGATGGCGCCGGACTCGAACAGCGAGATCGGTTCGCCATCCGGGCCGTCGCTGTCGACGATGGCGGGGATCTTGTTGTTCGGGCTGATCCTCAGGAAGTCCTCGCCGAACTGGTCGCCCGCGCCGATATTGACCGGGTGGACCTTGTACTCGAGGCCGCACTCCTCAAGCATGATATGGACTTTGTGGCCGTTGGGCGTCGCCCAGCTGTAGACATCGATCATTGCGAGAAGTCTCCTGACTGCAATACGAAATTCCGGGGAAGGGTCGAGCGATTTAAGCACAGAAGAAAAAAACGCGCAGACAGGCTGCGCGTTTCCATACTGCCGGCAGGGCTGCCCGGCAGTTCTGCCGGGGCGGGCTCAGAAGCCGCGTGCCACCGGCATCTTCACTTCCTTCGGGTCGATGCCCATGTGCTTGGCCAGTTCGAGCTTGGCGATGGCGTTGCGGTGCACCTCGTCCGGACCATCGGCCAGGCGCAGCGTGCGCTGGTGTGCCCACCAGTTGGCCAGCGGGAAGTCGCTCGACACGCCGGCGGCGCCGTGCACCTGGATGGCCCAGTCGATCACCTTCAGCGCCACGTTCGGGGCCACCACCTTGATCATCGCGATCTCGGCCTTGGCCACCTTGTTGCCCACGGTGTCCATCATGTAGGCAGCCTTGAGCGTGAGCAGGCGGGCCATTTCGATTTCGCAGCGAGCCTCGGCGATGCGTTCCTGCGTGACCCCCTGGTTGGCGACCGGCTTGCCGAACGCCACGCGCGACAAGGCGCGTTTGCACAGCAGCTCCAGCGCGCGTTCCGCGACGCCGATGCTGCGCATGCAGTGGTGGATGCGGCCCGGGCCGAGGCGGCCCTGGGCGATCTCGAAGCCGCGGCCCTCGCCCAGCAGGATGTTCGAAACCGGCACGCGCACGTTCTTCAGTTCGATCTCCATGTGGCCGTGCGGCGCGTCGTCATAGCCGAACACGGGCAGGAAACGCTTGATGGTGATGCCCGGCGTGTCGGCCGGCACCACGACCATCGACTGCTGCTCGTGGCGGCCCGCGTTCGGATCGGTCTTGCCCATCACGATGTAGACCTTGCAGCGCGGATCGCCGGCGCCCGACGACCACCACTTGGTGCCGTTGATCACGTAGTGGTCGCCGTCGCGCTCGATGCGGCATTCGATGTTGGTGGCATCGGACGAGGCTACCGCGGGCTCGGTCATCAGGAAGGCCGAGCGGATCTCGCCGGCGAGCAGCGGCTCGAGCCATTGGTCCTTCAGTGCCTCGGACGCGTAGCGTTCCAGGGTTTCCATGTTGCCGGTGTCGGGCGCGGCGCAGTTGAAGACCTCGGCCGACCAGGGCACCCGGCCCATGATCTCGCACAGGGTTGCGTATTCGAGGTTCGACAGGCCTTGCGGTGCGCGCGGCGAGCGCGGCAGGAACAGGTTCCACAGGCCGGCTTCGCGCGCCTTGGGCTTCAGTTCCTCGATCAGCTTGCTCGGCACCCAGGCGTTGCCGGCCTGGCGGTTGGCGTTGATTTCTTCGTAGAAGCGCTTTTCGTTCGGGTAGATGTGCTGGTCGAAGAAGGCCAGCAGCTTGGCCTGCATCTCCTTGACCTTCGGCGTGTATTCGAATTGCATGTGGTCTCCTCGTAACCAGGGGTGGTGCGCTACGTCACGGCGCGGCATGAGCCGATGCAACGCACTCTATCCGAAACTTGGTAATAACAAAAATGAATTTTCTGGATTTGCCAGTATCAATGCCCTGCATTCCGTGCCAGAATGGCAGCCATGCAGCTATCCCGCATCGACCTCAATCTCTTTGTGGTGTTCGACGCCATCTACAGCGAAGGCAGCATCACCGCGGCCGCGCGCCAGCTTAACCTGACGCAGCCCGCCGTGAGCCATGCGCTGGGTCGCTTGCGCGGCCTGTTCGATGACCCGCTGTTCGAGCGCCGCGGGCAGGGCATGGCACCGACGCCGCTGGCGCGCTCGCTCGCGTCGGAGATCCGCACGGCGTTGCAGTCCTTCGCGCGCACGCTGCAGGACACGCCGCATTTCGATCCAGCCAACACCGTGCGGCGCTTCACCATCGGCATGCGCGACGCGCTGGAATCGACGTTGTTGCCGCCGCTGATGGCGCGCGTGACGGCCGCGGCCCCGCAGGTGGAGATCGCCGCGATCCGCTTTGACCGGCGCGAGATGGAATCCGAACTGCTGGCCGGCACCATCGATACCGCTATCGATATCCTGCTGCCGGTATCGCCGGCCATCCATCACGCGCCGTTCATGGCGGACCCGATGGTCGTGCTGGCGCGCCGAGACCATCCGCTGGTCAAGAAGGAACTGACGCTCGAACGCTACCTGGCCGCGGAACATGTACACGTGTCCTCGCGGCGGCGCGGTGCGGGCCTGGAAGACCAGTCTTTGCACCGCATGGGGCTGACGCGCCGCGTAAGGCTGCGCTGCCAGCATTACGCAGCAGCCTGCCGCGTGGTGAGCTGTACCGACTTGCTGGCGACGCTGCCGCTGCGCTACGCGCGCATCGCCAACGAACCCTATGCCAACCGCATCCTGTCGCTGCCCTTCAAGGTGCCGTCGCTGGAGCTGCATCTGTACTGGCATGCCGGCGGTGAAAACGACGGCGCCAACCGCTGGCTGCGCGAGCAGCTGATGACGGTAATGGCCTCACTCAGCGGCAGCGCGCCGGAGTCCGCGCCAGCGGCCTGATGCCTTCCTGTGCAGCGCGCACGGGTCACACGTAAGCCATTGTTAGCAGGCTGGACGCTCGCATACCCCCTCCCTACCATCGTCGGGTCACGTCTGCCCCCGGCGTCACCTCGCAAGCCCGCGCCTGCGTTCCGGTGATGTCCTGCTGCGCCCGCCTGCCGGGCTGCCACGGGCAGTTTCTCCATCAGAACCACGACCATCCAGATGATGAACGGGAAACGCCTGCCTGCTGAACACGCATCCATTTCAATCCATTCACGCGCTGAGCCGCTGCGCCTGCGAACCTTGTGTGGCGCCGCGCTGTTGTCGGTTCTTGCCGCCTGTGGCGGCGGGGGCGACGGAGATGGCGGCAGTACGGCCGCGGCCGGCGGCGCACAGCCGTCCGGGCAGAGCGCGTCGACCCAGGCTGCGGGCACGGCAGTCACGACGGGCGGCTGCTATACGGTCAGCGGCGCCAGGCCTGCGCCGCCGGCCGGGGGCGGCGTGACGCTGCTGCCCGCGCTCGGCAGCGCGGTCGGCAACTATCGCGTGCTCGACGACGCGCGCAGCGCAGGCCTGTGCTATGCCAACTACCGGCGCGAACAGGTCGGCCTGCCGCCGCTGGCGGCGCGCGATGCGCTCAACAACGTGGCACAGAACCACACGGCCTACATGCTGGCCAACCAGACGCTGACGCACGACGAAGTCTCGGGCAAGCCTGGCTACACCGGCGCCACGCCCGACGCGCGTATCCAGGCTGCGTACCCGACCAATGCCAACGCAGAGGTGGTGGCAGCGGCGAATAAGTGGACGTCGGTCGCCAACGCACAGCTTTCGCTGTCGCCGAAGGACTCGCTTGTATCGGATCTCATCAACGCGCCATTCCACCGCGCCGCGCTGCTGGGCAGCTACGGCTCTGCCGGCAGTGGCTATGCAGAGAGCGTGGGCCCCAATGGCGGCGGCACTGCCGCCTACTACTACCAGACCGTCGATCTTGCCGACGCATCGAAGGGCGGCACGGATAGCCAGATGGTCGCGTATCCGTTCGACGGGCAGGCCGACGTGCCGGCCAGCTGGGTCAACTCGGAAAGCCCCAATCCGGCGCCAGGGTACGACGGCAAGACCCTGGGCTACCCGGTGTCGCTGCAGGCGATCAACCCGTCGCTGCAGTTCGATGCCGACAGCTTCACAATCACCGACGCGCAGGGCCGCAACGTCGACTGCCTGAAGGTGGACAGCCGCTCGTCCGGACTGTCCGCTGCCGCACGCGGCCTGGCGATCTGCACGCCGGTGGCGCCGCTGGCCAGCGGCCAGCGCTACAGCGTCGCCGTGAGCGGCAAGCTCGGCGCGCAACCGGTCAGCCTGAACTGGTCGTTCACCACGCGCTGAAGACGGTTGATGGGGCGCCGCCGGACGGGCCCGCGGGCGGGCGGTGCCGACCCGAGACGCGAAGGGGTCGCGCTCGGGGACTGAGCGCCGCAGGCATGAAGCAAGCGGGATCCATCGTCCCGCCTTTCTTGTTTCTATCGGGCTTTCTTCAACAGGCTGGCACCGTCAGGCGTCCAGCTTCACGCCAGCGGCCTTGACCACCTTGGCCCAGCGGGCCTCCTCAGTCTGGTAGAAGCGGCTGGTTTCCGCCGGCGTCATCGTCACCACTTCCGCACCCTGTCCCGCGAGTTGCGCGCGGATATCGGGCGAGCGGATGATGCGGACCAGCTCGGCGTTGACCCGGTTCACGATGGCATCAGGCATGCCGCGCGGCGCCATCATGCCTTGCCAGGTGCCGGATTCAAAGCCAGGCACGCCCTGTTCGGCGATGGTCGGCGTCTGGCCCACCAGCGGCATGCGCGTGCGCTTGGAAACCGCGATCAGCTTGAGCTTGCCGGCCTGCACCTGCGGCAGCGTGGCCAGCATGCCGTTCATCAGCACCTGGGCGGTGCCGCCGACGGTATCGGCTATCGCCTGCGAACCGCCCTTGTAAGGCACGTACTGCCACTTTGCGCCGGTAGCCTGGGCCACCGCCACGCCGGCCAGGTGCGGCGCGCTGCCGATGGCCGTGACGGCGAAGTTCAGCTGCGTCGTCTGCGACAGATCGACCAGTTCCTTCAGGTTCGACACCTTGACCGACGGATGCACGACCAGCAGGTGCGGCGAATAGGCCAGCATGGCCACGCCCTTCAGGTCCTTGCCCGGACTGAACGTCAGCTTGGTGTACACGGACGGGCTGATCGCCAGCGCGCCCACGTCGCAGAGCAGCAGCGTGTGGTTATCTGTGCCTTGCGCTGCCATGGCCGCACCAATGTTGCCGTTGGCGCCGGGACGGTTGTCGACCACGATCGGCTGTCCCAGTGCCTCGCCGAGCTGCTTGCTGATCATGCGCGCGATGATGTCCGACGAGCCGCCGGCCGGGTAGGGCACGATCAGCCGGATCGGGCGATTCGGCCACGCATCGGCGGCATGAGCGAGGCGCGGAGCCGCCAGGGATGCGCCACCAAGCGCGCCGAGCGCGGCCAGGCTGGATGCCTGCTGCAGGAACGTGCGGCGAGAGGTCATACAATATCTCCATAAATCGCTTAATTATCAGTCGTCATACAACATGGCTTGCATAGTAGAGGGATTTGGGCGAATCTGACATCGGGGAAATACTGAGACGCGTGCAGTAACCCCCTAACGTGGCGGGGTACATTGCCAGAAATAGAACAACGCGCCGTAGCGCGTTGTTGTCTGATGACTTGGCTGGCCCGCAAAATCGCGGACCTCGGCGGTCAGGTGATCATTGTTTCGCCTTCTTGGCGTATTCCCAGCCGAGCTCCGCCATCGGGCGCGCACGTTTGCCGGCGTCGAGCGCCTGCGCCGAGGCAGCCGTCCCATCCACCACGCGTTTCATGATGCCCTGCAGGATGCCGGCGATGCGGAACATGCTGAAGGCCAGGTAGAAATTCCAGTCGCCGGTGATGGGGCGGCCGGTACGCTGCTCGTACAGGCGGCGATAGGCGGCCTCATCGGGGATGCCCAGCGCGGCATGGTCCAGGCCCGCGATGCCGCGGAACTGCCCCGGCGCGATATGCCAGCTCATGCAGTGGTAGCCGAAGTCGGCCATCGGGTGGCCCAGCGTCGACAGTTCCCAGTCAAGCACGGCCAGCACGCGCGGCTCGGTCGGGTGGAACATCAGGTTGTCGAGGCGGTAGTCGCCGTGGACGATGCAGGTGAGGTCGGCGTCTTCCTGCGGAATATGCTGCGGCAGCCAGTCCATCAGTGCATCCATGGCCGGAATCGACTCGGTCTCCGACAGCTTGTACTGCTTGCTCCAGCGCTCGATCTGGCGCTGGAAGTAGTTGCCGGGCTTGCCGTAGTCGCCCAGCCCGATGGCCTGGTAGTTGACGCTGTGCATGGCCGAGATCACGCGGTTCATCTCGTCGTAGATGGCGGTGCGTTCGGTCGGCGTCATGTCCGGCAGCGACTGGTCCCACAGCACGCGGCCGCTGACAAACTCCATGATGTAGAAGGCGCGGCCGATCACCGATTCGTCCTCGCACAGCGCATACATCTTCGCGACCGGCACGTCGGTGCCAGCCAGTGCGGCCATCACGCGGTACTCGCGCTCGATCGCATGGGCCGACGGCAGCAGCTTGCTCTTGGGGCCGGGCTTGGCGCGCATCACGTAGGTCTGGCCCGGCGTGACGAGCTTGAAGGTCGGGTTGGACTGGCCGCCCTTGAACTGCTCCACGCTCAGCGGGCCGGCAAAGCCTTCCACATGCTGGCGCATCCAGGCTTCCAGCCCGGCGATGTCAAAACGCTGCTGATCCGCCACGGGGCGCGTGCCTTCGAAGTGCGATACGTTGCTGCTCATGCTGTCTCCGGTGATGTTCTGGTGCTATCGGGTATGAGGGTATGACGTTCGGTGTGCGGGCCGGCACCTCAGGCAGGGGGCTGCCGTCCGCGCAGGTACTGGTGCAGCAGGACTTCCATGGTGGTGTGGCGCGAGCCGCTATGCACAGGCGTAGGCGGCGAATAGTTGGTCATGCGCACGACCCAGTCGAGCGGATCGTCGCCCATGTCGAGCACATTGATGCAACCCGCGGTCTGCAGCAGCGAGCCAAAGAACACGCGCCGCCCGCAGGTGATGGCCTGCGACAGGATCGCGCGATTGGTGCCGCCATGCAGCACCAGCAGCACCGTATCCCAGCCCGGGTCGTCGCGCAGCCGTTGCAGGGCAGGCAGGACGCGGTCGAGAAACTGGCCGATGGTCTCGCCGTTCAGGAAGCGCTTGTCCTCGGGCACTTCACCTTCGAACGCGCCGACGAAGGCGTCGCGCAGGGCCTCGGTAGCAATGGCCGACAGGTCGCCGCCACGGATCTCCCGGAGATCGGGCCAGACTTCGGGCTGTACGTCCTGCATGTCGGGGAGTTCGGCCAGCACGAGTTCGGCGGTTTCAACGGTGCGGGGCAGGTCGCTGACGATGACGCGGTCGAAGCGTATTCCCTCGGCCGCGAACGCGCGCCCGGCGGCGGTGGCCTGCATGCGGCCGGTCTCGTTGAGCGGCACCATCTCGGGCAGCGCGGGACGGCCGCCTTCATCGAAGTATGAGACGGCGCCATGGCGCATCAGGTAGATGCGGCGGCGCGAGGACGGCGGCAATTCCATGCATGTCTCCCATCATTCGGGCAGGCCCGTCTTGCGCGGGCTGGCTGCGGCGGCGCAAAGCGCCGCGGTGATCAAGGCAACCTTCAGCGGTAGCGCGGCTTGCGCTTTTCCAGGAAGGCGCCAATGCCTTCGCCGCCATCCGGATGATGCAGGGCCGCCACGAAATTGTCGCGCTCGGCCGCAAGGTGTTCCGTCAGCGAGGCTGCCGCCGCATGGTTGATCAGGCCCTTGATGCGGCCGACCGCATGCGGCGACTGCACGGCCAGCCCCTCGGCCAGCTGCAGCGCTTCGGTCAGTGCCTGGCCCGGCGGCACCACGCGGTTGACCATGCCGAACTGCGCGAGCCTGGCGGCATCGACAGGCTTGCCTTCCATCATCAGCTCGCTGGCCAGGGCACGCGGCAGCGCGCGCGCCAGTTCATACGAGCCGCCGCCATCGGGCGTCAGGCCGACCTTGACGTAGGCCATGACGAACTTGGCATCGCTCGCGGCCACCACGAAATCGCAGGCCAGCACCACCGAGAAGCCCGCGCCGGCAGCCGCGCCTTCCACTGCCGCGATAACCGGCTTGGGGAACGCGTGCAGCGTCTCGATCCAGTGGTTCAGTGTCTCGATGCTCTCCGCCTGGACTTCGGGTGGCTTCGAGCGGTTGCCGAGCAGCCGGTTCAGGTTGCCGCCGGCGCAGAAGATGCCGTCGGCGCCGGTGATGATGACCGCGCGTAGCGAATCATCGCTGGCGGCGGCGTTCAGCACCTCGAACGAAGCGGCGTAGATGTCCGGATGCAGCGCGTTGCGCGCTTCCGGGTTGGAGATGGTCAGTACCAGCGTCGAGTCGACGCGGGAAGAAAGCAGTTGCGCGGTCATGGGCAGCCTCGGGTATTGCGGGGGCGGGGGCGGGGGAGCCGAGGCTCCTCAGTTCTCTTCGGCCAGCAGCGACAGGCCCAGGCCCGCACGGCGCCACAGCCACGGGCTCGGGCGGTAGCGCATGTCGCCGGTCAGCGCTTCCATATTGCGCAAGGTCTCCAGCACCAGTTGCGGACCCACGGCATCGCCCAGGGCCAGCGGACCCTTGGGGTAGCCCAGGCCAAGGTTCACGGCCAGGTCGATGTCCGCCGGCGAGGCAATGCGTTGCTGCGCGATATCGCTGGCGATGTTGATGATGCAGCAGAGCACGCGCTGGGCAATGAAGCCGGCCGAGTCGCGGATCACCGTGACCGGCACGCCGTCGCTGGCGAACAGGCCATGCGCGGCGTCGCGCGCGGCGGCGCCGGTGGCGGGCGTGGTCATCAGCGTGCGGCGCCTGGTGGCCTCGAAGGGCAGCAGCGTGTCGATGGCCACCGTGCGCGAGGCGTCCAGGCCTTGCCGGAGCGCGGTGGTGGTGGCGTCGAGGCCCAGCGGCGTGACGACGATCAGCGCATCGGCGGACGGCTGCTCACCGCTCTCGGGCGTGATACCAAGTGCGCCGAGCAGCTTGGTCACCATGGCATGGCCACGCTCGCTGGCGCGGCTGACCCACACGCTGGCCGGTCGTGCCGACGGAACCGCGGCCGTGGCCGGGATCTGCTTCTGGCCATCCACGTAGCGGTAGAAGCCCGCGCCGGCCTTGCGCCCGACCAGCCCGCCGACCGAGCGGATCGCCGTGATCGGCGACGGGCGGTAGCGCGGCTCCTGGTAGAACTGGTTGTAGATCGATTCCATCACCGGGTGCGACACATCGAGCCCGGTCAGGTCCATCAGCTCGAATGGCCCCATGCGGAAGCCCGCTTGCTCGCGCATGACGTTGTCGATGTCGA